>JAUSFV010000042.1 GCA_030649305.1 bacterium
CTACCCGGACACCCGATTCCGCGGTTCCGCTCCGGGAAATCGTACACAATTTCTCTCTCCCGCTCTTAACGGAACAAATCCGCATCCGCGTACTGCAGGGACCCTCATCCGTCGCGGCACCCCTCTTATCAATTCTCGGAAGAATATTTTGGTCCGCGGCGATATTGTTTTCCCTTATTGGCGCGCGCGCTCTCTGGAAACAAAACGTGGTTCCGAGAGCGTCTCTTTTGCTTATATATTTTTTTCTTGGCGCGTACAGCCTGGCGCACGGACTTCTTCTTACCTCTATTGATGTTTCCCAGCGGGTAAATATACCCACGTATCCCTTCTTTCTTACCTTAGCCGTTGCGGGAATCATATACAGTAAACAAATACTATTTACCAAAACCAATGCTTAACGAAAAAATTTTTCATATTACGTATTGCATCCGTTGCAAATCTCCTCTAAAGAAGGTTGGAGATACTTTGCAATGTAGTGCCTGCGCCACAACATACCATATACAAAGCGGCGTTCTTATCACGACTCCCATCATGGACAGAAACGAATATGACGAAGAAATACGCACGGGGCTGAATCTTGTAAAAAGCTTTATAAAACGATGGCCCGGCCTTTTTACATTTTTAAGCTATACGATAGGCACGGTGCTTTACGGCGGTTTATCGGCAAAAAAAGCCATGCGCCTGTCCGCTGGTAGTGCCCTGCCGCAGAACCCCGTTATTATCAATCTTGGGTCGGGAACGCGACGATACAGCGATGAAATTATTAATGTGGATATTTTCCCTTTCAAAAATGTTGACGTGGTAGCGGATGCGCGCGTACTGCCCTTCCGGGATAATTCGGTTGATATGGTGATATCCGAATTTCTTCTTGAGCATGTTCCGAGCCCCGAGCTGGTCTCGCAGGAAATCAGCAGAATCGTAAAACCCGGAGGATATATTTACATCACCGTTCCTTTTTTGCATCCATACCACGGCTCTCCCAGCGATTTTAAACGATGGACGTGGACGGCGCTTGAAAGAGATTTTTCTGCATTCGCGCCTCTGCGCACGGGCGTACGCGCGGGACCGATGTCAGCGCTCTTAACCCTGCTTACGTACTGGCTCGCGATCTTGTTTTCATTCCGCTCAAAGAAATTGTATCTTTTTTTCACGCAATTTTTTATGGTGCTCTTGGCGCCCTTGAAACTCTTTGATGTTGTATTCAGGATATTTCCCCAGTCAATTGAGGCAGCAGACCTCCTGTATTTTTGGGGAAGAAAAAAATAATACTTGCTTTTTTATAAAAAATATGCCACGAATTAAAAGCGCTGTTCTTTGACGATATATAGAGGAGCCAACATCCCATGAAAATGAGACGCAATACCGACCGGTACGGAAAATTGGTTGATATCGGGAAAGATTTTCGTTTCCGCTTTACCCCGCCATTTCCGACCCAAATGCCGATTTTCCGGAGTAATACATTTGCGGTTACGAGCATTGAAGAATTTGAAGAGTGTTTCAGCCGCGGCGATGCGTTTTATGGCAGAATGCCGGGACATCCAAACCACGCGGAGTTGGAAAAAAAATACGCGTTTCTCGCCTTTGAGGGTCCGCATCCTATCTCGCCGAGCAGACCATGGTGTTCTGCTGATGGCATGTCAACTATTTCACGCGTACTTCTGACACTGTTGAAACCTGGTGACCATATAATTATTCCTTTGCCGGTGTATCCCGGCGTACAGGGGTTTATCAGCAACTATCTCGTTAAATTTGGCGTATCTGTCTCGTATTATCATACCGCGGAAGCAGTTTCACGTCCGTTGGAAGAAATTTTGGATCGCTTGGTACGACCGAATACCAAACTTATTCATCATGAAAGTTTGACGAATCCAACCCTTGATATTACTGACGAAAGGCGTATTGCCGACTGGGCGCGGCCGCGCAATATTATTCTGATTGACGATATTACGTTTAATTCCGTGTTTATTCAAAACTCCCTTTGTTTTGGTTCCGATATCATTATTGAAGCGCTTTCGAAACATGCGAGCCGCGGACAAGCGCTCGGTGCCATATTTGCTTATAACGTTTCTTCCTTGAATCAAAAATTAGAAGCATGGGGAATGCCGCCAGCCGAGGAAGTATTTAAACCGATTCCATATCTCGGCGGCACTATGGCATACGAAGCCGCGTGGGATTTTTCGGAAAAGCTTGAAGAAACATTTCCGGCGTTACAACACAGAGCGAGAAACGCTCTGTATACTGCCCGGTGGCTTGAGGGCAAGAAGGGGGTATTCGTAAAATATCCCGGCCTTCTTTCGCATCCGCAATACGACATTGCTCAAAAACAGCTGGTAGATGAGGATGGCGAACCGTGCTTTGGTTCACTTGTGTATTTTGATATCGGGGGAGAAGAGCGGCGAGCGCGCGAATTTGCGAAGCGAGTCGCTTCTACTAAAAAAGTCATGCTAACAGTAAGTCTTTGCGCTCCGGAAACTATCATAACGCCGGTGTGGCATTTTCTTTGCGCGAGCCTTTCATGCGCGGAAAAAGAAGCCATGCGGATAACCCCCACGGCATTTCGTTTGTCCGTCGGGAAACCCCCATGGGAGGACCTTTGTGATGTCCTTGAGCACGGTTTCGAGGGAATCGGGTAGTAAACCAAATATGCGCGTATTTACGCGCTTTTTTTATTATTGCCCAACATAAATTTCCGTGATACGATAAACAGGTTATTGTTTTAAAATTTTATTCAAACTCTATGGCATCTTCTTTGCGGCAGTATCTTTATTGGTCTATCGCGGGGCTTCTTTTTATTATTCCGTTTCTTCCGCTTTATATTTCGGGCTCTATGCTTTTTCCGTTCATTACCGGACGGAATTTTACGTTTCGTATTGCAACCGAAATTGCGTTTGTGCTTTGGCTTGGGCTTATTACGGTAGTGCCTGAATATCGTCCGAAACCATCAAAACTCCTGGGTGCTGTTATTGCGTTCGTCGGTATTGTATTTCTCGCGGATCTTTTCGGCGTGAATCCGTATCGGAGCTTTTTTTCCAACTATGAACGAATGGAGGGGTTCCTTATGATAGCGCATCTCGGAATATATTTTACGATTCTTACGAGCATTTTTCAAAAAAAAGACGACTGGAAAATATTTTGGCATCTTTTTGTGGCGGGAAGCCTGATTGCGTCCGTCTATGCTCTGTTTCAAAAACTTGGGATTCTGAAATCAATCCAGGGCGGGGTGCGCGTGGACGGCACTATTGGAAATCCTACCTACCTCGCCGCGTATCTTTTATTAAGCATGGCCGTTATTTCCGTTCTGTTCTGGAATGCGGAGAAACGATGGCAAAAAAGTATCTATGGCGCTTTTTTTCTTTTTGAAGCGCTTATTATTCTTTTTACCGCAAGCCGCGGCGTTGTTTTAGCCTCCGGCATTGGATTAATTCTCTGGCTTCTCTTTTTTATTTTTTTCGCGCCATCCGCGCAGGGATACAATGTAAAAAAATATAAAATGGCGGCGGGCATTGTTCTGGTGATCGCCATTCTTACTCCGGTTCTTTTTTATCTGATTCGCGATGCAAAATTTATCCGCGAAAGTCCGATTTTTTCACGATTCGCGTTTATTTCATTGCAAGAAAAAACCACCCGCTCGCGTTTTATGATATGGTCCATGGCGTATCAGGGGTTTCAGGAGCGGCCGCTTTTGGGCTGGGGGCAGGAAAATTTTCCCGCGATTTTCAGCAAATATTACAATCCAAAACTTTTTGACCAAGAGCCGTGGTTTGACCGCTCACACAACATTTTCTTTGATTGGCTTGTGCATACGGGAATTCTCGGGCTTGCTTCGTATCTAACGATTTTTATTTTCGTAGGAGCCGCGCTACGCCAGTATCTCCGTTCGGTACGCAACAATCCTTCGCTGTGGCTCGGAGGAATGACGCTGGGTGTATTTCTGATTGCGTATTTCCTTCAAAATGTACTGGTTTTTGATAATCTTAATACCTATATTCTCTTTTTCGCATTGCTTGCGTATATTGAAACGCTTCGGAATAGTACCGCCGGCGTTTCTGAAACAAAAACAACCTCTTCCCTGAATGCCGCGCAAAAAGGCGCTATCGTTCTTGGTCTTGGTTTTATTATTCTTATCCCCGTCTCCTACACGATCAATATTAAACCAATACGTCAATCCAGAGCGCTTATTGAAATTCTTCGCGTGAACGGCGAATCCCAGCCAAAACCCAAAGCGATGGAGGAATTATTTCGCAACGCCCTTGCGTATAACAGTTTTGGCGCAACCGAAATACGAGAACAACTTTCTCATCTTACGGAATCCATTATGGCGCGTGAAGCTCCCCGCGAAGAACAGGAGGCATTTTATCGTTTCGCGATTGCGGAAGCAGAAAAACAACGGGAAGAAATTTCGCTCGATGTAAAATATCGTCTCCTTCTGAGTGCGATGTATCAGAGCGGTTTTGCCCTTGATCAGGCCCTGGTCCAGAAGTCAGAAGAAAACCTTTTAAAAGCGATTGAGATGAGTCCGGGTAAACAGCCCTCGTATTTTATGCTTGCTGAATTGTATCTGAATGCCAATCAGACCGATAAGGCCATCGCGGTTATGCAAAAGACCGTTGCCTTGGCACCCAACTTTTTGCAGGCGCAATTGAATCTCGCTGTGATGGCTATTTTGAGCGGCGGGTATGATGCTATCGCAAAGCAAGCCATCAACGAAGTGGTTGAAATCAGAAAAAAGGAACGTTATTACAATTATGAGGAGGCAGCACGGGACGCTCTTACCATTGGTAACGCGTATCTTCGTGTCAGTAAGTTTTCCGAAGCGCTTGAATTTTACAAACGCGCGTCAGAATTACAGCCAGAAAATGCTCCGTATCACGCGTATCTCGCCGATATTTATACGCGGATGGGGGATAAACAAAACGCGATTAAAGAGGCCGAGGAAGCAGCGCGTCTGAATCCGGAAGAATATGGAGCGGCGGCAGAGGCGTTTATTAAACAGCTCTCTCAATGAAACGCCGAACGTTAAACGTCAAACGCCGAAAATGACGCGAATAAATTTAGCGTTCAGAATTCAGTGTTTAGTGTTTTGGGGTGTAACTTTTATTAAGTTTTTACTGTCTTTTTTTACAATGGTAGACAATAAACAACTAAACATCCTCGTGACCGGAGGCAAGGGATTTCTCGGCCAGCACCTCACGAAAGCGCTTGAAGTACGCGGGCACCGCGTGACTTCTTTTGATATTGTGGATGGACAGGATTTGCTTGATTACAACGCCGTAGAAAAAGCCGTGCAGGGAAAAGATGCTGTATATCATTTGGCGGCGGTTGCTGATTTAAACTGGGCGCGCGAACATCCGCGCGAAACAATGGATATTAATATTGTTGGGACCATTAATGTCGCGGATGCGTGCACAAAGCATAAAGCGATTTTGCATTATGCTTCAACCTGCTGCGCCTACGGCAATCCGGACACGCATCCGGTTGATGAGACAACGCATCCGAAACCGACTGAAATTTACGCGCATTCCAAGCTTGCTGGGGAACACGTCATTCTGGGATACGCGTCCCACTTCGGCTTGCACTATACCATGCTTCGCCTTGCAACATTTTACGGAGAGGGGATGCGGGCCGCTCTTGCTCCGTTTGTATTCCTGAAACAGGCTATGCGAGGAGAACCCATCACCATTCACGGAACAGGGGAGCAGACACGTACATTTACCCACGTGTCCGATATTGTTGAGGGCACTGCGCGCGTGGTTGACAGCGGGGTAACAAACGAAATTATTAACATTACAACCGAAGAAGAAGTTTCGGTGAATGAGATGGCGCATCTTGCGCTGTCGCTTACCGGTAGCAATTCAAAAATTATTCATATTGCCGATAGGCCAGGGCAAATTCACAAAGAAGAAATACGTGCGGCTAAAGCGGAGCGTCTGCTCGGATGGAAAGCGAAAACGAAATTTGCCGACGGACTCGCGTCATCATACGCGTGGATGAAAGCGCACAATCTTCATGAACTGTGAAACGCGTGATATGAAACAAAGGAGAAAAACAGGAAATATATAAGAATATATTTACAATATCCTAACAAACTTAAGAATATGAGGATATTGTTTAACCCACATGGACCACATTGGAATCATTGGGCTTGGATTTTTAGGCGGAACGTTACGGCGGTATTTTGAAAAAAACCGCCGTCAATACCGCTTATTTTTTTACGACACCGGAAAACACATCGGGTCGCCCGAAGAGGTCAATAAAGCGGATATTATTTTTGTCTGCGTCAATACGCCTTATTCAAAAAAGGAGGGGAGTATGGATGCTTCATTCCTTGAGTCAGCATTGAAAAATATCAGGGGAAATAAGATTGTTGTTGTCCGGTCAACGGTACTACCCGGTACTATCGCGCGCCTGCAAAAACGATTCCCGCAATTAAAAATTTTGCTCAATCCGGAATTTCTGCGGGAAAAATATCCCGATGAAGATTTTGTGCGTCCTCCCATGCAAATTGTGGGCTACACCAAACAATCAAAGCCGTACGCAAAACAAATTTTATCACTTTTGCCGAAAGCTCCGCATATGGCGACCATGCCGGCGGAAACCGCGGAATTTATCAAATATTTTGTAAATAGTTTTCTTGCGATGAAGGTTACATTTGTAAACGCGTTTTGGGACGCATGCGGGAAAACAGGCGCGGATTACCGTATTCTGCAAAACGCGGTCGCTTCGGAACCCCGTATCGGTCCCTCGCATTTGAATGTGTGGTACGAGGGGTTTCGCGGATATTCGGGCTCGTGTTTTCCTAAAGACACAAAATCGCTCATCGGATTTTTCCGCGCACGCGGTATTGACTATTCATTTCTTGCCGCGATGGATACGTATAACGACCGCCTGCTGAAAAAGCAGAAGATAAAAATAAATTTCGGCTACCCCCGCACAAAAAATTCTAAATCCTAAACTCTAAATTCTAAACGACGTGTTTTGAATTTGATATTTCGAATTTTGAATTTATTTAGAATTTAGGATTTAGAGTTTAGTATTTTATACTATGCAACGGCATTCCCGTACCAAACAACTTACGCTTCTTTTCGGCGACATTGCGATTCTCTATCTTTCGCTTGGCGAGATGTTAGTCATACGATATTGGACGCCTCCGGATATATTTCTCATCCGGCAGCATTTTTTTCCGTTCAGTTTCGTATTTTTCATGTGGGTCGTGATTTTTTATGTCACGGGGCTGTATGACCTCCGCATCTCAAAAAATACCCGTGAGTTTTCTGAAAAGCTTATTCGCGCCATGGCAATCAATACGCTTCTCGGAGTATTTTTCTTTTATTTCATTTCCGTCTTTGAAATTACGCCGCGAAGAAATCTCTTTCTTGAAATCGCGATTGCAACTCCGTTTCTTTTTGTATGGCGCATGTACGCAAATCACCTGTTCGCGCGCTCCGGAGGACAAAAGGTGCTTTTTTTTGGGCTCAATGATGAAATTATTTCTCTCGCGCAATTTCTTCTGAATAATCCGCAATTCGGATACCGCCCCACAGTCTTCATGGCGGCGGAGGGGGAGCATCCCGCGGTACCGGCGCTTTCCATGCTTCCCGTTATTCCTTTTAACCATAGTTTAACCGTCTCCATTCAAAAATTCGCGATTGATACGGTTGTTATTTCACAGGATATTCGAAGCAATCAAACGATCGTACGCATGTTTTTTGAAGCGCTTCCGCTTAAAATCGGCATCGTGGAATTTGCCGATTTCTATGAAAGTATTACGGGAAAAATTCCCGTATCGCTTATCGGAGAGGTATGGTTTCTTGAAAATCTTACCGAGTTGCGGAAAAACGTGTATGACGCGATGAAGCGGGCTATTGATATGCTGACGGCATTTTTTCTCGGCATTGTCTTTCTTCTTCTTTTTCCTGTTATCGCGCTTTGTATCAAACTGGATACGCGGGGGCCAATTTTTTACCGCCAAAAACGGGTAGGAGAGGGAGGTGTCATTTTTGAAATCACAAAATTCCGCTCTATGGTGGCGGATGCCGAAATGAACGGTGCCCGGTGGGCGGACGAAGATGACCCGCGTGTAACGCGTGCAGGAATATTCTTAAGAAAAACGCGGCTCGATGAATTACCTCAAATTCTTGCCGTATTGAAAGGCGACATGTCGTTTGTAGGTCCGCGGCCGGAACGCCCCGAGTTTGTGGATATCCTAAAAGAAAAAATTCCGTTCTATGCCATGCGCCATCTCGTAAAGCCCGGTCTTACCGGCTGGGCGCAGGTGAATTTTCCGTATGGCTCGTCGGTGGAAGACGCGATGGAAAAACTCCAGTACGACTTATTTTATATCAAGAACCGTTCATTCGTATTGGACGCGGGAATTCTTTTTAGGACGATTATGATTATTGTGACGCAACAGGGGAGATAAAAATCACAAATTCTAAGCATCAAATTACAAATCGACCGAAGGTCGTCCTGAACGAAGTGAAGGAACTCGGAGTTCCTTCGGTCGCTTCACTCCCTCAGGATGACGCATTGCGTCAATTTGTGATTTGGGATTTGTAGTTTGGAATTTTAGATGGTACTCTTTCATAAGCTCGTTGTGTCTTAAAAAGGAGAAATACAATGGTTACAACAAGGCGTGTTTTAGTGACGGGTGGCGCCGGGTTTCTTGGAAGCAATCTCTGCGAACGGCTTATTCATGAAGGGCACGCAGTGCTCTGTCTTGATAATTTCTATACGGGAAAAAATGAGAACATCGCGCACCTTCTGAAAAATCCAAATTTTCAAATTCTCCAACACGATATTATAGAACCGCTTGAGCTTGAGCGCATTGACGCGATATATCATCTCGCGTGCCCCGCATCACCTCCGCATTATCAGGCGGATTCCGTTAAAACGCTTAAGACCTCCGTCTTTGGGATGGTCAACATGCTTGAGCTTGCCCGGAAAACAGGCGCGCGGATTCTTTTCGCGTCAACCTCGGAGGTATACGGCGACCCGTTGGAACATCCGCAAAAAGAAACGTATTGGGGCAACGTGAATCCGATTGGTATCCGCGCCTGCTACGATGAAGGAAAACGCGTGGCAGAGGCATTTTGCATGGATTACCACCGCCAGTATAATGTTCCCATACGTATCGCGCGTATTTTCAATACCTATGGCCCGTATATGCGGGCAGATGATGGGCGCATTATTTCAAACTTTGTCACGCAAGCGCTTCGGGGCGAACCCCTAACGGTATACGGAGACGGTTCACAGACGCGTTCATTCTGCTATGTTGATGACCTCATTGAAGGATTAGTTCGGCTTATGGCAAGCGACTACGTGGGGCCGGTCAATCTCGGAAATCCCGATGAATATAGCGTATATACGATGGCGCAAAAAATCATTGCTCTTACGGAGTCGCAAAGCGCTATCGTCTTAAAACCTCTTCCCGAAGACGACCCAAAACAACGGAAGCCCGATATCTCGCTTGCGAAAGAAGTTCTTAATTGGCAGCCAATCACGTCTCTCGGCGATGGCCTTGCGAAAACTATTCTCTATTTCAAAAGCACATTATGACCAAGACTCAAAAAACAAAAGTTATTGTGACAGGTGGAGCGGGATTCATCGGCTCACACGTTCAAGACGCGTTGGTTGAAAAAGGATACGATGTACACGTCGTTGATAACTTTTCAACCGGCAAAAAAGAAAATATACATCCAGCTGCAACGCTTCACGAAATGGATATTCGTGATTTCAAAAAAATCGCGCCCCTATTCAACGGTGCGCGTTTTGTTTTTCATCTGGCGGCGTTTCCGCGGGTAGAGCCGTCAATTCAAGACCCGATTACGAGCCACGATATGAATTTAAACGGAACATTGAATGTCTTACAGGCAGCAAAGGACGCAAAGGTGGAAAAAGTTATTTATTCCGCGTCAAGTGCCGTCTACGGCAATCCTGATTCGTTCCCCACATCTGAAAACGCGCCCGTAAACCCCATGAGCCCGTACGGACTGCAAAAATACGTAGGGGAGCTCTATTGCCGGTTGTTTTCATTTCTGTATGGTATACAAACCGTCTCTCTGCGTTATTTTAATGTGTATGGCCGGCGCCAATCGGAAGAGGGCGCGTATGCTCTTGTAATCGGGAGATTTTTGAAGGAGAAGCGCGGGGGGAGACCCTTGCCGATTGTGCCCGATGGTAATCAATCCCGCGATTTCGTGCATGTGCGGGATGTGGTGCGGGCGAATCTTCTTGCGATGGAATCTGACAGAGTAGGAAAGGGAGAGGTGATTAATATCGGAAGCGGAAAGAATTATTCCGTCAATGAAATTGCATCATTTATCGGCGGACCAACGGTATTTGTTGAACCCCGCGTTGAGCCAAAAAAAACGCTCGCGGATATTTCGCGGGCAAAAGAACTGCTTGGGTGGGAACCGAGTGTACGATTTGAGGATGGAATCGCGGAACTGAAAAAACTTTCCGAAATATAATCCAAATCTACGAATGAAATTCGAAGCATTCGGATAATAATTTGTATCATTCGGATTATAAAATACGCGAAGCATAAATTTCAAACGTTCTGTCGCGCATATGGTCAAACGAAAAGGCGTCATGCACGTGCGCGTGCGCCGAGCGGGAAATACGTGCGCAAAGCTCATCTGATTGGATGAGTTTTTTTATTGCCTCCGCGAGCGCCCTGGGATCTTTCGGCGGAACAAGAAGTGCCTGTTTCTCGTGCGCCAAAATATCGGGAATGCCGCCGATTGCCGTTGCCACAATCGGAAGTGTCGCAAGTGCCGCTTCAAGAATCGCGTACGGAAGTCCCTCTTTTAACGAAGGAAACGCGAATATATCAAATGCCTTGAGATACCGGGCACCGTCTATCCGGTATCCGAGAAAATGCACCCGGTCTTCAACGCCAAGTTTCTCGGCGAGGCGCATTAAATCTTTTTTTTCTTCGCCGTCTCCCATGAGCGCCAGATTCACCTTTTTGGGAAGTTCCGGCAATGCGGCAACCAGAAAACGGACACCCTTATTGTGTGTGAATTCCGTCAACGACCCGACCAATACCAACGAAGGGGGAAGCGAAATTTTCAACGCGCGGCGCGCCTCACTTTGCGACAAAAATCCGATAGACGGTTCATTAATGCCGTTTGGAATAAAAATAAACTTATCCTTCGCGGCCAGCGGAAATTTCTGCGCCATCCAAAAATCTTTTTTGCTCAATACAATAACCACATGCGAAAAAAATGCCGTGCACCAGCTTAAAAACCAGATAACGACGCGCGCCAAAAGTGAGCGGTCTTCGGCAAACGGCCAGCCGTGCGCCGTAAAAATAATCAAAGGAATGCCCGCGAGGCGTCCCGCGAACGCCCCGAGCCCACCCACCTTGGAACTGTTCAAGTGAACAATATCGGGTTTTTCCTGCCAAAATATCTTTAAAAACGAGATAAGCGAAATAAGCTCCTTCACGGGATTAATATTCCGCCCAAGAAACGGAATGGAAATCGTCCGGATGCCGGCTTCCTGCAGGCGACTAAACAGAGGACCGTCGCCGCCCGCGGCCACCATGACTTCATAACGATCTTTCGGCAAATTTTGTGCCAAATCAAAAACGTAGCGCTGCGCGCCGCCCCAATTGGATTTTGTTATAACGTAAAGAATTTTCTTTTTTGCCATACCTCTACTATACTATCAAATATGACTATAACCGTCCAAGAAAACGTGCAACTCGCGCAATATTCCGTATTTAAAATCGGGGGGCCTGCCCGCTTTTTTGTGGTTGCCAAAACAAAAGACGCTCTTATTGAAGCCCTGCATTTCGCGAAAGAAAAAACCATGCCGTTTTTTATGCTAGGTGCGGGTTCAAATATTCTTGTCGCGGATAAAGGATTTGGCGGTATTGTGATAAAAAATGAATTGAACACAATCGCGGCAAATGAAGATACGGGCATCATTCGGGCTGACGCGGGTATTTCCATGCCGCGGCTGGTCGTGGAGGCCGCGAAACATTCTATCGCGGGATTTGAGTGGGGGATAGGAATTCCGGGAAGTATCGGCGGTTCGGTGCGGGGAAACGCGGGCGCATTCGGAAAAGAAATAAAGGACGTTCTTGTTTCAGCTTCCGTCTATGATATTGAAACGGGAAAAGAAAAAACACTGACGAACGAAAATTGCGCGTTCGGATACCGCGATTCAATTTTTAAGCATCACCCGAATCTCATCATTCTCTCCGCGACGTTTCAGGGAGAAAAAGGAGAACAATCGGCAATTCAAAATCGCATCAAAGAAATTAGCGGGGTGCGCTCCAAAACGCAGGACATTGGTGCCAAATGTGCGGGGTGTATTTTTAAGAATCCTAAATGGCCGAATGAGCCGGAAAATCGAGCGCGGCTCCTTAAGGAATTTCCCGAACTTACTCAATTTCAAGACCGCGAAACCATCCCCGCAAGTTACTTAATTGACCACGCGGGGCTCAAGGGCAAACGCATCGGCAACGCGGAAGTATCTTTCGCGCATGCAAATTATATTACAAACGAAGGAGGTGCCACCGCGGATGAGGTGATACAGCTTATCGCGTTTATAAAAGAATATGTTCACCGGATGTACGGCGTGATGCTGGAGGAGGAAATTCAATATGTAGGGTTTGACAAAAAATAGTGAAACATGTTATCTTACAAAATACGACGTTCCATGGTGCTCTAGAAAAATGGAGAAACAATGAGCCTCGTTACTCAACAGAAAAAAGTGTTAGATTTGTTGATTAAGCTCGTTCAAAAATCAAAAAATCTTCAATCGGATGATTGTCTACTATTACGGTTTAGCTCGTTTAACATCCCATCAACGCGTAATGGGCGTGATAGGCGCCTCATCGTAGATCGACGTGGTCTAATACTTGAATCTTGGAAATACCACAATTGTGATAATCCTAATAACTGCGCCCTCATTGATCTGAGACTCCACGACGACGCACCGTATTTAGATAAGAGGTCACAATGTCTAAAACCCTCATTGGAAAAAGTACGAAAGTATAATCTAACCGTTGACGATTTAAAAGAACAGCTTAAAAAATTAAATGAGAAACTTAATAAGCACAAGCGTGGTTTCTAAGCCCTTTGGGGCTTTTTTCTTTTCTTCTCCGTTATCTACCCAGCACATAAATTTATATCTGTACTGAATTTGTATACCCTTCGTAAATTTCTCGGAAATTTAGGCGGGTTATTTTTCGTATGCCATTTCAATTAAAATCGAAATGGACGAAAAATAAGTTATACACAGGTTGTAAAAAAAAGTTTTCGGCGTATCATTTTAAATATGAGAGCAGATACCACGCAAGAAAAAACAAACGGAGAATCAAAAAACGGAAACGGGGGAGACCACGCGCCGGCCCCGCTTAAATTTTTATTCGTGTCGCTTGAAAGTTTGAGCGGCGATTTGGCGTGGACGCTTAAGAAAGAAGGGCACCAGGTAAAAGCGTACATCAAAGCGAAAACTGATGAAGATGTTTATAACGGCTTTATTGAAAAAGTGGACGCGTGGGAACCCCATCAGGACTGGGCGGATGTTATTATTTTTGATGACGTGGAATTTGGTGAAATTGCTGATAAATTGCGAAAAAAGGGGAAATGGGTCATCGGGGGAAGTGCCTATACTGACCAGCTTGAAATGGATCGTGAATTCGGACAGATGGAGATGAAAAAATACGGCGTTAACATTCTTCCGCAATGGCAATTTTCTGATTACGAAGAAGCGATCAAATTTATCAAAGAGAACCCTGCGCGGTATGTATTCAAACCAAGCGGCAATAAACCAAGCGGTATGAGTTTTATCTTTTTAGGACAGGAGGAAGACGGCAAGGACCTTTTGGAACTTTTGGACCAAAATAAAAATGTTTGGAAAAAGAAAGCGCCGGTATTTCAGCTTCAGAAACTCATTTCGGGCGTGGAAGTTGCGGTTGGGGCATTCTTCAACGGCAAAGAATTTATCATGCCGGTTAACGTAAATTTTGAGCACAAGCGCGTCTTTCCGGGCGATATCGGCCCGTTGGCGGGCGAGATGGGAACCGCCATGTTTTGGTCAAAACCAAATACGTTGTTTCATGCGACTCTTGAAAAGATGAAGCCGGCTCTTGCGGAATCCGGCTGTGTCGGGTACATAGATATTAACTGCATTGTGAATGGCAGGGGCATCTATCCTCTTGAATTCACAAGCCGTTTCGGCTACCCCACGATTCAGATACAGCTTGAGGGAATTTTAAATCCAACGGGTGAATGGCTTTCTCAGCTCGCGCGGGGAGAAAATTTTGAATTACGGACAAAGCGCGGCTTTCAAGTTGGCGTACGCATCATGGTGCCATCATATTTCGTAAAAAAAGAGCGGGAAACTCTTGACTTATATCACGATTTGCCAATTCTTTTTAAAAAAGCAGAAAATCTCGACGGCATTCATATTGAAGACGTGAAGCTGGAAGAAGGAGTGTGGAGAATCGCGGGGGAGTCGGGTGTGCTTCTGGTGATTACGGGGTCGGGTACGACAATGCATGAGGCGCGGCATCAGGCATACACCCGCATTAAAAATATCATGGTGCCCGATATGTTTTATCGAACCGATATCGGCATCCGCTGGAACACCGACAGCGATAAATTGCAGACGTGGGGATACCTTTCTTGACATAGAAGCAATGATAAACGCAAATGATAACGCAACGATAAACGCCATTTGCGTCTAATTTTGCGTTACGGCTTGCGTTTTAATTTGCTTCTACATTATGGAGATTGTCATCCATGCCGAACAAATAGGGGAGTTCTTCGGGTTTCCCCTCACCAATACGATACTGATGGCCTGGCTCGTGGTCGCTGTTTTTTTTACGGCGGGAATTGCTTTTAAGAAAAAAATCCGGCGCATCCCATCACGAATACAAACACTCGTAGAATTCGCAGTAGGCGGATTTTTTAATTTTGTGGAAGAAATTTTGGGCTCCCATGATATCGCCAAAAAGGCATTTTCTTTAGTTGCCACCATTTTTTTCTTTGTTCTTATATCAAATTGGTTCGGCATTCTGCCCATTCTTGGTGCTTTGGGCCTCTATGAGCAGGGGGAACACGGTGAAGAAATTTTCGTACCTCTGTTTCGCTCATCCGCAAGCGACCTTAATTTCACCCTTGCGATTGCCATTATTGCAGTAGTCGCGGTGCAAATTTTCGGGATGAAAGTACAAGGTTTTTTCGGCCATTGGCGCAAATATTTCACTCTCAAAAACCCCATAGAAACGTTTGTCGGGATACTTGAATTTATTTCGGAATTTGCTAAGATGGTTTCGTTCTCGTTTCGTCTCTTTGGGAACGTTTTTGCGGGGGAAGTGCTCCTTTTAATTATAGGATTTCTTGCCCCCTATGTTATTCCGCTTCCGTTTCTTTTCCTTGAAATTTTCGTCGGATTCATCCAGGCACTGGTATTTGCCATGTTAACATTAGTATTTATTAAAATTGCCGTAGCAGAGCATTCTTCTCATTAAACCAAATAATTATCTTAATTCATTCGTATCATTAGCATCATTCGTATATTAGTATCGATACCAATATACAAATGCGTACTAATTATACAAATATACATATATGGATGCGGAAACAGCAAAATTTTTAGCGATTGCCGCGATCATGACGGGCGGCATTACGGGTCCCGCGATTGCCATCGGCTGGCTTGCATCCCGCGCGATGGACGCGATCGGACGCAATCCGGAGGCGGGAGGTAAAATCCAAACCGCCATGATTTTGGCAATCGCATTTGCCGAAGCTATCGCGATTTACGCGCTTGTGGTAGCGCTCATTCTTAAATTCGTGTAAAGACGGTGAAAATGGTGAATCGCTTCGCTTGATGAAATTATTTAACAGCTTCATCAAGTCCCGCTTTCGGCGGGACGATTTATCAAGTTTATCGTTTCATCATTGTCCGAGTTTGCTCATCAGTTCGGCATCAATTGGAAACTTCTGTTGGCGCAGGCGGTGAATTTTTTTATTCTCTTCTGGATTCTAAAAAGATTTGTATATGGTCCCGTGTTGAATATGCTTGAAAAACGGCGGAAAGAAATTAAAGAGGGGCTGGAGGCCGCGGAGGCATCGCAAAAGCGCCTTGCCGAAGCAGATATAGAGAAACAAGCAATTCTTACGAAAGCAAACCAGGAATCGCTTGGCATTGTTTCGCAATCGGAAATAAAAGCAAAAGAACGTGAAAAGGAAATATTGGAAGAAACGCACAAAAAAGCTGAAGCGGTTGTTTTGGAAGCCAAACAAAAAATCCGCGAAGAAAAACTGAAAACGGAAGAGGAAATACTGCGCGAATCCCGCGGGCTTCTGAAAGAGGCGGTGGCAAAAATAATTGAAAAATCACCCGAATCAATTGATGATATGCTTATTAAAAACACACTTGCGGAATTAAAAAATATATCATGAAATATCAGCCAAAAATTTACGCATCTGCGCTTCTGGAAATTCCGGAAAAATTGCTTACGAAAGAAGCGTTCCGAAATTTTTTATATATTCTCCGGCGAAACGGCGACCTTATAAAACTTCCACGCATAGTGCAGGAATTGAAAAAACAATATCGAGAAAAACACGATATGAAAGACGTAGAAATTATGCTTGCGCGCGAAAATGAAAAAATCGTTATTCACATTCAGCACGCACTGAAATTAAAAGAAAAACCAAGCGTCGTCATTAAAAAAGAAACGCTCGGAGGTGCGGTAGTAATGATTAATGATGAAATTTTGATTGACGGAAGTATACAAACAAGATTACAAAAACTTTTTCATACATCATAAATTTCTATATATAAGACCACAATTACAATATCCTGAAAAACTTAAGAATATTGGGGTATATAATACGCTATGACAAAACTCAAAACGGCAAAACAAATGGAGTGGCACCTAAAGGGCATGGCAAATCATTACCGAATTCAAATCTTATTGCTTCTTGCAGAACGGGAAAAGATAACACTCGGGGATATTGTTAAAATGCTTTCGGCAAACGAAAAAACCATCGGGGAACATACACGACGTTTATACTTAGCGGGTCTTATCAATAAAAAATACCGCGGCACTGCGGTTGAACATACTCTGTCCCCATACGGAAAAACTTTTGTCCAGTTTCTTAAATCATTCCAACGAACATAAAAATATGGGCAACAGATACACTGGTAAACTTAAGAATATTGGTATATTGTGAAATCTATGTCAAATGATGTCATTCAAAAACTAAAACAGGAAATTTCGGGATTTAAAGCTGAAATCAAAGCCGAGAAAATCGGGCGCGTGTTTGAAGTGGGCGACGGGGTATGCCGCATTTCCGGGTTATCTGATGTCATGGCGCAGGAAATGATTGAAATAGAAACTTCCGGAGGTTCAGTGCGGGGAATCGCGCTCAACCTTGAAGAGGATTCTGTCGGCGCCATTATTCTCGGAGATTTTCTGAAAATTAAAGAAGGCGACATCGTCAAAGGAACCGGACGGGTGCTTTCTCTTCGCGTGGGAGAAGAACTTATCGGGCGCGTAGTAAACGCGCTGGGAGAGCCGGAAGACGGCAGAGGTCCGATTTTTTTTGGAGATACAAACGCGAAATATAATCCGGTTGAAAAAATCGCGCCAGGTGTTATCACGCGCGAATCCGTAAATACTCCGCTTCATACGGGTATTAAAGCAATTGACGCTATGATTCCTATTGGCAGGGGACAGCGCGAACTTATTATCGGCGACCGCCAAATCGGAAAAACCGCGATTGCGATTGACGCGATTATTAATCAACAATACGACACTGCGCGGCGAACGCCCGTTTGTATCTATGTTGCCGTGGGACAGCGCGAATCAAAAGTGGCGCGCA
This sequence comes from bacterium, assembly GCA_030649305.1. Lineage (GTDB taxonomy): Bacteria > Patescibacteriota > Minisyncoccia > Sungbacterales > GWA2-42-14 > JAUSFV01. Next base: position 17,853 of record JAUSFV010000042.1, read on the forward strand.
TTATCGCGGAGCTTGAAAAACGCGGGGCGATGAAATATACGATTGTGGTATCAGCCCCGGCATCGGCGCCCGCACCCCTTCAATATTTAGCACCGTTTGCCGGATGCGCGATTGGCGAATATTTTATGGAAAAAGGCGAAGACGCGCTTGTGATTTATGACGACCTTTCAAAACACGCAAACGCCTATCGTCAGATTTCCTTGTTGCTTCGCCGCCCCCCGGGACGCGAAGCGTACCCGGGTGATGTTTTCTATCTTCATTCACGGCTTCTTGAGCGCGCGGCAAAACTCTCAAAAGAGAACGGCGGAGGGTCGCTTACAGCTCTCCCCATTATTGAAACGCAACTCGGCGATGTATCGGCATACATTCCGACAAACGTGATTTCCATCACGGACGGCCAAATTTATCTTGAGCCTGATTTGTTTTATCAGGGGGTGCGCCCCGCGGTGAACGTCGGACTTTCTGTATCGCGCGTCGGGTCGTCGGCCCAGACCAAAGCTATGAAAAAAGTGGCGGGACGCCTCCGCCTTGATTTGGCGCAATTCAGAGAACTTGCCGCATTCGTACAATTCGCAACGGATTTAGATGAATCAACAAAAAAACGTATTGTGCGCGGACAAATTTTAACGGAACTTTTGAAACAAAACGACCTTGAACCGATTCCGTTTGAAAAAGAAGTCGTGGTGCTCTATGTCGGCATCAACGGATATTTGGACGGCATGGACGTATTGGATATAAAACAATTTGAAAAGAAATTTTTGGAATATCTGGAAAAAATGCACGGCGATATGCTGGAGGATATCAAAACCTCGGGAGAACTTTCACCGGAGACGGAAGAAAAATTAAAAAAAGTGATTGAAGAGTTTAAAAAGATATAGCCCCCGAAATAGGAGGCTATAGAAGGCGAGGTTTTTTATTCAGCAATGACCGGTTTAATGCGTGCGGTGCCTTAGGACGGCCTATCAGAAAATAGATTCTGACCCCGCTAGGCTCCTTGGGGGTTCGACGCCACACCGGAATTGCTATAGAACGATTCAAATCCTGGAAGCCGGAGCTAAGCTCCTTCGTACCGTAGGTCTCTCCTTTCGAGCGGAATCGTATAAAGCGCTGAAAGGCAACCCACTGACCGCCAGGAAACCTTCCTCGGGGCACTCGATATAGAATACCTCAGGAATCATGTTAATTATAGCATAATACTATGCCATCTGTCAAGAGTATAAAACAACGTATCAAATCGGTTAAAAATACACGCCAAATTACTAAGGCGATGGAGGCGGTGTCTGCCACAAAAATGCGGCGCTCCCAGCGTTTCGCTCTTGACGGACGGCCGTACGCGCTTGCCGCACTTGAAATGCTCGGGAACGTAACGCAGAGAACCGAATACCGGCCAAAACTTTTGGCGGAACGCGAAATAAAACGCGCCGTTTTGGTTGTGGTCACTTCGGACAAGGGGCTTGCTGGCGCATTCAATGCCTCCGTTTTGCGCAAAGCTGAAGCGTGGATTGCCGAACACGCGCAGCAATATCCCGTTGACCCCGTTAGAAGTTTAACAACGTCTATCCATGACAAAGAGCCAAAGGACGAAGTCGACTTACGTCTTTCTTCATCACTGAAAAAAGTATCTTCTTTAACTTCTAACGGGGTGGATATTATAACCGTCGGAAAAAAGGCGCGTGATTATTTTGGAAATCGAAAAGGAAATGTGATAAAAGAATTTTTGGGATTTGGCGATTACGCGGAGCCGAACGAAACAAAACCCCTCTCTGATTTTTTACTGAAAGGTTTTATCGCGCATCAATGGGATTTAGTTGAAATTATGTATACAAACTTTCGTACTACGCTAAAACAAGAAGTTGCTGAGGCGCGAATTTTCCCCGTGAATCTGGAAAAAATAAAACAAACGATTGAAAACATTATTCCCGAGCATGGTCGTTTCGCTAATACGGCTACAAGCTACAAGCTACAAGCTACCAGCTACGAGTATAAACTGGAGCCGAGCGCGGAGGTCGTGTTGGACACCCTCATTCCGCACTTGATTGAAACGCAAATTTTCCATATGATACTTGAGTCAAATGCCTCGGAGCATTCGGCCCGTATGGTCGCGATGAAGAATGCTTCGGAAAATGCGGGAGAAATTATCAGCGAACTGACGCTTGAATATAATAAATCAAGGCAAGCGGGAATTACCCGGGAGCTTACCGAAATTACGGCAGGAAAGGAAGCGCTGGAGGGATAAAAAAATCCGGCAAGTCAAGCTGAGCTTGACAAGCCGGGATTACGAGAGAATTAACGGAAATTACTGCGGGGAAAGAAACGTTAGAAGCCTAAATTAATTATAAGAAGAGTAATGCCATTATGAGTCGCATGGGCAGCTACTGAAGTAAAATATCCTCCTCTAAGAAAAGCAACAGAAAGAATGATGCCTGAAGGTCCTTGGATAAAAATGTTATACCAGCTGCCGTGAGCCACGCCAAACAAAATTGAGGAAAGAACAACAACGCTCCAGAGAATACTTTTTCTTTTCGTAAAAATTTCTGTTAATTTGATGGGAATAAAACGAAATATAAATTCTTCAAATAGCGGGGCGATAATTACGGCGTACAAAATGTGTAGAGGGCGGATGTCTGGGGGGAGTTCATGAATTACACTAAACTTATAAAGTATCAGGGTAATTGCAACTGAAACAGAAAAACTGCATAAACCATACCCGAGGCCGCGCGTAATTAGACGCAAGGGCAACCTCCTTGTGAAAGAGCTATTTTAATCTCCAAATATCATATGACAATAGGAAAAATATTACAAATCATCGGTCCCGTCGTTGACGTGGAATTTCCCGAAGGAGCTCCGCTTCCGGCAATTTTGCACGCGCTTGAGGTTTACCCCGTTAGAAATGAAAATTCTAATGGGGTAAGAAATGAAAAATCGCGGCTGGTGCTGGAAGTAGCAAAACATCTGGGCTCGGGGAAAGTGCGTGCGGTATCACTCGGTCCCACAGACGGCCTGCGTCGCGATACAGAAGTACATGATACGGGAAAACCGATTGCGGTCCCTGTCGGGCAGGATGTACTTGGCCGACTTTTTAACGTGCTGGGTGAGACCGTGGATAATAAACCCAAAACGCAATTTAAAACATTCGCGCCCATTCACAAGAAATCTCCTCCGCTTACGGAGCAATCAACCAAAATAGAAATTTTTGAAACCGGCATTAAGGTTATTGATTTAATCGCGCCCATGGTAAAAGGCGGTAAGGTCGGTTTATTCGGAGGTGCGGGAGTAGGGAAGACCGTGCTTCTGATGGAACTCATCCGTAATGTTTCTGAAGTCGCAAAAGGCGTATCGCTCTTTGCGGGAGTCGGGGAGCGCACGCGCGAAGGAAATGACCTCTACCGCGAAATGAACGAATCGGGCGTTATTGATAAAACAGCGCTCGTTTTCGGACAGATGAACGAAGTGCCCGGCGCGCGCCTTCGCGTGGCCTTAACCGCGCTCACCATGGCGGAATATTTCCGCGATGAGGAATCAAAAGACGTGCTTCTTTTTATAGACAACATTTTCCGTTTCTCGCAGGCGGGTTCCGAAGTATCGGCACTCTTGGGGCGTATGCCATCAGCCGTCGGATACCAACCAACCCTTGCAACCGAAATGGGCGAATTGCAGGAACGTATCACTTCAACCAAAAAAGGGTCCATAACGGCGGTGGAAGCGATTTATGTCCCCGCAGATGATATTACCGACCCCGCACCTGCTGCCACCTTCAGCCATCTTGATTCTACGATCGTGCTTTCGCGCGCCCTAACGGAGCTTGGTATTTACCCGGCGGTTGACCCGCTTGCTTCAAATTCAACCGCGCTTGATATAAAAATTGTCGGAGAGGAACATTACGCGACAGCGCGCGCTGTGCAAAAAATTCTCCAACGCTATAACGAACTGCAGGATATTATCGCAATTCTTGGCATGGAAGAACTTTCCGAAGAAGATAAGCTGACCGTATCCCGCGCGCGAAAAGTTCAGCGATTTTTGTCACAGCCGTTTTTCGTCGCGGAAACCTTCACGGGCAGAGCCGGAAAATATGTGTCGCGCCAAGACACCATTCGGGGATTCAAAGAAATTATTGAAGGCCTGCATGATGAAAAACCGGAAGACGCATTTTATATGAAAGGGGCAATCAACGAAATTTAAGATTTAAGATTGATGATGTAAGATTTAAAAATCCGAATGGCGTTTTCATAAATCGTAAATCATAAATCAAGCAATCATGTTTTTATCCATCCATTCTCTCAACAAAACCCTCTTTGAAGGCCCTATTCAAAAGCTCACCGCAAAAACCGCCGTGGGTGAATTAACCATTCTTGACAAACACATCCCGCTTCTCGTACCATTAATGCCGGGTCTTTTACGTATCGTGCTAAAGCCCAATGGACTCGCCCAAGGAGATAATAATGAAGAGGCAACTTTCCAAATCGGAAACGGCTTTCTTGAAGTCAAACCGAAGGGGGAAGTCGTTGTTCTTGCGAATAGTGCCTAACCCTAACGATCAAAAATATAAGGTGTCGAGAGATGCCTCACATCATGTTACGGCTACTGTTGCAACCTGCATTGATCCGCGTTTCCTGCCGGTCCAGTTTCGCTATTGGACGGATCGCTATGGCGAAGGAAAATTTGAATTGCCGTCGCACGCGGGGGGTGCCAAACAATTCGCCGAAGAAAAAGAACACCACTATGGCCTTCAGAATCTTGCCATTGCTCTTGAAAAGCACCACGCGCAAGAGATCGTGTTGGTTACCCACGAGGATTGCGCCGCATACGGCGGTTCCACCACGTTCGGCAATAATTTTAAAAAAGAGCTCGCGCACCATACCGAAGAGCTTACGAAAGCCGAGAAACGCATCAGGACGGCATTTCCTCAGGTGAAGGTAGTCAAAATTTTTTATACATTCGACGGTCCGAGAGAAGTATAAAATGGCACGCTTACGAAGCGTGCTTTTTCTTTTTTCTCCGTTTTTGTTATGATGAACGCATGTATGACATCCTTATCAAAAACGGTACCATTATTGACGGGAGCGGAGGAGAACCATTTGTAGGTTTTGTTGGCATCAGCGGGGATACGATAAAAGAAATCGGAAAAGACCCCGACGGCTCTCGCGTCGGGGCAGGCGGCAGTCCCCGCGGAAAGCTTGAAATTGATGCGTCCGGAAAATATATAACACCTGGGTTTATTGATATTACTTCCCATTTTGATACGACATGGTCGCTTTTTGATTACCCGGGAGCGGAAAGCTTGTTGGCACAGGGCGTTACTACGGTCATTGGGGGAAATTGCGGAACTAGTTTGGCCCCCCTCGCGTCGCATTTCGCAATTCGTTCGCTCCAAAAATGGACTGACGTTACGAAAATCAACATAAGCTGGGCCACCATGAAAGAATTTTTAAACGAAGTATCCCGAAAAAAAATCGGCGTAAATTTTGGGACGCTTGCGGGATACGGAACAATCCGCAGAGGCATTGTCGGAGAAGATATACGCGAATTAACACCCGAAGAAACAAAAAAAGTGGCGTTTCTCGTTAATGAGGCGATGGAAGACGGGGCATTCGGAGTTTCCACGGGCAGAACGAACGCGCATGAGAATATCGCATCCGAGCAGGAACTAATCGCCATGGCGCGGGAAATTGCTGGCTTCAAGGGTGTTTACAAAACGCATTTAAAAAGCGAATCGTTTGATATCCTTCCCGCAATCAATGAGGCGGTTAATATCGGGAAAGAAACAAAAGTATCCGTAGCCATTTCTCACTTGAAAACAATCGGAAGGCGTTCCTGGCATTACACGACGAATGCGCTTGAGATGATTGACCGCGCGCGCGAAAACGGCGTTGATATCCACTTTGACGTATTTCCTTACGCGCGTACGGGGTCGCATCTGTATCAGCTTCTCCCGCGCTGGGCTCGCGAAGGAGGATTTCTCAAAATTTTTGAACGCATCAAAGACCCCGTTCAAAAAGAAACGCTTATTCGCGACCTCCGTACGGGTACCCTCAAAGCAGAAAAAATTATTATCGCGTCCGCGGACAACCCACACGTAGTTGGGCATACCCTGAAAGAAATTTCCGAAGAAACGGGATTGAAAGTAGAGGAGGTTATTCTTTCATTGCTTCTTTCCAATAGCGGCCGCGTTACTATTTTTGGAAAAACACTCTCGCCCCGACGCGTAAAAGAACTTATTGCGCATCCGCTTTCTATCATCGCGTCAGACGGAAGTAGTTATACCACCGATGTGCAAAAAACCGGTAACTTGATTCATCCGCGCTCCTTCGGTGCGTTCGTTCATTTTCTTCATAAATACGTACGCGATATGAAACTTATAAGCTGGCAGGAGGCCGTTAAAAAAATTACATCCGCACCCGCGGGAAAAATCGGCATCAAAGACCGCGGTCTGCTCAAAGAACGGTATAAGGCGGATGTGGTTGTTTTTGATCCCATAACGCTTCACGACCGATCCAACTATTTTGATCCGCATCACTACGCAACGGGTGTGGAGTGGGTGATGGTGAATGGTATTGCGGCGGTGGAGAAGGGCACAATAAAAAATACGGGAGCGGGAAGAGTGTTAAGACGAATATAAATTTCTAATTGACCTAATTTTTAATTGACCTAATAAAATCCCAGTAGCCCAATCACTAAAATTGCGGTTTGGGATTTATTTAGAAATTAGAAATTATGAATTAGAAATTAGAAAACTTTGTTTGATGAAAAAAATCTTGGAAAATGGAAACTTCAAAAAAATGCAAAACCCCTGAGGGTGCTGATAATGGGTTTGGGGTTACACGGCGGGGGAGCGGGGGCAGCCCGCTTTTTTGCAAAGCGGGGATGGCGCGTAACCGTAACCGACTTAAAATCCCGCCGGGAGCTTGCGCCATCGCTCAAAGAATTACGGGGGTTCTCTTCTATCCGCTATGTTCTTGGCCAGCACCGGAAAAAGGATTTTCTCGGAACAGATCTGATTATTAAGGGGGCGGGGATTTCGTGGCAGCATCCGCTCTTGGCGCTTGCCCGTAAAAAAAATACTCCTGTTGAAAGCGACGTAGGAATTTTTTTTGAATTATGTTCTGCTCCCGTTATCGGTGTAACCGGCTCAAAAGGGAAATCAACCGTGGCAAGCCTCATCGCGTCATTGCTTCAGAAAAAATACCATCACGTATTTCTCGCGGGAAATATCAGAAAATCGGTATTTGATATCCTGCCGTATATTACGAAAAATTCGCTTGTTGTGCTTGAGTTGTCATCATGGCAGTTGGAAGATCTCGCGCGTCATAAAAAAAGTCCGCACGTCGCGGTGATTACTAACATCTTACGGGAACATCTGAATAAATATAAAAATTTTTCGGCATACGCCCGCGCGAAATCTCTCATTGTTCGCTTTCAGAAAAAGAACGATTATTTCGTTATACACAAAAATGATGCGTTCATATACCGTATAGTAAAGAAAGCTGTCTCACGCGTCATTTTTTTTAAAAAGCCCCCCTTTCGTATTGCAAATTCCCGACTTCTCGGCGCACATAATGAAGAAAATGCCGCAGCGGCTCTTGCGGTTGCAAAACTTTATCGTATTCCTCCCTCAAAACAGCGCGCCGCAATTCGTGAGTTCGGCGGTCTTGAAGGACGGCTTGAATTCATAGTAAAAAAACAAGGAGTGGAGTATTATAACGACACCACCGCGACCATGCCTGATGCCACAATCGTGGCTTTGCGTACGCTCAAGCTCCGCACCAAAGGCAGTATCGTTCTTATCGCGGGCGGTACTGATAAAAAACTTGATTTCAGAAAACTCGCAAAAGAAATTAAAAAAAACGTACGGGTAATTGTTTGGTTGCCGGGAAAAGCTACAGAAAAAATAAAATTCGAAATTCGAAATTCGAAATTCGAAAAACGAATAGGCCAATACAACGCGAAAAATATGCGGGAAGCGGTTACCAAGGCCTCAAAAGTTGCAGTGGCGGGGGATATTGTTTTACTTTCTCCCGGAGCTGCGAGCTTTGGGCTTTTCCAGAACGAATTTGAGAGGGGAGAGGAGTTTGTGCGTTTCGTGCAAAAAATAAGAACACGCGAATAAATATGCCAATGTATGCGAACCGTATGCGAATATTCGCATATCATTAGCATATATTTGCATAATTATTAGAGTGTAGTTATGAAGACCATTGATAGGCCTTTTCTCATCATCACGGGACTCCTCGTCATCGGAGGCATTTTCATTTTGTCTTCTGCATCCATTGTCGTCTCCCAGCGAAATCTTGATTCATTGTATGGTTACACTCTCCGCCACGTTTTTTATGCCGTTATCGTGGGAGGAACGGCGTTTTGGATAGCGCAACGAATTCCGTATCGCACGTGGAAAAAAATTTCGCCGCTCCTGCTGGTATCCGCTTTCATACTTTTAGGACTCGTATTTTTTCCGGGCCTTGGGTTTTCTTCGGGAGGTGCAACACGCTGGCTTAATTTTAAATGGTTTACGGTGCAACCCGCAGAATTTCTTAAGCTCGCCCTCATCGTATATCTCGCAAGCTGGCTTGATTCCCGAAAATACGATATAAAAAAATCAGCGCGTCTGTTCATTCCTTTTGTCGTTATCATGGGAGCGGTCGCGGTCTTTCTTATCCTTCAACCCGACATTGGAACGCTTCTCGTTGTCGGGGGAAGTTCAGCGCTTCTTTATTTTTTTGGCGGCGGAAAATTGCATCAATTGATCGCGGCAGGACTTCTTGGCTTACTGCTTATTATTACTATCGCCCAAATATCTCCTCAGTATAATTATCTTCTCGCGCGTCTTGATTCCTTCCGAAATCCCGAAGAAGACCCGCAGGGAGCGGGGTATCAGATCAGGCAATCCGCCATTGCAATCGGGTCAGGAGGATTCTGGGGTGTGGGGTTCGGACAAAGCCGTCAAAAATACAGCTATCTGCCCGAACCCATGAACGACTCCATATTTGCCATATTTACCGAAGAGGTCGGTTTTTTGGGCGTTATACTGCTCGTGCTGCTTTTTCTTTCATTTCTCTGGCGCGGGTTTCTCATCGCGCGAAACTCACCCGATTTTTTCGGACGTCTTCTTGTTATTGGCATCGTATCGGGCATTACCCTGCAGGCATTTATTAATATGGGGGCGATATCGGGGCTTCTGCCCCTTACGGGAGTACCGCTGCCCTTTATAAGTTATGGGGGGTCAGCACTCGTTGCAGCACTTGCGGGAGCAGGAATTGTGGCGAATGTTTCAAAATATACCTAATAAAAAATACGAAATCCGAAGCACAAAATTCGAAAAATATGTATCGTTTTTGGTATTTCTGTTTTCGTGCTTTGAATTTGTTTCGAATTTCTGATTTCGTGCTTCGTGTTTTACCACACATTTGACTCTATTGAATATTTAACCTCATAATAGATAGAGGTCTTAAACAAACGGGGGCCTCGCACACCATGAGAATTCTATTTACAGGCGGCGGCACGGGAGGACATTTTTTTCCCATCATTGCCGTAGCACGGGAAATAAAACGGCTTGCCGAAGAAAAACGCATTCTTGACATCCAGCTCTACTATATCGGGCCGGATGATTTCGCAAGCAATGATTTAAAGGATGAAGAAATCCTTAGTTTCACCATTTGGAGCGGAAAGGTGCGCCGCTATTTTTCGGTACGAAACGCCCTTGATAGCGTAAAACTTGCAATTGGGATTGTGCACGCGCTCTGGAAGCTTTTTATTATTATGCCTGACGTTATTTTCAGTAAGGGCGGGTACGGAGCGATTCCAACTCTTATCGCGGGAAGGATGTTCCGGATTCCTATCGTCATTCATGATTCCGACGCGATTCCCGGCGTTGTAACCCAGTGGTCGGCAAAATTCGCGAAGCGCATCGCAATTTCATATGCATCCGCGGCAAAGTTCTTCTCCCGAGAAAAAATAGCGCTCACCGGCACCCCCATACGAAAACGCACACTCGGAGGAAATCCGGATGAGGCGCGCGAACTTCTCGGCGTTTACTCAAAAGACCCGATTCTTTTTTTCATCGGCGGATCGCAAGGAGCGCAAAAAATCAATGACGCGATTATCGGTATTCTTCCCGAACTTCTTAAAAAATATGAGGTGATTCATCAGGCGGGCAAAGCGAATTACGAAGATGTGCGGCTTGAAACACGGACCATTGAAGAAAAGACCGTCAAAGGAAAATATCACCCGATTGCGTTTCTTTCGGAACCCCAGCTTCGCGCCGCGTACACAATTGCGGATTTCGTGGTATCGCGCGCCTCCTCCGGAATTTTTGAAATTGCCGCGGCGGGAAAACCAAGCATTCTTATTCCGATAAAAAAATCCGCGCAGGACCATCAGCGCGAAAACGCCTATCAGTACGCGAAAACCGGAGCCGCGGTTGTTGTGGAAGAAGATAATTTGACGCCGCACCTGCTTTTAAACGAAATTGAAAAGCTAATGGGGGATAAGGGACGCTTGCAAAAAATGTCCGAAGAAGCACAAAAATTCGCGCGCGTGGACGCGGCAACGCTTATCGCGGATGAAGTATTAAAACTTGGGATTCATAACTAGCTTTTGTATGGAAAAACCTGTTCGCGTCCGTATCGCGCCATCACCAACCGGCCCATTGCATATCGGTACCGCACGTACCGCGTTATTTAACTACTTGTTCGCCAAAAAATTTGGCGGGCATTTTATTTTGCGTATTGAGGATACCGACCTTGAGCGCTCCGATAAAAAATACGAAAAGGATATTTTTGATGGATTAGCGTGGCTCGGAATAGATGCGGATGAATCGCCGGAAAAAGGAGGGAAATACGGGCCGTACCGCCAAAGCGAACGTATCGGAACATATAAAAAATATTTGGGAAAATTGCTCGCGGACGGAGCCGCGTTTTATTGTCTTCATTCGGAACAAGAACTTTCAGCGGAAAAAGAAACACTCATGGCTGAGAAAAAACCGCTTGCGCATTGGTGTGAATTTCGTGACGTGCCGCTTGCCGACGCAGAAACAAAACTCGGGCAAAGTCATGTTATCCGTTTCAAAACCCCGCACAATCAAAAAATAGTTTTCAAAGATATTATCCGCGGAGAACTTTCGTTTGATTCGGAACTTATCGGCGATTTTTCAATCGCAAAAGATATTGATGTACCGCTTTATAATTTTGCCGTTGTTATAGATGATGCTGAAATGAAAATTTCGCATGTTATCCGAGGGGAAGAGCACATTTCCAATACACCGAAACAGCTTCTATTGATGGTGGCGCTTGGGTTCGAAAAACCGGGATACGCGCATCTTCCGCTTATTTTGGGGACCGACCGTTCAAAACTTTCCAAGCGGCGCGGAGCGACATCCGTTATTGATTATAAAAACGAAGGATATCTTCCCGAGGCGCTCTTTAATTTTATGGCGCTCCTTGGATGGAATCCCGGCGATGAGCGCGAAATTCTCTCAAAAGAAGAACTTAAAAATGAATTTTCGCTTGAAAAAATACAAAAATCCGGAGCGATATTTGATATAACAAAACTTGATTGGATGAATGGAGAATACATACGCAAAAAATCTACCGAGGATTTAGTTGCGCTCTGCCTTCCTTATCTAGAAAAAATCATCGCGCCGGAACTTCTACACGCTACAAGCTACAAGCTACAAACTATTATTGCATTGGAACAACCGCGTTTGAAGAAACTGTCTGAAATAGGGGAGCGGGTAGAGTATTTTTTCAAACAACCGGAATATGACAAAGAATTATTGCGATGGAAAAAAATGTCCGACACGGATATCTCGGCTTCGTTAGAAAAATCGGAAAAAATAATTACACAATTTAAATCAACAATCACCAAGACAGAAATTGAAAAAGAATTTTTAAAAGAAATAGGGGATGGGGACAAAGGAATAATTCTCTGGCCGCTTCGGGTGGCTTTAACCGGCAAAAAGGCATCACCCAGCCCCTTTGAAATTCTTGAAATCATGGAGCGCGATGTAGCGCTTGAACGGATTGCAATCGCGAAAAAAAAGATTGTTGCTTAACCCGCCACTAATACACAAATGGGCACGAATGTCACGAATAAAAAATACAAAAATCATTTGTGTTATTCGTGAAAATTTCGTGTATTTGTGTCGAGTATACTGGTATAATAGGGATATGAAAAACTTCGTATTTTTTATCGCATTTCTTTTGTTGATGACCGGGGAGGTGTACGCCAAAGAAAACACCCCCGAAATGGCCACTACAACCCCATCTGTCATAGAAAACCTCTCTCCAGAGGCCTTATTTGACCAAATTCGGGGCTTTTTAACCATTCCGATACATATCCCTAATATCTCGATTCCGGCCCTGGAAACACCAGATTTTGACACATCAGGTATCAGGAATCTTAATGAACAGATCCGGGAGATTGCCGGCGTTGATATATTGCGGTTCCTTGGTTTTTTGTGGCACATCTTTCTTGCGGCGGTTCGGTATATTTGGGAACTGATTCCCGGAACAACTGGTTTTACTACAGAATGAACCCCCACACCAAAATTTGGTGTGGGGGTGAACGTCGCATAACCTACATTGTGCGAACAATAGTATTTAACAAAAAAGCCGATGGGGCTACTCCTCTATCGGCTTCTGTATTATCCTAAAAGATAGGCGCTGAGAAGAATTCGGTGAGAAGCTCTTTTTGTCCATACGGTACAAAGCTTGTCATTTCCCGGATTTCCAGTGGTGTAAAAAATTTCACTCTTTGTCCTTCGTGAAGCTGGCGGTTTAGCTGTTCTTCCGCTATATCGATATATCCCACAAATATATGGTCTTCAATATTTTCAGAATGGAGGTAGCTCTTAAGAAAATGTAATTTCTCCGGAGCATATTCTATTTCCTCTGTAAGTTCGCGCCGCACTGCATCAAGGGGCTTCTCCCCCGCCTCAACGGCACCCCCGAGCAGGGTCCAGGTATTCGGGAAAGGAAGCGTGGGTAAATTATCCCGAAGTTGCAGAAGCACATTTCCGTTGGCGTTCAGTAAAATCGCTGTTGCGGATAATCTTTGTACGCTCATAGGTAGGCATCCGTGCTGGAACTGAATTTTTGCAATATTCGTGTCATCGTACAAAGGTCTGAAAGAATCCGCCCGATATTCCACGCGTCATCATCGCCCCGATGCAGCCGTCCAGAAAATTCCATCCCCAGCATTTTTAATGCGTCTGGTATTTCCAGCTTTTCCGAAAGACCCAGAAGAAGCGAAAAAAGATTTCTGATATTCTCGTGTGAATCTCCGAATGGATACTCAATCCCTTCCCATCCACACTGCTTTCTAAATCGTTTTCTGTCAAAATCACCCCAGCTTGCCCACACGCGGTGCTCTGCGAGGTACTCATTTTTCAAAATATGGCATGCAAGTGAAAACGAAATACCGCGCGCCGCTTCCTCCGGAGTAATGCCCGTAAGTTCCGTACAAAATTTGCTGACCGCAGAATACCGCGGCCGCACAATAATGCTTCGCTTACCGTGCAAGAGACACGACTGCGGGTCAAAAAGACAAAGACCGATTTGGATGATTTCCTGCTTTTGTCCGCGCGGCACGATTCTGTTTTTCCAGCAGGTACATTCGACATCAATGATTAAGATTTGATCAAGCCGTTGTGGCATGATTCCTCCTTTCTTATGACCCGAACATAAACCGAAATGATGTCCCAAGTTCCAGAAATCCTAAACCAAGAAGATACAGCAAAATGACGATTCCCGCAAAAAGAATTCCTTTTCGGAAAAATTTTCCTATATCGAGCGCCGTATCCGCACATGCCGTTCTTATTTTATTTTTGATGCGATATCCCGCCCCGATTTTCTCTGCCATATTCTCCCCTATCAAAGAACAAATATCTAGATAACTATACCGTAAAAAAATATTTTACGCAATATGCGTACTTCCTACTCCGCCCTGCAAACCTACAAACAATGTCCGCAAAAATATAAATTTGGGGAGATTGACCGCATCCCCGCAAAAAAATCCGCGGAGGCAATTTTTGGCACCCATATTCACAAAGTACTTCAACGCATGTTCGCAAAAGACCCCCTCTTCCCTACTCTGGATGAGCTGATCAATTATTATCATGCCGAGTGGCCAAACCGCGATAAATTCGGATGGGATGAGAATACCGAGCGCATTTATAAAGAAGAGGGCATCAAAATGCTCAAAAATTTTTACGCGCGAAACGCTCCCTGGAATTTCAGCGTCGTTGATTTGGAATCCCGTTTTGAGGTGCTCATGCCGAATGAAAAAACAGGGCAAACCCATGTGCTTGCCGGAAAAATTGACCGTATTGATAAAATTGGAGAAAACGAATTTGAGGTGATTGATTATAAAACCTCAAAACGCCTGCCCTCGCAGGATACGGTCAAAAACGATTTACAGCTTTCGCTTTATAGCTTGGGCTTGCAAAAACGATGGCCCCATTTGAAACCGGAAAACATCAAAGTAAGTTTATATTTCGTTAAACACAACGAAAAACTTTCAACCGTAAAAACGGATGCGGAGATACAAGAAACAACCCACGATGTGCTGAACACCATCAGCGAGATTGAAGAAAAATTAAAAACCGGTACGCGTTTTGAACCAATCCCCTCCCCCTTGTGCGATTGGTGCCCGTATAAGCCGATATGTCCCGCGTGGAAACACTTATACAGCAAATCGCAAAGCGCAAATAGCAAAGCGCCTGACGTAATTGAGCCAATTTTAAAAGAATATCTAGAACTAAAAAAAGAAGAACAGAAAAACGAAAAACGGATTGCGGAATTGCAGGGGCAGATTCGCGCGTATATGGAGGCCGAGGGGCTTGACCGCGTATTTGGCGATGAGGGATATGTTTCGCGCTCTCTGCAGACCCGCAGTCAGTATAATTTTGAAAAAATCCGTGAAATTCTTGAACCGCTTGGCAGGTGGCAGGAGATACTGGACGCCGATGAGAAAAAATTAAAAAAGCTCCTCACAGAGCTTCCCGTTGAAATACGTCAGAAAATTATTGACCTCGGCATCCGGAAAAAAGAATTTATTATGTTGAAAACGTCGTTGAAGAAAATTACTCCTCCCTCGGCCTAACATTTTTTTCATACCATTCTGTCAATTCGTCGGCAAGAATGGTGGCATCTTTTCGAGCCTCCTGCTTTTCTTCTTTCATCTCTTGCGCGGGTTTTGTATGTAATAACTCATACTTTTCTTTATAATTTGCGTAGTGTTTTTCAACCCCAGAAAGATATTTCGCGTTATAAATACTTGGGGTCCCCACCATCCCATACACTATATTTGCTTTAAGTTTTTTTTCAAGATCTTCTTTCCTGTCGGGAAATTCAAGGCCAATCGTCGCTATATCACAAGGCAATTCTAACTTTCTTAGTGCAGCAGTTAAAGAAAAAACGTGTACCCCTTTTTATCGATTCTGTCACCACAAGAACCCGTTGGTTGGTTTTCCATATTTTATAATATATTCCGAAACATGCCGTCGTATCTGTTCTATCCTTTGTTGTTCCAGATTTTTATCCGGAACGTGTATGCCTGCAAAAAATCGTGTACGCGGCCTCGGATGATCGTGCTTTTCATACAAAGCCCCGATCACCTTATGGAGAATAAATGTCGGAATTCTCCCGGATTTGTCATCGCCTATAACTAATTGATATTCACCTTTTTCAATACTGTCTTTTAGGGCGGTTAAAATTTTTTCTATCGGCTCGCGCAATTCAAGAATCTCTTCATGTTCAATAGAATTCTCCTCTTCAGATTTCTCTCTTTTTTGTTCTAACTTTTCTATTGCTTCCATGCCTTTTGAAAAACCTATATCGCCTTTTTTATTTCTATAATCTCAACCTCCGTAAAGGGCTGGCGGTGACCTTTTTTCTTGCGGTAGCGGGTTTTTGCGTGATAGCGAAATACGATTTGTTTCCGTGCTCTCCCTTGTCCCGCAACTTTTGCCTTCACAATAGCACCTTCAACAAGCGGAGTTCCGACCTCCGTTTTTTTATCTCCCATGATAAGCAAAACATCCTTAAATTCAACAGGTTTCCCCGCCTGCGCCAAGGCTTCGGCGGGCAGGCCCGCCTCTATACCCAGCTTCTCGATTTTCAGTTTTTGCCCCTTGGCAACCAAATATTGCTTGCCTCCGGTTTTGATGACTGCGAATGTAGACATAATAAAAAAACAATATCCGTAGGATATCATTGTTTAAAAATTAAAGCAAGTGCGAGCGAAACAACGGCAACGGATGCGGTTTCCGCGCGCAAAACGCGCTGGCCCAAAGAAAGGACCATCCCGCCGTGCTCGCGAACAGCGTTTATTTCTTTTTCGCTATATCCCCCTTCGGGCCCAACAAAAATATGGATTAGCTTACCTTCAAAAAATCGTTCATTAGGAAGCAATGTGCCGCTCTGATCGCACAGGATAATTGTCTCCCCTCTTCCGATGCGGTTAATCGCTTCCGAAAATGAAATAGGGTCTGTTATGCTCGGAATGATATCCTGTCCGCTCTGCTCCACAGCTTCGCGTACGATTTTTTCAGCGCGCTCCCGATTCAGCCCCTTTTTTATTGAGCGTTCCGAAAGTATGGGGATAAACGTTTTTACGCCAAGCTCCGTGCATTTTTGCAGCACCCATTCAAAGTTGTTTTTTTTAATCATCGCCTGATACAGGTGTATTTGGAGTATGGGGTCGCGCTTGTTTAAAGAAACTTTTGTAATGTGCCCGAATACGGCCTGCGGAGAAATTTTTGCAATACGAAATTCAAAATCTCTGCCTGAACCGTTAAAGAGTATCACACTCTCCCCCGCTTTTAATTTCAATACTGCACTCATTTGGTGCATGAGAGGTTTTTCGTGGAGAATCAAATTACCGCTTTCGGGTATATCTTGTTGAAGAAAAAATCGATGCATATTTATGATAAATTCCAAATAACAAGCACCAAATTACAAACAATATCAAATGACCAAAATTCGAATGACCAAAACACGTTTGGCATTTTTCCGCCAGAGGCGGATCCGCCTCTGGCGGAGAATTTAGAAAATTGGAATTTATTTGTGATTTGGAATTTATAATTTGGGATTTCACTATATGGTGGTACTATACCATAAATTCATGGTATTCTAAAAAGTGTCTTACGCCTAACACCTCACACCTAACGTATGGAACAAAGCATCGTTACCATCATCATTATCGCGGTCGTCTTCATCGTGGCGGCGCAATATCTTCAAACTCAAAACCCCCAATTCGGCTTTAGCGGCGACGGGCCTCTTGCCACGGGTTCGGGGGATGCCGCAATAAAAAATCCGCAGCCGATTGCGGAGCCCCGCAGTATTATATCCCGCACCACTTCGCCCCGCCAGAGTTCGTCATCACAAAATCGCACCACAAGCACGGCTAAAAAAGATATTCAACCAAAACCCGGCTATTCGCCGTATGAAAGTACTATCACTATTACCCGAGTACAGAGATCCTCCGACCCGACAAAAGAATATGTTGTTATACGAAACGGAACCTATTTTAACCGTATCGAAGCTACGGTGCTTATCAACGGATGGACTGTTGAATCGCGAAAGAGCGGGAGGATTGCTATTCCCGCCGCGGAAGAAATTCCCATGATTGACGCGGGTACGCGGACGATTGTTCTTCCGCAAGGGGGCGAGGTGACCATTACGAGCGGTCAAACCACGTTTGGCAGAAGTTTTCGGGAAAACGTTTGTACGAGCTATTTCTCACAATTCCATATATTTACGCCATCCCTTGCGACGTGTTCCGCGATTCCTTTTAATGCGCAGGATCTTTTGGACGCGGGATATAATTCCGAATGCGTTGATTTTGTAAAACGTATTTCCCGCTGTCGTATTCCGACTATCCCCTATGAAAAAGCAGGACGCATCGGCAACGCTTGTATTGATTATGTCACGAACACCTACAGTTACTTGGGCTGTGTTGCGCGTTTCCGTGATGAAAAAACGTTTTTTAAAAATACGTGGCGTGTGTTTTTAAATCAGCCCTCACATATTTTTGACACCCTGCATGACCGCGTAATTCTGCGCGATGACAAAGGATTGATTGTGGATGAGTTTGAATATTAAGCATTTGTCCGCAAATGTGAGCTTCAAAAAGCGAAGCATGAGCGGGAACAAATGCTTAACCCCGCACTCATTTTATGCTTCATCTTCCTATTAAGATAAAGCAAGCCGAAGGCGATTCCGTGAGATGTACTACGAATAAACACGGCTTCCTTCGAAATGTAGTGCAGGGTTAACAATTGTGTATAACCCCGCCTTGTTTGCGGGTTTTTGTTACTTTATACTAAAAAAGACATGAAATCCGTCATTCTTGAAGAACTCACCTCCCCCGGATGCCATATCTGCAAGGCATTTGAAGAGTTTTGGCATTCCGTTGAAAAGGATTGGCCGAACGTAACGTATAAAAATACGAGCGTTATCACGCCCGAAGGTCAGGCGCTCGTACAAAAGCATATGATTTTTGCCTCCCCGGGAATTTTCTTAAACGGCGAGCTGTGGGCAACAGGAGGATTTGACCGTGACAAATTTTTACAAAGATTAAAAGAATTATCGCAATGAATTATTTACAAAAAATTTCTGCGGAGTGGCCGCTTCGCCTCGGCCTCGGTTTTATGTATATATATTCCGGTATTGATCTGATACGTTACCCATCGGGATGGACATGGGCATTGCCGTGGTGGTTTTCAAAAATAGTTTCTTCTTTTATACCGATTGAAACCTACTTACGGATACAAGGGGCTGGCGAATTAATATTTGCGGCAATTCTTTTGGCGTGGTTTCTCAACAAAAAAATTGTAGCCGCGGTTGCGCTTATTTCTGTTTTTGAATTTTTGTTTATTTTATTTTTCTCTCCGCAATTCACTATCACGTTTCGCGACATCGGGCTTCTCGGAGCTGCGGCGTCACTTTTTCTCATCGCATTAAAAAATAATGGATCCCGTTAGAAGCCGCGATCGCTCCTAACGAGATTCCGAAAATAAAATAAAGAAAATCGGAGTTACAAAGGTAATACACGCAGACCATCATAATATCGTGATCGCGATCTGCTTCTAACGGGATGGAACAATCCAGCAAATTTAAAACAACGCTCGCAATCCTGCTTCTTGGTCTTTTTGCCGTTATCGTCTTCGGATTGATATGGTTTTTCTTTTTGGGTCCGGAAACACCCGTAGGATTCGGGTGGTATTTTTTTAGTTTTGCCGCCGGACTTACCATGATCGTTCTTCCCTGCACCCTCCCGCTTGCCTTCGTTATTGTTCCGCTTTCTATGGGCAAGGGTGCCGCAAAGGGGCTTGGTATAGCGCTCGCGTTCGGGCTTGGTGTAGCGCTCATGTTGAGCGTTTACGGCGTTGTTGCGGCTATCATTGGCGAAGTTGCCATCGGAACGCTCGGGGCGCCACTGGAAGTCGTAAAAAATTGGCTTTACTTTGTTGCGGGCGCATTTGCATTCCTCTTCGCCTTGGGAGAACTTGGGCTCGTGCGTTTTCGCATGCCTACTTACAGCGGAGCCGCCCCCGCGCTCATCCAAAAACAGCAGGATTTTATTAAAGCATTTCTCCTCGGACTTTTTCTTGGCAATGTCGGCGTGGGATGCCCGCATCCGGCAACACCCGTCATTTTAACGCGCATTGCGGTATCCGGCGATATTTTCTACGGCTGGCTTCTCTTTTTTACGCACGCAGTCGGCAGAGTGCTCCCCCTTCTCCTGCTCGCCGTTTTGGGAATTTTGGGCGTGAACGCGCTTTCGTGGCTTATCGCGCGAAAAGACAAAGTGGAGCGTGCGACGGGCTGGGGCATGGTGTTTGTCGCTGGATTCATTCTTGTGCTCGGACTTTTTTCGCATGATTGGTGGGTATATTCAGGACAGCACACGCTTCTTGAAGAAATTACGGGCGAGGAAAAATTTTTGGGAATCATTATCAACCGATTCAATCTCGCGGGCGTTCCCCACACACACGGTGTTCCGGTCGGGTCCGGCCTTTTTGGCTTGCCGCTCTGGCTCGGCAACTGGGTTTTGGTAACGCTCTGGGTCATTCCGCTCTGGTGGTATTATCAAACGCTGAAGAAAAAAAATAAAAAATTAAAGACGGCCGGCGAAACCGAAATAACAAAGACGGAAGACCGCCTGATGCCGTTACGCTTCTGGTTTTTTGCGGCACTCACGCTACTCCTCGCGCAAACATTCATCTACGTTCTCCCTACGCGCTTTCTCATACAGGCGGGCGCGATTGGCGGCGGAAATATGATGGAAGATGTACACGGTGAGGATGCGGATATGCATGACGACGTGGCGATGATGCAAAACGGCCACGAAGATGATGAACATAGCGCTCTGCAATATCATGAAGAAGCGGATGTTACGGAAGGAGTCGCGGTCAATCTGAACATAACTCCCGTGCCCCTTCGCGCCGAGCAAGCTCAGCGCCTTGATTTTTTTGTGAATGAAAAGCCGTCACGCACTCCGGTTCCCGCCGAAACTTTGCAGATTGACAATACAAAACTTATGCATGTCATCGGCCTCCGGAGCGACATGAATGAATTTTTCCATATTCACCCGTCCGTTACCGATACGCCGGGCATATTATCCGTCCCCTATACGTTCGCGAAACCCGGCATGTATAAAGTTTGGTCTGAAATAAAAAAAGACGGGGTGGGCCACGTGTTCGGCCATCCGGCAGTTTCGGTTGAGGGTGATGGGGCAGAAGAAGAAAAATTCGTGTCATTTGTCCGGACTGCGTTTGTGGACGATTATCAGGTACTTCTCAAGATGAGCGATCCGGTTGTAAAAAATCATGAACATGAGTTGCAATTTGATATTCACACGGTCGCGGGCGAAGAGGTCGCGGTAGAACCGTATCTTGGTACGGATATGCACCTCACGCTTATTAAAGATGATTGGACACAATTTATTCATACTCACCCCGTTAGAAGTTCAGCAATGGGCTTGTCTTTCGGTAGTCAAAAAGGCGAAGCCGACTTACGTCTTAGTCCATCTTCAAATGGAATTCTTTCTCAAACTTCTAACGGGGCGCACCCCGAGGGAGACAGCCACGCTGCGGCAGAACGCGCTCCGCAATTCGCGTTGGTGGAACGGGCTTTGGCGCACGGCGGTATTGAAGATGAGCACGAAGAAATGGCGGACGGTAGCGATGAGGTGATAAATTTTCATGCCGTATTCCCTGAAGCGGGGCTGTATAAGGCATTCGCGCAATTCCGTCCGCGGGGTACCACGCTTTCCGCTGATGAAGCGCTCACCGTAAGTTTTTGGATTCAGGTTGAAGAAAAAGAACCCTTCGGCGCATCGCGCTGGTGGGCCCTGCTTTTGGTATCGCTTGCCGCCATGACAGTACTCGGGCTCGGGGTGAGAAAGTTTTTAAGCGTAAAAACTTAAAAATTTCTAATGACAAATTGACCTAATTTCTAATCAAACCCCAATGCCTAACTGAAAAATTGTGAATTGGGATTTTATTAGGTTAATGAGAAATTAGAAATTAGAAATTTTTCTGAACAAGTACCTCATCCTCATCGCAATCGGGGTTGTTATTCTTGGCGGCGGAGTTTTCTACCGCGTTTTTCTTATTCCCGAATCGTCAAAACCGGTAGTCACGGGAAAAATCCGGGAAATTACGGTTATCGCGACAAAAGATACGTGGGCATTTGACCCGGAAGAAATTGAAGTGGAGCGTGGTGATAAAATCATTATGACGGTGATTAACGAAGACAGCTACGACCACGGTATTGCGATTGACGCGTTTGGCGTATCACAACGGATGCCCGCCAACGGTACCATCAAGATTGAATTTACGGTAACGCAGGAGGGCGACTTTCCGTTTTACTGCTCTGTCCCCTGCGGCGAAGGACATGTGGACGGAGTTAAGCGGACGCATTTTGATATGATAGGAAAACTTCATGTAAAAAGTTTAATTTCGGAAACACAATAATCGTATGACAAAACTCGTTCTCAAAGTTAAGGGGATGCATTGCGCATCCTGTTCCGTGTTAATTGATAAACTCCTCGGAAAACAGGAGGGTGTTATTTCTGTTACCACGAATTTCGGCGCGGAAAAAACCGCGGTTGAATTTGACGAGGCAAAAATTTCGCTTATAAAAATCGACGAATTTATTCAGAAGCTCGGCTACGACTTGATTCGCCCGGATGAAGCGGGTTCTACTGCCGAGGAGGAAGAAAAAAAAGAGGCGCTCCGCATTACAGAAGCGAAACGCCGCGTTATCGCGGCATTTGTGCTCGCCGCTCCGATTATTATCTATTACATGCTTATTCACATGTTTAATTTAAAACATGTGCACGCGCTCTATGGCATTGACCTCAATTATCTCTACTGGATACTTTCAACGCCGATTCAATTTATCATCGGCTGGCCGTTTTACCGGAATTCCTTCACGGCAATCCGCGTGGGCTCGGCAAATATGGATGTGTTGGTAGCACTCGGAACCTCCGCCGCGTATTTTTATAGCGCTATCGGATTTTTGTTTTTCAATATTGACCATCCGTTTTGGGAATCATCCGCCGCTCTGCTTTCGTTCATTCTTCTTGGGCGCTATTTTGAAGTTGTCGCGAAAGGTAGGGCGTCTGCGGCCATCAAAGAACTTCTGAAACTTGAAGCGAAAGAAGCGCATGTTTTGAGAAACGGAAGTGAAGTTACCATTCCGATTGACCAGATTCAAAAGGGAGAGACAGTTATAGTGCGCCCGGGTGAAAAAATTGCGGTTGATGGAATTATCTTGGAAGGAAAAACGCACATTGACGAAAAGGTTGTTACCGGAGAATCATTCCCCGTTGGTAAAACCGTTGGCGATGAAGTGATTGGCGCTACCATCAATCAGGAAGGACTTATCAAATTTAAAGCCACGAAAGTCGGCAAAGAAACGCTTCTCTATCAAATTATCCAGATGGTGGAAGAGGCACAGGCAACGCGCGCCCCGATTCAAAACCTCGTGGATAAAATCAGCGAATATTTTGTGCCTGCCGTTGTGGTCATTTCTATCGTCGTATTTTCCCTCTGGTATTTTGTGCTGGTACCTGATGACTTTCGTTCTGCCTTGACCAAAATGATTGCGGTACTCGTTATTTCCTGCCCGTGCGCCATGGGACTTGCGACGCCGATGGCGCTCATTGTCGGCATCGGCAGAGCGGCAAAATTCGGCATTATTTTGAAAGGGGGTGAAGCGCTTGAGAAAGCATACCGCATCACCGCGATTGCGTTTGATAAAACAGGAACGCTCACCATCGGAAAACCCGTCGTAACGGATTTTGTGAATATCAGCGGCCGCCCCGACGGAGAAATACTTTCTGCGGTCGGCGCGGTAGAAGTCGGCTCCGAACACCCCTTGGCGCGCGCGATCATAGAAAAAAGCAAAGCATCCGGCATTATACCCGAAGTCAAAGATTTTCAGGCCGTTGCGGGGCTTGGCGTGCAGGGAAGCGTTTCGGGAAAAAATGTTGTGGTCGGGAACATCGCGTTTATGCAATCGCTCGGCATTGATGTTGGGGCGCATGCGTCCGCGGTTGAAACATTGCAAAATCAGGCAAAGACCGTGGTGTATGCTGTCATTGATAAAAAGCTTGTTGCCCTCATCGCCATGGCAGATACTATCAAGCCCTTTAGCCGTGAAGCCATACAGGAACTCAAAAAAATGGGCAAAGAAATAATTATGATTACGGGTGACAATCCAAAAACCGCCGAGGCAATCGGACGCGACCTCGGGATTGACCGTATACTCGCGCAAGTACTCCCTCAAGAAAAAGCGAACGTTATTAAAAAATTACAGGGCGAAGGAAAAAAAGTCGCGATGGTGGGAGACGGCATCAATGACTCCCCCGCTTTGGCACAGGCCGATATCGGCATTGCCGTCGGTTCAGGAACGGATGTCGCGATACAAACGGGGCAGATTGTTCTGGTGAAAGATGATTTGCGCGATGTCGTTACCGCTATTCAGCTTTCCGGAAAAACAATCAAAAAGGTCTGGCAGAATCTTTTCTGGGCGTTTTTCTATAACGTTGTTGCCATTCCGGTTGCGGGGGGTTTGCATCTTTTTTTCACAACGGAGATTCTTACGACAAAACGTTTTGGCGCGCCTGCCGCATGGGCGTTTGCTATAAAAACGAAAGGGGCGCTTGGCAATATTTTCTTCAATCTTTCGCAAGCAACGCTTCGCCCTGAAATTGCGGGCTTTGCCATGGCATTCAGTTCGGTATCGGTGGTGCTGAATTCCCTGCTTTTGAAAAAATATACGCCACCTATAGAAAAGAAAAATTAAAAGCGACTCCAATATACAAATGGCACTCGAATCATTCGAGTGAATTCAAGTATTAGAGTCGCCCAAAAAATGGAGAAACTGGAACTACACATTGAAGGCATGCATTGCGGCTCATGCGCCGTTGGCATCCAGATGCTTGTCTCACAGATGGATGGCGTACAATCCATTTCGGTTGATTACGAAGGAAAAAAGGGAGTTGTTGAATTTGACTCCGCAAAAGTTACGAAAGACGCGATTGTGAAGGCGATTGCGGAGCTTGGGTATCAGGCGAATTAAACTCGACACCAATACATGAAATTTTCACGAATGACACGAATGACGAAGCCTTGCTTAGTTTTTATTCGTGACATTCGTGCTCATTTGTGTATTTGTGGCGGGTATGTATGAAATTAACAAAAGACAAACACCTGCATTCGCGCGAGCATGTGCTTGCCGAAGACCTCTCGCAAATGATGCAAGAGCCCAAGCGCTTTGCGATGTATTTAGGGTTAGCGAAGCATTACGATGAATCGGACCTGCGCGCGCTTGCCAAATACATCGTGCAAAAAAAAGAATTGCCCCCGGAAAACAGGGGCAAATATTTTATGGGAGCGCTCCGAGGATTACCCAAAAAAGCAGCTAGTTTCTCACAAAAAGAGGCGCGCAATATCTCCGCCATACCCAAAGCGCCAGAAGAAAAGCAAAAACGCCGCAGAAGTTTGCCAAAAGATCGTGCGTAATTTCGACTCCGTAGTGAGGAGCAAATTTTTCCGCATTCGCCACAAAATCTAAATACTCTGCCGCCTCACGCATCCAGCCAAGAACGAGGGTCCACGCGCTCGCGAGTGCCGTGGTCCAAAATGTCCCCCATTGATACTGTACGAAGACAGAATAACAAAGCATCGCGAGCAGAAAAGAAACTGAAAAGTGGGCAACTTTGTCCAGCTGATACCGCATAAGCACCGCGGGAGAAACATTCCGCACCCAAATCACTACGAGCATAATTGCAAGAAGTAATACAAATGGTATGATATTTTCCGGAGTATTTTTTCGGCCTATATCGCTCATTGCTTTTTGGCCTCCTAAAAAAAGAACGAAGTTAGAAAAAATATAGCATGGAAAAAATTAAATGTCAATAGTATCTATTGTACAACTTCCTACAAAAGTACTTCGCGAAAAAGCGCGCGAAGTGTCGGCTAAAGAAATTACAAGCCCCCGTATTCAGGAGCTTATTTCGCGTATGAAAAAAACGCTTGCCGCGTCCGAAAATGGCGTCGGCTTAGCGGCCCCGCAAATCGGTGAATCCCTACAGATTTTTCTCGTATCGGAAGAAGCGGAAGAAATAGACAAGGGACGCCCGCCTACCGTTACGGAGGCAAGTCCGCCGCAAGACCCCGAAACGAAACTCCAAAAACGCACGTGGCGTTATGATGTATTTATCAATCCAAAAATTAAGAAAATTTCACGCAAAAAAAATGAGTTTCCCGAGGGGTGTTTGAGCGTCGTTGGAAAATTTGGAATTGTCCCGCGCCCCGAAAAAATAACCGTAGAGGCATATGATGAGAATGGAAAAAAATTCGTTCGGAGTGCTACAAAATTTGTCGCGCGCGTCATCCAACACGAACTTGACCACCTGCAGGGCGTTCTTTTTATTGATAAGGCGACACAAATGCTCGCATCGGAACACAATACAAGTTAAAAACATTCTAACATTCTGCAGAATGTTAGAATGTTAAAACTAATGACCACCTCCCCACTTCTCACATCTCACATCTCATCTCTCATATTTTGGGGAACATCCGAATTTGCCATACCCCCGCTTGAGGCCCTCTTGAACGAGGGTTATTCAATCGTAGTGGTTGTTACAACGCCCGATAAGCCCGCCGGACGAAAACAGCTCCTCACTCCCCCGCCGGTAAAATCATGGCTCACAAAACACGGAACATGGAATACAAAAATAAAGATTCTTCAACCTGAAAAATTATCGGACGAAAATCTTAAATCTGAAATCTTAAATCTTAAATCAGATATCTTTGTGGTTGCTTCCTACGGCAAGATAATTCCTGCCGACATCTTGGCACTCCCGAAATACGGCGCCCTCAACATCCACCCGTCACTCCTCCCCCGCTGGAGAGGCCCCTCACCCATTCAATACACGATTTTAAACGGCGATACGGAAACGGGGGTTACCATTATAAAAATGGATGAAAAAATGGACCATGGACCAATTGTGGCAAACTCTAAACCCCAAACTCTAAACTCTAAAACTACCTATCCCGAATTACATGATGCGCTTGCGAAGACGGGTGCGGAATTATTGATAGAAACATTGTCGAAGTGGATTGCGGGGGAGATTAAGCCGATACCGCAGGATGAATCAAAAGCAACCTACTCAAAAATGCTAAGAAAAGAAGACGGCCATATTGATTGGTCGCGTCCGGCGGAAGAGATTGAACGCATGGTGCGCGCTTTCAACCCGTGGCCGGGGGCGTATGCGTTTTGGCTAAAACAATTCGCTTGGAGCGAATTGTTCGCCCGACCAGATTTGCTGGGCAAATCTGGTTTAGGGCTAAAAAATGGCACGAAACTCAAAATTAACATTCTGAAAGCGGATGTGGTTACGTGCGCCGATTCCGCATCATTCGGCACCGTGCTCCCGAGCGAAAATGGCTTCATGATACAAACTCGCACAGAATGCCTTGCAATACACGAATTACAGCTTGAGGGCAAAAAATCAACGGACGCGAAGTCGTTCCTAAACGGATATCCCGAATTCTCAAAAGCGCTTCTTCTTTAATGCGTGTAAATATGACCCCCTTGACCCGGAAGATACTATAAGCCATACTTATGGCGGATGTTTGAAAAAAAAATATCTGGGAGAACGTAATGCAAAAAATCGTACGACGTGTAACGATCACTTTGTATAAATGTTCCGTATGTAAACAGACGTATAGCAATAAAAAAGAAGCGGCTCATTGCGAAGATAGAATTCGTGAAAAAAAATTGTTCCGCGTTGGAGCTACGGTCCGCAATAAAGAACCGCGCTTCTGTCAGATAAAAAGCAAGCACTATCGCTTTTCGGGAAAAATTGTTCGAATACTCGGGCCGAAACCCTCTGATTACGAATACGAAACAAAATGGCTCGGAGGGAAAAGGGAAAGAGTAAACGGTCATATCTTTTTATACGAAGTCAAGTTTTGCTGTCCTTACTGCAAGGAGATACGACGAGAGCAATACCATACTCCTGAACTTTTACGCATTCGCCGATGATGCTCTTCATCGGCTTTTTTTTATATTTAAACGCCTCATTCATATGAATGAGGCGTTTAAACGCTTTATCCCAAAACCCACAAACAAAAAATTATTAACTAGGTTTGCTGAGATTTTCGTTTGCTGAAGACAAAGATGTAGAGAATATCCAAAATTGCCGCGGTATTCACAACCAATAACGCCACAAACCACCAAAGGTCGTGAAGCTTTGCCGCTTTCCAGAGCGCATATCCTTTCCACGGAAGCGACCAAAGTGCTAATACGATAATAACCCAAAAATATTGTTCAAAAAGTTGTTCCATATAATTTATTTTATTTTTTCCACATGTTCTCATTCGCGCGAATGAGAACATGTGGAAATTTGTCTTTTAAAAATATTAGTTGCCCGATCTCTCCCATTGTAGCATTTTTCGCCCTAGTTTGTAACGGGTTTCGCGATTCCAATCCCGAAGCCGGAACAGCTCGCCCCGCGATATATCCTGTGCGGTTGCGGGCAAGTCCTCACCCCGAAACAGCCCCTCCGCGATTTCAAGATATCGCGCGTGCGCCCTGTCATTTAAATCGCGGAATAATTCCCGCGGGGGCTTTGTAGCGTCAGCCGAGATTACCGCAAGAATTTTTCCCGCGTCCACCTTCTCTTCCGCGTAGTGAATTGTCGCCCCGATTCGTGAATGGTCACCACGCAACACGGCAAACTGATTTGCAATGGCCCCCCGATAATGCGGTGCAAAACCCATGTGCAGATTTA
>JAUSFV010000053.1 GCA_030649305.1 bacterium
TTCAATAAGGAGTATGGAAGCCAAAGAAATTCGTAAGAAATTCCTAGATTTTTTTGAGAAGCGCGGGCACAAAATTGTGCCGTCGTCTTCGCTTATTCCTGACGACCCATCGGTGCTTTTGACGACGGCGGGCATGCAGCAATTCAAGCCGTATTATACGGGCAAGGCGGATGCGATGAAGAATTTTGGAAGCTTGAATACCGCATCCGTGCAAAAATCGTTTCGCACATCCGATATTGACGAGGTGGGGGATGAATCGCACCTAACGTTTTTTGAAATGTTGGGAAATTTTAGTTTTGGAGGTTATTGGAAAGAAGACGCGATTAAATATGGGCACGAATTTATAGTTAAGGAAATGGGGCTTGAAATAGATTATGTATCTATATTTGGTGGAGAGGGGGAGATTCCAGCTGACGATGAATCAGAAAAAATATGGAAATCAATAGATTCAAAAATTAAAATTAAAAAATTTGGTAAATCTGACAATTTTTGGGGTCCAACCGGCAATGAAGGCCCGTGTGGCCCGACAACGGAAATTTATGTGAACGGCGTTGAAATTTGGAACATCGTTTTTAATCAGTATTATTATACCAAACAAGAAAAAGTTTTAGATTCTAAAAATAATAAACATGCCGTTTTGGAATTACTGAAGCCGTTACCAACCCAAGGCATAGATACGGGAATGGGATTGGAACGCCTTGTGATGGTTTTACAGAAAAAGAAAAACATTTTTGAGACGGATTTGTTCGCGCCCTTGTTTGAATTACTGCCCAAAGACATACATGAGCGCGAAAAACGGATTATAATCGACCATACGCGAGGAGCTGTGTTTTTACTGGCAGACGGCGTGCGTCCGTCAAATAAAGACAGGGGATATATTTTGCGCCGTCTTATGCGTCGTGTGTTCGTATATGAGTCGCAATCAGGGATTCCCGCGCATGTGATTGATGCGATTGTGCACGACATTGTGCATGAGTACGGTGAATTTTACCCCGAACTTTTGTCGCAGAATAATGCGATTCGGGAGGAATTTTCTCGCGAGCGCGAAAAGTTTTCCAAAACGCTTGCGCGAGGCCTGAAAGAGCTTGAAAAAATTTCCGATATTAATTCTGCGTCTGCGTTTAAACTTTATGAAACATACGGTATTCCGTATGAGGTAATCAAGGAATTCGGGGGCGAGCGCGCAAAAAATTTAACGCGCGGAGGATTTGACGAAGAATTTAAAAAACATCAGGAAGTTTCGCGCGCGGGGGCTGACGCAAAATTCGGGGGACATGGCTTGTATCTGAAAACGGGCGAAGTAACAATCCGCGATGAATCGGAAGTGGAAAGGGTAACGCGTCTACATACCGCAACGCATCTTCTGCACGCGGGACTTCGCGCAATACTCGGGCCGGAGGTGCAACAGGACGGGTCGGATATCACAGTTGAGCGTACGCGTTTTGATTTCAAGTTTTCGCGGAAAGTAATTTCCGAAGAACTTTCTAAAGTTGAGGAGTGGGTAAACGGCACAATCAAAAAAAATCTTTCTGTAAAATCGGAGGAAATGTCATATGAAGATGCCGTCAAAGATGGGGCACTTGGATTTTTCCGCGAAAAATATCCGCCGCGCGTGAGTGTCTATACCGTACTAGACCCTAAAACCGGCGAAGTATTCTCTAAGGAACTTTGTGGCGGCCCGCATGTTGCGCACACATCCGAAATCGGCCATTTCAAGATTTTAAAAGAAGAGTCGTCGTCAGCGGGCGTTAGGAGGATTCGCGCGGTGCTTGACAAATAGAATAGATTTTGTTAATTTAGGCATAGTTCTTTTCAGGAGGTTAAAAAACATGCAATTAGAGAGGAGATATGCCATGAATAAGACGGGGAACATTATTTTGGTTTGTCTGAGTTCTTTTGTCTGTGTTGTTTCTGTGCTTTGGTTGTTATTGGGCCATGCTCAGTTGCCGATATCACTTATTTGGGCTTCTAGATTTGCTATTATAGTTATGTTGCCGGTAGCTTTCATGACAAAAAGATGGGCGCTTGTCGGCGTTATTAGTTTTTATATAGTGATACTTCTCTTTCAGATACAAGCGCATAGCCTCATACCTTATTAGAAATGAACGATTTTGAGCCGTCGTTTTAAGGACGAACGGCTTTTTTCTTTCCCCACGTTTTTTGCTATAATGGGGGTAACAATAACCCGCCACCAATACACGAATGGGCACGAATGTCACGAATAAATTTCGACATTAGTGTTATTCGTGAGGATTTCGTGTATTTGTGTCGAGTATATGTTCTCTCTCTTCAAAAAACAAAAGAAAGAAACAGGAGATTCCATCGCTTTTGATTTAAGCGTGGATTCTTTGCGCGTTGCCGTGTTCCGGCGCGATGAGGGGGGTAGTGTGCGCCTTGTAAAGAAAATAGTAAAGGACCTTCCCGGACGGGATCATGTTGAGGGTGTTGCGAAACTTCTTGTGAAAGAAATCCGCGAGTTTATTTTTCATTCCGTTAAAGAATCGCATCAAGTACCTTTGTGTGTGAAAATAGGATTTCCGAGCGATCTTCTTATCAATACTATTGAAACGTTTTCCGTGGAGCGTTCCGCGGAAAAAAAAGGCAAAAGGATTAGTGAAGAAGAAGTGATGCGTATGTTTCATGATGCGGTTGCCGAAAGCAGGACGCACGACGGCGACTACGCGATTATAAAAAGCACGCCTCTTTCGGTGACAATCAATGGGTATGAAATTGATATTCATAAAGAATGGCCTTCACCCGTGGGGGAACATATCGCGATTCGGGCGTTTTTGGCAAAAATGCCGAAAACAACATGGCATTTTTTTTCGGAACTTCCCAAAATGTGGGGTGGCATTGATTTTGAGTTTTTTTCTTTGCAGGAATTGCAGGCATCCCTCTTTTCTGTATTACTTGACGTGCGCGATGTAACCTTTGTTGATGTGAGCGCCCTGACAACCGAAATTTCTTTTATGAAAGACGGAAGCATTGAGTTTGTTGCCTCCTTTCCTTTCGGCGGAAGAACTATTACCCATCGTCTCTCGCGCGAATTAAAACTTTCATTTACGGAGGCGGAGCGCCTAAAATCGCAACTTGGGGCTATGCTTCTTCCGGAAGATCTTGAGCGAAGAGCGCGAGATATCATTGCAGAATCGCTTCTTGAGTGGCGTCGCACCTGGAAGGAGCGGATAGCGCTTGACCCCGAGATTATTTTCCCGGACAGGATTTATTTTTCGGGCGGCGGGGCACTCTCGTTCGGTATTACGTCTATTTTTGAGGATGAGACGATTAAGCAGGAGCTTTTTGTGTCTGCGTCTCCTGTGGTTACGGTGCTTGACGCAGGGGTGTTTAGAGAGGGGCGAATTTCGGGAGAGAAGCTTTTGGGGCCGGGCGATATGTCGTTGGCGGCACTTATGTTATCTGATGAGAAAGCACCAAATTCTTCAGCCAGAGGATGATCCGCCTCGGGCGGAAAATTCTAAAATAGTATTTATGGCAAACGAACCTCAATCAAAATTCGAAGAAGGCAACCGCCCGAAAATTCAGGATATCATTCCTCGTAAAGACCGGAAGGGCTCTTTGCTTGCGAAAATTATGGGACCGCATGTTCCGGCTCCTTTGGAAAAAGATACCCAGAGTTCCTTTTTGCGTTCTTTGCCGTTTGGTCGCTCCGGAAATAAGAAAACGGAAAAAATAATCCGTCTGAAAAAACACGCTGTGTCCGATGTCGTTTTGCCGATTCCCGAAGCAGTGTCGTTGAAAAAGAAGACGCCCGATATCCCGCAGAAGAGCGTTTCACAAAAAGCACTTCTTCGGGAGGTGCGGGAACGGGTTGGGGTTGCCGCTGCGGCAGAGACGGTTTCCCGCCCACCTTCCCGTTCGTCTCGGCGCCTTATGATTCTCGCGGGAAGCGCATGTGTCGTGGTTATCGTTTTTTTGCTTTCGTTCATATTTGTGAGAGCCACGATTTCCCTTGAGCCTTCTTTTGCGACTCTTTCACTTGAGGGAGTTCGGGTTGAGGCCGCGGACAAGGTTAAAGAGACCGATGTTGCGGGGAAAAAGATTCCCGCAGTTCTTCTGGAAGTTCCGGGTTCCGTCAAGCGCGAATTTTCGGCATCCGCGAAGGAGCGGGTTTCGCGGAAGGCCACGGGGGTCGTTCGTGTTTATAACGCGTTTAATGCTTCATCCCAGACGCTTATCGCAGAGACACGCTTTGAGGACCCGTCGGGACGCGTGTTTCGTTCAAAACAGCGGGTGGTGGTTCCGGGCGCTAAAATTCAGAATGGAAAAATTGTGCCAAGTTCCGTAACGGTAGCCGTTGAAGCGGTTCAGGCGGGCGAGGAATTTAATATCGGTCCGAGCCGCTTTACCATCCCCGGATTTGCGGGAACGCCGAAGTTTAATGGTTTTTATGCTGAGTCCTCAGATGCGTTTACGGGAGGATTTGTAGGGGAGGCGTTCGTGGTGAAGCAATCCGATATTGACGCGGCAAGCGAGGAGGTAACGGCGGCACTCTTCACGCAACTGAAAGAAGAACTGGAGCGGAAAATTCCATCGGGTTTGACGGCAATTCAGGGGGCGCGTGAAGTTACGGTAACGGCGCTTCGGAAACCAAACGCGGGCGAGGCGCGGGAGCGTTTTACGGTAGAGGCGGACGGTAAGGCATCCGCGATGCTCTTTCGGATGGATGACCTTTTTTCGCTTCTTGAAGAGTTAACCTTAGCACCCGATTCGGGAAAGAAGATATCTCAAGAAAAATCACGTTTTGAGTTTGACCGTATTGTGCTGTCGCCCGAGACCCGCGTTCTTTCGTTCGATATACAGGGGTCGCTTGCCGCTTTTTCGGTTTTGATACCGGAAGAGTTCGAGCGGGTATTGAGCGGAAAAAAACGCGCGGATGCCGAAAATATTCTTCGTGCCGACTCCCGAATCCGGGCATTTGGCATAAAGTTTTTTCCTTTCTGGCGGAACACCATTCCCGCAGATGATACGAAGATTCGGATTTTCGTACAGGAATAGGGTTTATATGTTTTTGGGGGTCTTGACCCAAAACTGATCCGTCGTAGGCTGACTAGAGATGGGGTTTATAGTGAGCCCGTCGAACTATTGACTCCTGTTTTATATTCATTTATACTACCCTTATTGTTCATATATGGCTTCTGAAAAGCACTATAAAGAAGGATTTGTGGAGGAGGTTTTACCAAACACCCTTTTTCGGGTACGCGCGGATGACGGGTCCGAAATTTTGGCTCATTTGGCTGGCAAATTGCGGATCAATTTTATAAAGGTGCTTTTGGGAGACCGGGTAAAAGTGGAGTTATCCTCGTATGATGAGAAGAAGGGGAGGATTGTTCTCCGCACCAAGTAACACAAACAGCCGCGAACAGCGAACGAACAGACACGAACAGCACGGGCTGTTAGCGTCTGTTCGCGTAAAGGGCTGTTAGCGTCTGTTCGCGTACACATTGAAGGTACAGGCCTCGGTGAAAAAAATTTGCAAATCTTGCAAAATCGTTCGTCGCAAGAGACGAATTTTTGTTGTGTGCACGAATCCGAAGCATAAGCAGAGGCAGGGGTAAAGGGCTTTGTCTAAAATTTGGAGGCGTAGCCGAACAAATTTTAGTGACAAAACCTTTACCCCCTCACTCGAAATGACAGCGGTCGGTAATGACAAAATGATGGTTGTGGTTGTTGTATGATTTTATACATAAAACCATCTCCGTTATTTCGAGTGAGGGGGTGCTCAATTTTATAGTTATTCGTTTCACTCATAAATAAAATTGGCATGAGAATCGTCGGTACCACAATTCCCGATAATAAAAAGATTGAATTCTCGCTGAGATATATTTTTGGCATTGGAATGACGCTCGCAAAAAAAATAGTCCGTGAAACCCAGGTTGATCCTAAAAAACGAGCGGGAGAATTGACGCCCGATGAACTCAATCGTCTTCGTGAGGTGATCGAGCGAAACTATCGTGTGGAAGGAGAATTGCGCCGCGATATCATGATGCATATTAAACGGCATAAGGATGTCAAAACGTATCGGGGGATTCGTCACATGCGGGGACTTCCCGTGCGAGGACAGCGTACAAAAACAAATTCCCGTACGCGAAGAGGCAATGTGCGAAGAACTATGGGGTCGGGAAGGAAGACGGCGGCATCACCTACATAAAAAATGAACGAGCTTGTAGGAATTAGCTTGTAGCTTGTAGAGGAATACTACCAGCTACCAGCTACCAGCTACCAGCTGATGGTGTGGGAAAAAAACGAATCATTAAACAAAAACCCGAGGAGCTTGCTGATGAGGCAAAAACAGCGGAAAAAACGGGAGAAAAAGCGCCCGAAAGCGCGCCCGTTGTTCCTGTGCGTGTTTCCGGCGGGGGCATGCGGGGTATTGCGCATGTGAGCGCGTCGTATAACAATACGCTGATTTCCATTTCTGACGATAAGGGTAATGTGCTTGCGTGGTCATCCTCGGGAGCGCTTGGTTTTAAGGGGTCAAAAAAAGCAACTCCCTTTGCCGCGGCGCGTGTTGCCGAAATTCTTTCGGAAAAAGCGAAACAGGCGGGTATCGGTGAAGTTTTGGTATTGGTGAAAGGAGTGGGATCGGGTAGGGAGTCGGCAATTCGTTCGCTTGCGAATCATGGTTTGAATATTACGATGATCAAGGATATCACGCCGCTTCCGCATAATGGACCGCGCGCGAAAAAAGTTAGGAGAGTATAAAGGGCTTTGTCTAAAATTTGGAGGCGTAGCCGAACAAATTTTAGCAACAAAACCTTTACCCCGTGAGATAGTCCCATTAGATAGGCAGCAGCCATCTAATGGGACGCTCATCTCATGGGGTGCTCAATTTTATAGTTATTCGTTTTACTCATAAATAAAATTGGCATGGTGGCAAGACCAAAAGGAAAAATTGAACGACGTCTCGGCGAAAACCTCTTTTTGAAGGGGCATCGTTGTCTTGGGCCAAAATGCCCTCATGTGCGCCGTCCTTCTGTTCCTGGCGTACATGGAAAGAAAAAATCCCGCCGGGCTTCTTCGGAGTTCGGCACGCAACTTTTTGAAAAACAAAGAATGAAATGGCGTTATGGTCTTTCCGAAAAAGAAATAGCCCGTTATATCCGCGGGGCAGGCAAAAAGAGCGGAAAGACTACCGCGGAATATTTTATGGAGCGAGTGGAGCAACGATTGGACAATGTCGTATTTCGGGGCGGTTTTGCTGTATCGCGGAGTATCGCGCGGCACCTCATTGTCTACGGACATATTTTGGTAAACGGCAGAAGGGTTACGAAGCCGTCATACGAGGTGCGGAAAGGCGACGTAATTCAGATTCGTCCCGCAAGTTTGAAATCAAAAATGTTTGAAGAGCTTGAGGTCTATCTTAAAAAATATGAATCGCCTCTATGGCTTGTTCTGGACAAGGGAGAAAAACGCTTGAACGTGCAGGATCGTCCCGCAACTGCTCTTGACGCGCGCGAACTTATCAATTTGAAACCCGTCGTTGAATTTTATTCGAGATAAAAACAGTAGAAGCAAAAATTAGACGCGATACATACGCAACTATAAACGCAATTTGCGTTTGATATTGCGTAGTATGTTGCGTTTATCATTGCTTCTAAGATGCATGATTCCATCACCGGAAAAACCAAAGGTTATTATTGAGGAAAAAAATCGTGGTGTCTACGAAATTGAAGGGTTATACCCGGGATACGGCCATACTTTGGGTAACGCCCTGCGTCGTGTTTTACTTTCTTCTCTGAAGGGCGCGGTTATTACCGCGGTCAAAATTGAGGGTGTTAATCATGAATTCTCCACGATCTCCGGAGTGAAAGAAGACGTGGTGGATTTGTGTTTAAACCTCAAGCAGGTGCGTTTTCGTTTTTCCGGTGAGAATCAGGTTCCAGGAACAATTTCGGTAAAAGGAGAAAAAGAGGTTCATGCGGGAGACATAAAGATTTCATCAGACGCGGAGGTGGTCAACCCCGAGCTTCATATTGCGACGCTAACCGATAAAAAATCTTTGCTTGAGATGGAGCTTGAGGTTGGTTCTGGTCGGGGTTATCAGGGGGTGCAGGATCGGGAAAAACAAAAGGTGGAAATCGGAAAAATAGCGCTTGATGCATCTTTTTCACCCGTACGTTCGGTCAATTACGAAGTGGAAAATATGCGGGTGGGGGATCGTACCGATTATAATCGGCTTCGTATTCATATTACGACTGACGGCAGCATTGAGCCGCGGGAAGCTTTTGTTGAAGCGTCAAAAATTCTTGTGGAGCAATTCCAGGGGTTGTCGGGCGTGTTTCGGGCCGAAGATGCGAAAGAATCGTCAGTTGAACGAAAAGAAGGGGGGGAGGAGGTTGAATCCTACGAAGACATGATCGCGAAGAAAAAAATTGAGGAACTTGATCTTTCAACCCGCACGATGAATGCGTTGCTCGAGGCGGGGATTAAGACCATTGGCGGTATTATGCGCCGCACCGAGAAGAAACTACTTGAGGTAGAGGGGTTGGGTGAAAAGGGGATTGTGGAGATTAAGAAAGCGTTGGGGAATTTGGGAGTTACGTTAAAGCAATAAAGGGCTTGGCCTGCAATTTTGAATCATCAGATGAAAAAAATGCAGTTGCCAAACCTTTACCCCCTCACTCGAAATGATAGCGGTCGGTAATGACAAAATGATGGTTGTGGTTGTTGTGCGGTTTTATGTATAGAACTGCCTCCGTTATTTCGAGTGAGGGGGTGCTCAATTTTGTAGCGACATTTTGTTCACTCGAATAAAGTTCTCGCTTCAAAATTTCGACAAAATTGGCATGCGTCATCGAAAACAAGGA
>JAUSFV010000004.1 GCA_030649305.1 bacterium
ATATTGAGCATGGTTTGTTCTTTTGGTGCCGCAAGCATTTTTCTCCGGAGCCATTCGTTGGCGGGCAATAATGCTCTAATCTCTTTTCTCAGATGCTCGTATTTTTCTGGAGTCATATGCTACTCCTTTTTGTAAAAGGGCTTTGGTATCGTTATAACGTGTACCATATATAAGACGCAAGAGGCCACCTTGCGGTTATCGGATGCGGGGTGGTAAAATAGGGGGGCAATGAAAAAAACTCGCGCAGTAAAAAAGGAGAAATTGGTGAAACAAAAAATACCCAAAACGCTTTCGTTGGCGGAATTGAACCGTTTGGAAGAAAAACGGCAACAAAGTTTTTTGACATTGATTGCTTCGGAAAATTACGTCTCAAAAAAAGTGCGCGAGGCAATGAGCTCGGTCTTTGCCAATAAATATTCCGAGGGGTATCCGGGCAAGCGCTACTATCCGGGAAATGAAATTGTGGACCAGATGGAAACCCGCGTGCAGAATTTAGCGCGCGAGGTATTCGGGTTGAAAGAAGATGAGTGGCATGTAAACGTCCAGCCCGCGTCCGGGAGTGGCGCGAATTTTGCGAGCTACTACGGCTTTATCAATTATATCCGTCTGCGGCTTGAATCGGAGCGAAACGAAAAACTTTCTTTTCATGAAGCCGCGCAAAAATATTCATTTCTCGGCATGAAGCTTGCGCACGGCGGGCATTTGACGCACGGCCACCCGATAAACGCAACGGGAACGATTTTTAAATTCGCGCAGTACGGCACGGACGCAGAGGGTATGCTTGATATGAACGAAGTAGTAAAGTTGGCGCGGGAACATCAACCAAAATTAATTGTGTGGGGGATTACCGCATATCCGCGAAAACCCGACTTCGCGCGCTTTAAAGAAATTGCGCGGAGTGTCGGGGCGCTTTTCATGGTGGATATGGCGCATGTTGCGGGATTAGTTGCATCGGGCGTGCATGAAAATCCGTTTTTGTATGCTGACATTGTAACGACGACAACGCATAAAAGTTTGCGGGGTCCGCGCGGTGCCATGATTTTTGTGCGGAAAAAAATCGGATTTCAAAACAAAGACCCGAAGAGGGGCGTGGTTTCGCTTGCCGACCAAATTGACCGCGCGGTATTTCCCGGATTGCAGGGCGGGCCGCATGACCATCAGACGTATGCGATTGGCGTGGCGCTTGAAGAGGCACTCAAGCCCGAATTTAAAAAATATGGCGAGCAGATTGTAAAAAACGCAAAAGCGCTTGCGGAGGAATTGGTGCGACGGGGCATTACCCTTATGTCAGGCGGCACGGATAACCACTTGATGTTGATTGACTTGCGTTCGCTTGGTATAAGCGGAAAAGAAGCCGAGGAGCGATTGGTTGGGGTTGGCATTACGGCAAACCGCAATACGGTGCCGGGAGATGCGTCAGCGTTTAATCCGTCCGGTATCCGTATCGGAACGCCTGCCGTTACCACGCGCGGAATGAAAGAGAAAGAAATGAAAGTTTTGGCCGAGGTTATTGCGGGGGTATTGACAAGAAATGAACTATCTGCTATGAGTAAGAAAGTAAAAGCTCTTTGTGGGAAATTTAGGGCATAGGAGGGGTTTCGAAATGATTCGAAAAAGTGCGGTACTTCTGTGCGCGATGTTGATTTTGGGGGCATGCGGGTCCAAGAAGGAAGAAGTCATCTTTCGGGAAAAATGCCAAAAGATTGTTGCCCACAAGTATTATCGGGCAACCTCATTTTTTTCAGATTCTGATGTGAAGCGTTATATTGTGTTAGAAGATGGAAGCGAAGTTGAGGTGAGGGGACTTTTTTCCGGATATGATGTGGACGAGAAGTACTGCGTGAGTCAGTGGGCTCCGAGGTACCCTCACAATATTGGAAAGGGCGGCACTCCGGGATAATATATTATTTAGCAAGGGAAGCCATCGCGCTTCCTTTTTTCATTTTTTTACGCTATGCTACGAAATAGATTATCTTCCCTCGTGTCTGGATATAATGCTCCTTGACCCCGTTAGAAATCGCGAACGCTTTGTCTATTCTTTTTTTAAAGTGTGTACATACTAAAAATCGTGTTTCGAGATGTGTAGTATGCGCGCGTGTTCGCGTTCTATTTCTAACGGGGTTGATAACGAAAAGGGAATAAAAACCATGATTTTATTAGATGGAAAAAAACTTGCGAAAAAAATTCTTACGGAACTGAAACAAGAGCGCGTCAAAATAAAAAAGGCGATGCGTTGTGCGATTGTCGCGGTTGGCGCGGATAAAGTTACCGAAACGTATCTTCGCGAAAAGCAAAAATTCGCGGCGGAACTTGATATTGATTTTAAAGTGCATCACTATTCCGAAACAATTTCAACGGACGAATTGCGAAAGCAATTAAAAACAATTGTGCATCTTGAAAAAAATCGGGGCGTGGTAATTCAGTTGCCCTTGCCGAAACACATCAATACACAGTATGTTTTGAGCGCGGTAACGCCCGAAAAAGATATTGATATGCTGTCAGCCCGCGCGGTGGGAAATTTCGTGGTCGGGCTAAACCAGCGGGTCGCCCAAGGCAAATCGTCGATTCTGCCGCCGGTAGTTGGTGCTGTGAAAGTTCTTTTGAATGAATATACGATTGATTACAAGTCAAAATACATCGTGGTGGTTGGTGCGGGGCGTTTGGTGGGGAAACCCCTAGCACTTTGGCTTCTGAATGAGAAGGCGACATTCAGCGTGGTGCGCTCCACAACCC
The DNA here is from genome assembly GCA_030649305.1 of bacterium. Lineage (GTDB taxonomy): Bacteria > Patescibacteriota > Minisyncoccia > Sungbacterales > GWA2-42-14 > JAUSFV01. The sequence continues at coordinate 2,734 of JAUSFV010000004.1, forward strand.
CCGACATTTCGGAATTTACAAAAAAAGCCGATATTGTGATAAGCGGAGTCGGGAAATCAAAATTGATTACGGGTGATATGATTAAAGAAGGCGCTGTTGTCATTGATTGTGGAACTTCGGAGAGTGGGGGCGCAATTGCGGGCGACGTTGATGTTGCAAGCGTATCAGAAAAGGTCGCGTATCTAGCGCCAGTTCCTGGCGGTGTCGGTCCGTTGGCAGTTGCGATGCTTTTTAAAAATCTCATAACTCTTGCGAAAGGAGAAAAGGAAGATGAATAATTTTGATATCACAATTTTTCGCTGGTTTAATTCATGGGTAGCGTGGAGTCCGTTGGTTGCGAACGTTGTTTCGTTTCGTGCTCGGTTTCTTCCGTGGGCAGTAATAGCGGGGCTTATTGTGTTTGTTTTGGTGCCGGTGGTTTTTGCGAAGTACCGCGCATATGCGACGAAGAATGCTCGTATTGCGGCTCTTTCACTCATTTCGGCGGGAGTTGCCCGCTATGGTGTTGTGGAAATTCTTCGATTTTTTGTCGTACGTCCCCGCCCCTTTGAGGTATTGGACGGCGTATATCGTTTGATTGCAAGCGTGTCGGACGGCTCGTTTCCCTCGGGTCATGCGGCGGCATTTTTCGCTCTTGCTACGCCAATCGCGTTTTATTATCGGAAGACGGCCCTCCTCTTTTTCTTTTTGGCAACCGTAATTTCCGTTGACCGGGTAATCGGCGGCGTGCATTGGCCGAGTGATATTCTTGGTGGGGCGATTGTCGGTATTGCGACGGCGTGGTTTATTTGTTGGTGTTTCAGAAAATACGGCACGGAGAATAAATCCCCCCATCTTTCCGTGAGGGATTAGACCCCGTGGGGAGGAATTGAGAATGTCTTTCATACTTGCAGTAATACCGCAGGGTGTTCGAGAAGGTGTGGGGATAAATAAACAGCGACTCGTGTGAGTCGCTTTTTTGCATGATGTATTATGCGGTGAATGAACTTCCGCATCCGCATCCGCCCTTGGCATTGGGGTTTTCGATGAAAAATCCCGCGCCTCGCAATTCGTTGTCGTTGTAATCAACTGTTGCGCCCGCAAGGCGGAGATGACTTTTTGGATCCGTCATGACTATTGCACCGAAGTGCGTGAAGACAAGATCGCCCTGTTTCGGCGCGTCTATTGCAAACTCGTATGACAAGCCCGAGCATCCGCCCCCGACAACACTAATCCGGAGTCCTTTTTGGTCTTCTCCTGCTGCGTGTGCCATGCTCAAGAGCTTTTGAGCGGCTTTTTCGGTAAGCGTGATCATCTTGATTTCTCCTTTTTTGGGTTTGTGCTGCCATTCTATGGTAGCGAACTATGTTTTTTTGTCAAGGCCGCATTTTATGGTTCGTCGATGTATTCACTCGTCTTGAGAAGGTGGTGAAATCCATTGTCCTCGCGTACAAAGTGTTCTTTGCAATGCGCGCACCACCAAATTTCTTTGCCGTTGTGTTCGTATGAGAACTCAAGGTATACTTCTTTTTCCCGCGGAGGATTCGTTACACATCCGATGGGACAGGGAAAGATGCGCTGATGTGAATCGGGCATGATTTTTTCTCCTTTTTTCTTATTGTATGGCTCATGTAAACAGTTGTCAAAGATGTTTTTTTTTATTATGATAGAGAGGGCTTATGGGGGCTTGCCCTTTTAAGTTTACGTTTTGAAGAAAACGAAAAGCTTGGGGGCTTACGAGGATAGCTTAAGAAGTATTAATCGGGCTAAGGCAAATTTGAGAGGGCGAGTGGCGGAATGGCAGACGCGCACGACTCAAAATCGTGTGGGGCAACCCATGAGAGTTCGACTCTCTCCTCGCCCAGTATGGCGCGTATTATTTCATTTTGTAATCAAAAAGGAGGGGTTGGGAAAACAACCACC
>JAUSFV010000006.1 GCA_030649305.1 bacterium
AGCGGAACTTTGGCACCTATCACGCGAATGCCAAGCCCCCGCTCATCCATTTTTTCAATCTTACCGCGCTTTGAATTCAAATCCCCCGTCACCTCCCCAAAAAATTGTTCCGGAGTTACTACCTCAACCTGCATAATCGGCTCAAGCAAAACAATGCCGCCGCGACGTGCGGCCTCTTGAAACGCCATGGAACCGGCAATTTTGAACGCGGCTTCTGACGAATCAACATCATGATACGACCCGTCATACATCGTCACCTGCATATCAACCACGGGGTACCCCGCAAGAACACCCCTATCCATGGCCTCTTTCACCCCTTTCTCAACCGCGGGAATATACTCTTGGGGCACAACACCCCCCTTGATTTCATTCAAAAATTCAAACCCCTTGCCGCGCTCCAAGGGCTCAACGCGTAACCAGACATGGCCATATTGCCCGCGGCCTCCTGATTGCCGAATATATTTGCCTTCTGCCTCTGCCAATTTTTTAATCGTTTCTTTGTATGCGACCCGCGGCCTCCCCACATTTGCCTCAACCGAAAATTCGCGCTTCATTCTATCCACAATAATTTCCAGATGCAATTCGCCCATACCCGAAATAATGGTCTCTCCGGTCTCTATATCCCCCCTAATGTGAAATGTCGGGTCCTCGTCCCCGAGACGTCGAAGTGCAATACCCATTTTTTCCTGGTCGGCTTTTGTTTTCGGTTCAATGCGAAGGGATACCACGGGTTCGGGAAATACTATTTTTTCAAGAATGATTGGGTGCTCGGGGTCAGAGAGCGTATCTCCAGTTTTTGTTGATTTCAATGCTACCAAAGCACCGATGTTTCCCGCTTGAATTTCTTTTAATTCTTCGCGGTGATTTGCGTGCATCCGCAAAATGCGCCCGATCCGCTCCTGCTCACCGCGCGTTACGTTCTGAACATAGCTTCCCGCGGTAAGCGTTCCCGAATATACCCGAAAATAGGTGAGCTGACCCACATATGGGTCGGTTTGTAGTTTAAATGCAAGGGCTGAGAAGGGCGCGGTATCATCCGCCGCCCGTTCTTCTTCAGCACCCGTTTTCGGATTCGTGCCTTTGACCGGCGGCAAATCCAAAGGAGAGGGTAGAAAATCAACCACCGCGTCCAGCATCAACTGCACGCCTTTATTTTTCAGAGCGGAGCCGCAAAGCACCGGAACGATTTTTGCCGAAAGTGTCGCGCGGCGAAGTGCTGATTTTAATTCTTCATTCGTAATTTCTTTTCCTTCTAAATATTTTTCAGTGAGCGCTTCATCCGATTCCGCGATTCTTTCAACCATAGTGCGACGCCATTCCTCCGCGGTTTTTTTCAAATTTTCGGGAATATCTTCATACGATATGTTCTCCCCGTGCTCTCCGGAAAAGCGCACTGCTTTCATGCGGAACAAATCAATCACCCCGGCAAAATCCTGCTCAAGACCGATATTTAAATGAATAGCAACAGCATTCGGAGTTAAACGCTCAAGAATTGAACGAAATGAACGGTCAAACGAAGCGCCCGTGCGGTCTAACTTATTAATAAAGCATACCCGCGGTACATGGTATTTATCCGCCTGGCGCCACACGGTCTCAGATTGCGGTTCAACTCCCGCAACCCCGTCGAACACCACCACACCGCCGTCCAAAACACGAAGCGAACGTTCAACCTCTACGGTAAAATCAACGTGTCCGGGCGTATCAATAATGTTAATACGATATTCGTGTTCTTTTCTGCGTTTTTCTGCGTTGCCTTCTGCGTCGTTCTGCGTGCCGACATAGGTCGGCAACCAAAACGCGTTCGTTGCGGCAGAGGTAATCGTAATCCCGCGCTCGCGCTCCTGCTCCATCCAATCCATCACCGTATCCCCCTCATGCACCTCGCCGATTTTATGCGATACGCCCGTGTAAAACAAAACACGCTCGGTGACCGTGGTCTTGCCGGCGTCTATATGCGCGATGATTCCAATATTCCTCGTTCTTTCGAGAGGATACTCACGAGCCATACAGTATCTATGGATTATGTTATATACTGACCGCCGCCACCCATCCTAGGGGGAGGTTTTGATTGCGACCATTTTTGAAATGCCTCTTTCGTCAAAAGATCATCTCTAATGCCATTTTGACGCAAGATTTTTTTCATATGCCGAATCAAAAAGACTTTCATAGCGAGGATGTCTTTTTTGTTCAAAGATTCCGTATGCTCCGCATTTTGAATAGTACGAGACGTATCCGTGATTTTTATAAGATCCGGGTCATCTGGCGAAAATCTTTTTGGATCAAACGTGTGTAATATGCCATAAAGCCACTGAAGATAGCGAAAAAATTTCTCGGGCGACTTTTGTAATTCGTACGCAAGTTCTGCCGCCTCCGACTGCAAAGGTGTTACGGTCATCTCTGTGGGAAGCGACTCAAATGCCGCACGAAGACTGGGGTCCTCATCAACCATTTTTTCAAATTCCTTTTTAACGATTTCGCCAATCGTTTTTTCCAACAACTGCTTCTCCCGCGGGGTTGCCGCGGGATCTTTATACCACTCAAGAAAGCCGAGAAGATCTTCCGGAGAAGTTTCTTTCTCTTCCGGCTTCTTAGGCGCGTCTTGATTTTCTTCTGGTCGTTCCATGATTACCGCGTTTTCATTTTTAAAAATTTTTTACTTTTCGAAGCGAGGCACACGCGGCTGTTTCCATTGCTCGTATGCTGATTCGGAAAATAATTCGGGATTCGTATCCTCCTCCAAAAGATCTTTCCATAATGTCCTTACGGCAAAAGCCCTAAGTCGCGACAACTCCTCCGGATCCTTGCCCTGTATCCACGAATTACGAGCATCTTCGAGATCTGTTAAAAACGTTGCTTCGCGTTTTTTGATTGAGCTTGAGCCGACACCCGCGCGTATCATTTCATGAATAGAAGAAAGCCAATCTAAGACATTGTTATACTCATTTTCATCGCGACCAAATCGAGCCGCCAGTTGTTCCTTGCTCCAAAATCCCTCCACCGCTTCTTCGCCAAGCTCCTCCGCTTTTTTTATCAAATCGGGATTTGTACGCTCAAGCGACTGCAAATATTCCTGCGCCTTTGGGTCGCGCAGGGTCGGATCGTCTGATTCTAAACGCTCTGGTTTCTCCATATTATTAAAAACAAAAGCGAAGATGGTTTTTTAAAAACGCTCACCCGACGAAGTTTGCATGGTTCGCCCCATGGGGCGAAAACGAGGAGGGTGGCGAGTTTGAAATCCACGCTGGGGATTTCAAACAATTTTTAAAAAATCATCAAGCGCCTACCACGCAAAATGCGCGAACGCCTTATTTGCCTCCGCCATCCTATGCGTATCCATTTTTTTCTTCACGGCATTCCCCTCGTTTTTGGATGCTGCCAAAAGTTCTTCAGCCAAGCGATGATGCATAGCTTTTCCTTTTTTCGCGCGGGCCGCTAACAAAATCCAGCGAAACGCAAGCGACATTTTCCGGGGTCCCCGCACTTCACGCGGCACCTGATAGTTAGCGCCACCCACGCGGCGCGCCTTGATTTCTAACAACGGCGAGGCATTGCGAATCGCCAAATCAAACACCGCAAGCGGGTCCTGCTTGTATTCTTTTTCAATCACGTCAAAGGTTTTATACACCACCCTCTGCGCAACGCTTTTTTTGCCGTCCTTCATGACGTAATTGATAAATTTCCCAACGGTTTCGTTAGAATACTTTACATCCGGAATTATGGGTCGTGTGATGTTTCGTTTTCTTCTCATAAATATACCCTAATAACTATGCGAATGTATGCTAATGATATGCCAATATTCGCATACTATTTGCATATATTAGCATAAAAATTAGCGTGTTTTATTTCGGACGCTTTGCCCCGTATTTAGACCGCTGCTGTTTTCTTCCCTCAACTCCCGTCGTATCCAAAATCCCGCGCACAATGTGATAGCGCACTCCCGGCAAATCTTTTACCCTGCCCCCGCGAATAATAACCACCGAATGTTCTTGCAGTTTGTGCCCCTCGCCCGGAATATAGGCCGTTACTTCCATGCCATTGGTCAGACGAACGCGCGCAACTTTACGAAGTGCTGAGTTTGGTTTCTTCGGCGTCATGGTTTTTACCAAAATACACACTCCCCGCTTGAATGAAGAGGGATACAATTTCGGGCGGTTTTTGAGTACGTTAAATCCGCGCGCGAGTGCGGGCGCTTTTGTCTTTTTTCGCTTTAATTTTCTGTTTCGCTTCAGAAGCTGATGAATGGTTGGCATAAAATCAATGATAAATGAACAAAACGATAATAGCAAGAATATAAAAATGAGTCAAACCCCGTTACCTCAACGTGGCATGACGCCATGCGTTTCTTTGTGAGGTGTAAATTTCCCCAGGTAATCATTTCTCGGGGTATATCTAAAATTCAATTGGGCGTAAAACGCTATGCCGTGTTGTGGTGCGGGGTCAAATGCACGAAGAAAAAAAGCGGGGATTCCCGCTCTTTAATTGTCTGTAAGAGTATATTTCTCCTCAAACGCAAGTATACAAAGCTCTGCGAGCGTCTTTATTAACCCGTCAATTGCCTCCTGCTCATCGGGAGTAGGAAAGCTTGAAATCGGATTGAAAAGCTCGGGGAGTCTCTTTTTGGCAAATTCTCTTGCCGCCTTCTCCGCTTCCGAACGCTTCATCGTCGGCTTCTGACCGCAACACGCCATTTCTGCATCCTCCTTATCACAAATATCACCAAAGAACTGCTTCCCTAAGTTATGCCAAGTAATCTGCTATGTCAAACAAAAAAGACCGACGTGGCCTTATTGATGCGTGAGAACGTGTGATGCGCGATAACATACGAAATAATATACGATTGCGCCTATGAAAGGGAGGGCGCACATAAGAAGAATCATCAAAATGTTTACGACATTTTCTGCCGGCCACATCTTGATGGTCCGGATAACCGCGTGGATAAACATCCAAAGACCGAAAAAACCCAGCACGAAAACCAGAAGAAACGCAAAAAGCCCGAATCCCGCTATAAACCACCCAATAAAGTCCATGCCGAATCTCCCTCTATATATAGTATCAAAGGAACAAGCGTATTCAGAATAGCAAACCGAATATTTTTGTCAACAAAAAAGGCGCGAAAAGTCCCACAACAACATTCCAACATTCTGCCTAAAGCCCGTTGGCTCGGCCAAGTAGGGCAGAATGTTGGAATGTTTAAAAAATGAAAAAAGGCGCACTAGGTACGCCCCTTACCAAAAAAGAGATCACGATCATACACAAGGAGATCGGCCATAAGCTTGCGCAACCTTCTTGCGGCAACCTCTTTCTTGCTTCCCGTCGTAGAAATAGAAACTCCCCGCTTTTTATCATTCATACCCGTAACACAAACCACATCCGCCACATATCCCTTGTCTTCCGCGCTATAAAAGACCTGATAACTAAAAGCTTTGCATCTCCGTACGCGAACGCCACGACGCAACTCGCGAAGCAATTTTACCATGCGTTTTTTCTCCTTTTCAACGATTGTGCGAAACAGCAAGTTGCTGGCCGCAGTTTCCACAGAATTTATTTTCTCGCCAATTTTCTTTCTGACAAGAAACGCACACGATGAATCTGTTGGTTGAGTGAATCCATTTTTCTATCCGCGGCAAAAGAAGCCACAGAACATACATAGCGATTGCTATAAGAACGCACGCGAGAAGAATATCCATTTTTCCTCCTTTTTCAACGATCTTATACTCTAACAGTTAAAGAAATCCGAAAATTTGAACTGCCGTAAGTATAACAAGATTTCTGAAAGATGTCAAATAAAAAACCGCTCGCCTTATCGGCTAATTCGTGCGAATTAGCCGATAAGGAAAATTAGAAAAAAGAAACGCCGGAAAAAATTCTGAACAACAACGATACAACCGGAAACAGCCATTGCGAGAAAAAGAAAATAAAAATCAAAAGGAGGAAAAAACCGTATTGCTGAAGAAATGTTTCAATGTTGCGCCACTGATACGGAAGCAGGGCGAATAACACTTTTGACCCGTCCAGCGGAGGAATCGGAACAAAATTAAACACCGCAAGCACGAGATTCACCAGAACAATCAAACCGAAAATTTCCGCGAGATTTTGTGTCACAAGCGAGCCGCCACCGAACACCAGCAATACGCGAATGCCGATACCAAACACCAATGCAATGAGGATGTTGGACAACGGCCCCGCCATACCCACGAGCGCCGGCCCCCAATCATTTCGCGAACCAAACCGCGAAAAGGGATTCTTCAAATTATACGGATTATACGGCACGGGCTTTGCCCATCCGATTAAAAAGGGAGAATGCGCCAAAACGAGCAAAAGCGGCAAAATAACCGACCCGAACGGGTCCAAATGTTTCAGAGGGTTCAGCGTCAGGCGCCCCAAATGCTTTGCCGTAGGGTCGCCAAGAAGAAGGGCAACAAACCCATGCGAAACCTCATGAATCACAACAGAAAAAATAAGAATGGCGATTTGAAAAATAGTAGGGATTGCAGAATCCATAGAAAAATGATACCCTTAACGAAGTTACAAATTACCTTACCTTATGAGAATCTGTCCTATCTGCGACAAACAATCAGCAATGGCGGGAACGCGAAAACTCCTTCGCGGTCATTATAACCTGACCAAGCGCTCGCGCAAATACCCGAACCTCCAATGGGTGGTTTTATCGCCCGCGGTCTTGAAAAAACTCGGAGCAACAAAAGTCCCCCCGGGAAAACGTGTTTTAGTATGCACCAAATGCATCAAGGCCCTCGGCAAAAAGAAATAAGCATCGCGAAGATGCTTATCTATAAAACTGTGAAGATACAATGCGGGCACAACAACAACGCCGCTAACATCTGCATATTAAAAGTTGTTCTCTGTGGCGCGCTATCTGATATGCCCCCGATAGGATATCCCCGCGATCACGAAGAATAACAAAGATGTCATCTGGATTGCGCCGAACCAGATACAAATAACCAAACGCCAAACCAACCGGATATAAGGGGTCATCAACCGCATAACGCGAATTTGAGTGCTGAAAAAAATAATCTTGTAGAATCGCGTTGTGCGAATTTGGCCTTGCGTCACGCATGATTTCTCTGATGGTGATTGAGCCGGTTATTGCCGCTGATTGAAATAATTCAAGAGCCTGCGTTTCTGCTTCAAGGCCTTTTCCCAAACGAGCATATGTATCGGGCGACATCTTGCATACCAGCTTTTCGTTCTTATTCAACAATATTTCAAAATAAACAAGCTTTTTATCGGGATAATTTTTCACAACAAATTCCTGAGCCGTATCGGTGACGCGAGCCATGAATTCTTTCGGTGAAAGAACTGCAATACCTTTTCGTTCCATGGATACCCTCTCTTTTTTTACCATAGAAAGACCCAAAAAAATCGTATCATAACCGCGCGGGAAGAACAACATACAACATGAAAATTCTTGCCAAACAATTCGGGGCCGCTCCGAAAGCCGAAGCGATTGCTTTGGCGCTTTTTGAAAAAGAGGATATCGCAAAAAATCCTCTTTTCCGTCTGCTCCCAAACAACGTGCAGGCGCTCGTAAAAAAGTTTATTTCAGGCGGAGGATTTTCGGGAAAAGAAAGCGAAACAAAAGTTCTACCAATTTTTGAAACCTCCCTCAAAAAAATAATTCTGCTTGGACGTGGAGATAAGCAAAAATGGCATCGGAGAAAAGCGCTCCTTATTCCCCGCCGCGTAATACAAACAGCAAAACAAGAGCGCGTCAAAACAATTGCAACGCACTTGGATATGCTGGGCGATAATTCAGAAGCGCACTCGTCCGCGCGCGACATCACGACAAATATGCTCATGGCGTATTTTGAATATCGCCGAAAAGTAATGCCGAAAGACGGGTGGCCAGAAGTTAAGGAGGTAACCCTGCTTTGCGAAAAAAAAGATGCAAAGGCCGCAACCGAAGGCATTCGCGAGGGCAACATCATTGGTGAGGAAACAAACGAAACGCGGATACTTTCAAATACCCCCGGAGGCGAGATGACGCCCGCAACCCTTGCAGATGCCGCACGGAGAGCAGGAAAAAAACACGGGGTTCGTGTTACCATTTTTGACGAGAAAAAAATGAAAGCACTCGGGTTTGGCGGAGTACTTGGCGTTGGAAAGGGTTCAGACATTCCTCCATGCTTTATCGTTATGGAGTACCGGCACGGTGGAAAACAAAAACCGCTGGTGCTCGTCGGCAAAGGCGTTACGTTTGATACCGGAGGATTAAACCTCAAACCAAGCGAGGGAATTTATGAAATGCATCTTGATATGTCGGGGGGTGCGGCGGTAATTCATGCCGTTTCCGCAATCGCGCGCCTGAAACTCCCGTTGAATGTCGTGGGGCTCGTGCCCGCGGTTGAAAATATGCCGTCGGGTTCAAGTTATCATCCGGGTGATTTACTCAAAACGTATTCGGGTAAAACGATTGAAGTGCTGAATACAGATGCCGAGGGCCGGGTTATTTTGGCGGATGCTTTAGCGTATGCCAAAAAATTCAATCCCTTGCTCGTTGTAGATATTGCGACACTCACGGGTGCCGCCATGGGCGCACTTGGCCAGCGCGTATCGGCGCTCTTTACACAAAATCAGAAATTGGAAAAAATATTTCGCGAACTTGGAACACAGAGCGGAGACGAAATGTGGCCGCTTCCCTTGTGGGACGAATACGACGCTGATATTCAGGCGACATTTGGCGATATCGCGAATATCGCGAAAACAAAATATGGCGGGGCAATTACGGCCGCATCATTCTTAAAACAATTCGTGGACGGGTACCCGTGGGTGCATTTGGATATCGCGCCGACCATGACCACGATTGAAAGCCAGCACTTGGCAAAGGGGGCATCAGGTGTTGGTGTGCGATTTTTCGTAGAGCTTGCGAAGCATATCGTGAAAAATGGGATCTCTGTATAATTATAATAATGAATGAGAAGGTTCTATATTTTGGTCGGGGTGTAGTATATCGGCAGTACGCATGCATGGGGGTGAAGCGTGAATGTCTTCACGCTTCACGGGATTACTTCCCCCTATGTTTTATTATCAAAGTAATCCCCGGCTCTTTCTGTATTTTGGTCGGGCTGTAGTATATCGGCAGTACACATGCATGGGGTGCATGTAGGTCGGGTTCGATTCCCGACAGCCCGACCAAAATACAGAACAAAGAGATGTAGGCCGGGTTCGATTCCCGGCACCCCGACCAAAAAATTGAAGAAAAAGATGCGGGCCGGGCCTGCCCCATTAGATGCGAAGCTATCTAATGGGGTGAAATTCCCGGCAACCCCAAAATCAAACCGGACAAAAACGAACTCAAAATACGAAGAAAATCGATTTAACAAAAAACCGGTAACTAACAAAGTTTTAAATAATTATGGAAGACATAATTTTTCAAATATACGGAACTTTTGTTCTGACTCTAGCAAGTTTTGTTTTACCAATTATTGCTATCGCTTTATCGGCCTTCCCCGATGGAGTTAAAACGTTAAAGCAAACCTACGCGAATGAACAAAAACAAGCAGAAAAAAATCTTAGTGATGAATTAGAAAAAAAAGAAAAATCCGAAAAAAATCTTGATTATGACCTCTTGGAAAAAAATATCCGGACTTTAAAATTAACCAAAAAGAAGACCGAGAAACGCTTATCATATTTAAATCCCAATTATATTTTATCAAAAAGCGTAATAGCGATTGGAATTTCTATTATATCTTTTTTACTTGGACTACTATTTTATAACCTGTCTTCTTATATCATCCCGTCGTTTCTTTTTTTGCTCAGTATTGGAACTATGGTCTGGATGATTATAATTTTTTCTAACTCAATTAAAATCGTTATTGAAGCCTCGTCCGCAGTTCAAGAAATACGCAAAACCACGGAAGAAACAATAATAGAGCTCCTCGCCACCCTTGTTGATAATAGCAAAAGCAAAGATCGGTCACTCTTTATAGAACACAAACATATTTCAACATCTTTCAACAATGAAGAGGTTAAGGAAGGAAAAGAGTATTCGTTCTCAATAAATAAAAAATATAAAATAAAAATTTCTTTGACGAATTCTAGCGAATATATGCTAAAAACGGCTGAACTCGGTTTTACTTTTCCAGCAGAATTTTTAGTTGAAGGAACAACAATATCTAGAACCTATACTGGCGATAAAGAAAAAATAATCAGATTTGAACACGACCACCTTCAATCTAAAGAAAGGATGCAAGAAGGTGCAATAGATATGACCTTTCTAAAAATGGGGGTATTCGATATAGAGACATTTGTTAAAGGAGAAAATCTAAAAAGAAAAACTATTAAATTTAAAATTAAAGTTATCGAATAGATTTGCATTCAAAGAACGCCAAAGCGCTAAGATTGCAAAAACCATGACAATAAAACGGCTCCATCGGAGCAAAGACAATAAAATATTTGCCGGAATCATCGGGGGCCTGGGTGAATATTTTGACGTTGACCCCGTGCTATTACGCCTCATCTGGATTTTGATTGTCCTCTCCACCGCAATCGCACCGGGGGTTTTTACCTATATTATCGCCTATTTCATCGTCCCCGAATCAAGGGGTTAAACCGAAAAACAAATACCCCGAAACATCGGGGTAATATTTTAAACTTCTTACTCAATCATATTCGGTATCCGCGAAACAACGTTAAGCAAATCCTGATTTGAATAGCGCGGCCGCTTGATAGCGCGCCACTCGGTAATCCATACCGGATTTTCCGTCGGGCGAATCATCCGAACCCATCCGGCATACGGGGCGAGCTTCCCGTTTTCAGGATTTCTTCGCGTATAATGCACAATCTGGCAATTCCAGATGCGGTCCTCGGGCTGTTGAGAAAAAATCAATTCTTTGAATCGCACCTGCGACATGTGCTCAATTTTGACCTGAAACGCCCGGATAACTTCTCCATGGCAAACAATAATCATCCGTTTATCACTGCATTCGCGATGCAACGTATCCAAAACCCGGTCAGCAAAAAGACAGGACTGCTTAAACGACTCGCCGTTTGAGGGCCGCCAGAAAAACGGTTCAATCTTTCGCCGGCGTATCGCATCGCCAAATTTTTCCTCACGTTCTTTCTCGGAACAAATATCCATCTCACCCCAATCGCGCTCCGTCAGATAAAAATCGCAAAGCCATTCGGCGTTCGGCAAATTAAGAAGAGCTGCCGTTTCCATGGCTCGTGTATATTCGGAAGTAACGTAGCGGTCAAACCCGGGGCCCGGCCAAAATTCTTTCCGGAGCCACGCCCCAGCTTGCTCCGCCTGCATGCGGCCAAGCTCTGTTAGGCGAAAACTAGCACTATGCCGGTCGCGAAACGCATCCGTAAAAGCGCTGTGGTCCCCCGCTTCCGAACGGCGCCGCGCAACATTTCCCTCGGATTGTCCGTGGCGGACAAGCAATAAATCTATGGGTAACGCCATGATTCAAAACTCCTTTTTTGTTTATGTGCTACTTCCGCTATATCAAAAAAATAACCGCGGGTCAAATCGCGTCATATCCCACAACTTCATTCTAAAAAACTACACGCCCGTCACTGCTGACGGGCGTTTAAAACGAATGCGAGGCCTTCACCGCAAAACGATGAGGGCCATGGCGCCATTATAGACAAGCCCGCCCCACGCGAGAAACGAATTACCGATTGTCCACGGCCGCGTACCCAGAAGGGTAAGACCGCAAGCAATGGCGGTATTCGCAAAAAGCCAGAAGGTCTGCGGCGCGGGGGACGCCCACATCATAACCGTCAACGGAATACCCGCGATGGTCATGGCACTGACACAGGCAATGATACCCCAATCACCCGAAAGCTTTTGCCACAAGGCGACGGAGACCACGACACCGATGGCCGAAAATATTTCGACAGACGTCCATGCCCACGTCCCCAGAAAAAGATGCACAAGGAGAATGGACAGAGCGCCGATGGCGTACGACAGGGCAAGCGCATAGGGCTTCCTCTCGGCAATCGCTATTGCCAGGGCGGTGATATCCAAGAGAAACCACATGAGCCAGCTTGCCGTATTCGTAGGAGCAACCGCTCCGCTCCCAACCCTCCACGCGAAATATAGCATGTTCAGGAGGGAGACAATGCCGCCGCTGTAAATCAGGAATCCATTCATGGACCCCCTCCTTTTTTAGCCCTTTTTGGGGGCACAAAATTGTTTGGGTGCTAACTATGTATCAGCAAATATTGCTTATTATAATTATATCACAAATATTTTAAAAAGTCAAATTTAAAAATGCCAACGGCAAAATTAAAGATGCCACAGGCAAACTCCGACCCAAAAGAAACAAACCCACCACCACGAGGGTCTTTTGTTACGTGATGACACCAAAAAAGGAGGTGAACATATGAACGCACTCGTGTTCGGCGCAGGCAATATCGGTCGCGGATTTCTTGGTTCGCTTTTAGCGAAAGCGGGGTTTTCCGTGACGTTCGTTGACATTGATGAAGCAAAGGTTTCCCACATCAATCATATTCAAGAATACCCGGTTTACATTGTCTCTGACACTGGCATACAGGAAGAAATCGTACGAGGAATTCGCGCAATTTCCTACTCCGATACGAGCACACTCACAAACGCGGTGGTGGAAGCCGACATCATCATGACGGCAGTCGGCAAAGAGCCTCTGGCCCGCGTTGCCGCAGGCCTTATGCACGGGCTTGTGCAAAGAATTGAGCAACGCCCCCACGCAGAAATACATATCGTAGTTATCGCCTGCGAAAATATCCAAGACAACACTGCGTATCTCCAAGCGCTTCTCTCTGCGCAAACCCCGAAACGATACCGCGAACGCATCAAAGATCTCATCAGTTTCCCGAACTGTGTGGTGGACAGAATCGTCCCGAATACGCTTCCGAAACACGCGCGAGCGCATCCGCTTGCGGTTTCGGTTGAAGAATATTTCCAGCTGGCGATTGACGGGACCGCGCTGAAAGCCCCTATTCCGAAAATACCGGGGATGGAAATTTCGTCTAACCTGAACGCAACGCTTGAACAAAAACTTTTTACTCTCAACATGGCGCACGCCATCGTCGGCTACTACGGATACTTCAAGGGCTATCACTATATCCACGAAGCGATACATGATAAAGAAATCCACGAACTTCTCTGCGGCGCCCTTCAAGAAGTTGCCGCAATCATCACCGCACGACACCGCCATATTTCTTCCGCTGCCCAACAGCAATACGAAGAAAAGATCATGCAACGCTTCAAAAATCCCCACCTACAAGACGAAATTATTCGCGTGGCACGACAGCCAAAACGAAAACTCGGTCCGCATGACCGCTTGATACGCCCGGCGCTCCTCACCTGGGAACAAGGACGAATACCTGCGTTTCTCGCAAGCGGCATTACCGCAGCATTGCGCTACGACTACGCGAACGATCATCAAGCGCAAGAGCTCGTATCAGAAATCAGAGAACAGGGCATTGAACGGGTTCTCGAAACAGTTTCCGGCTTAGCACCGGACAATGAACTTGCGCGGCTCATCAAGGCAGACTTTCTCTTCCAATCTCTTTAAAAAATACGGCACTCGTAACGAGTGCTGTTTTTTTATGACCCGCCGCGTTGCTATTCTGTATCGCCGCGCTTCTTATCGGCTAATTCGTGCGAATTAGCCGATAAGGAAAAAATAAAAATGGAACTGGTTTAAAAAAATTTTCTATGGTATCCCCAAACCATGGCATGGGAAATACGTGATAAAAAACTGGGCATCTGGTTAAAACCGGAAGAAGCAATTGAGGCCCTCGAGAAACGACGAGCCGAAGGCGGTCTTACCTTTGACGAAGAAGGCCAGCTCAAAAGCCTTAAAAAGACGCTGGAAGAACGGGCAAAACAAGATATAAAAATCGCGGAACAACGAAAACGAAATGAACAAAGAATACGAATAGCCGAATCCCCCGAAGCAGTGGCCTGGAAGAAAAAGGCTGATGCGCTTCGGGAAGACGAAAAAAGAAAACACCCAGGAGGACACTATCTTTAGAAAACTTCGATCTCAATCGGAGTTTTCTTTTTTTCTTATGTGTGCTACGAATACAGCACGAACCTTAAAAAAATAAGGAGGGAAAACAATGCATCCCTACATCGGTGTTACTGGATTCACCAAACTGGAAGAAGTTGCAGCGGCACTTGAAGTATTCCCCCACAATCATTCCCGAAAACTTATGATCGGCGGGCTTGCGTCATGGAAGTCGCTCCGCGGCATTCCCCTGAAGCCAATCCGGCAAAAACGATTCCCCGCTCCGGAACTTTTTAACAGCATATTCCCCAACGATACGCGGGCGGTCAATCTTATTCATTACAGCATGGGAGAGCGAAAAAACGACGACGGAGCTCTTCTCGCTGATATGCTAAAAATTCACGAACTTGCCGGACCGAATTTTCAAGGATTCCAACTTAACATCGCATGGCCGGAAATTGATCAGATAGCCGAATATCGAATGGTAATGGGCTTTGACTACCGCATCGTCCTCCAAATTTCGCACGAGGCGATTGAAGCGGCGGGTGGAACGCCAAAAGGTGTCACCGATATGCTCTCTTACTACCCGGGGTTCATTGATGACATCCTCATTGACGCAAGCGGGGGTCTTGGCAAGGAGCTGGATACGGAACGCGCACGAGAATTTCTTTCCAAAATAAACATGCGACTTGATATCGGCCTAGGTACAGCGGGCGGACTTGGCCCCGACTCATTACATCTCATAGAACCGCTTCTGGAAGAATTTCCCGATTTGAACATTGATGCGGAGGGAAAACTTCGCACCGCCGAAAACGAACTTGCTATCGGCGCGATGAAAACATATCTTTCCAAATCCACTCAATTATTTTCCTCCTAAACGCTTCGTAAGCGAAGTGAAATCAACGAACTCCCGCGCATCGGGAGTTTTTTATATTTTCAGCTTATATTACGACCCACACATGTGCTCATTTCCGCCAAAGGCGGACAGGCGCGCACAAATGAGCACATGTGGAAATTGCGGACAAAACCAGTTTTCTTTTTTTCTCCGATGTGCTACGAATATGGAGGATGCTTTGAAAAAATAATAAGGAGAAAACCATGCGGGAACTGCGCGTTTTTTCCGGACGAAGCAACGAACCGTTAGCACACGCAATCGCGCGCTACATTGATTCTAAAATGAATGAGAAGCGATCAGTTTTGGGAGCCCTTGACCCGAACAGGGATTTCGCGGACGGCGAAATTTATACCCGGTACGGCGAAAATATCCGAGAAGCGGATGTCTTTATTATCCAATCCACAAACCAGCCGAATACCCACGAAGTTGAATTGAACCTCATGATCAATACCGCCGTTCTTGCATCCGCGCAACGAGTAACCGCAGTCATTCCCTACTTCGGCTACGCGCGGCAAGACCGCAAAGATAAATCCCGCGCTCCCGTTACGATCGCAAATATGGCCAGGAAAATTTGGATAAGCGGAGCCCATCGCGTCGTATTGTTGGACGTCCACAGCAACAGTACGCCGGTCGCTTTCGCAGCGCTCAATGTCCCCGCAGACCACTTGTGGGTACGCCCGATTTTTCTGCACCACCTCACCAAACAAGAACATATATGGAATGACATACATGATTTCGTTGTGGTAGCGCCGGATGTCGGAGCAAGCGAGCGAGCGCGCGCGTACGGAGATGCCCTTGGCGGCATCCCGCTGGTGGTCATTGAGAAGCGGCGCGTACCCGGCCATTCAAAAGTTCTGAATGTCGTAGGAGAAGTTGCGGGCAAAGATGTTTTCATGATTGACGACATGATTGATACCGGTGAGACGCTCTGCAATGCCGCGGCAAAGCTTCGCGAGCGGGGTGCGAAACGGATATTTGTCCTCGCGACCCACGGCGTATTCTCAAAAGATGCCCTGAAGTGGTTAGAAGAATCAGAAATAGAGCGGATATTCATCACCGATTCAATTCTGCAAACACGTCCCCTTCCCAAAAAAATCACGGTAGTAAGCGTGGCAGAACTTTTAGGGGAGGCAATCATGCGGATTCATAGCGGTGAATCCGTAAGCTCGCTTTTTGAACACGAGTGGCTTAAATAATAGTAACAACGCTCCGGCTTTAGTCGGAGCGATTTTTATTTTTATATACCCTACATACAAAAATCTATTCCTAAATTCTTAAGAATTTAGGAATAGATTTTAAATAATTGCCGTCTATAAAAAATAAGTAGCTATCCACACCCGTGCATATAACCCGTACATATACGCCTCCCCCGCGTGCTATACTGAAAAAGTATTAATAATCCATCAAAATACTATGAAATACATACAGAGGGGCTTTACCCTCATTGAACTCTTGGTCGTTGTCGGAATCATTTCACTCATCGCATCCGTCGGCCTTATCTCCATGAACGAAGCGCGCGAGAAAGCGCGCGATGCCAAGCGTCTTGCCGACCTCAACGAAATTCAAAAGCTCGTTGAGTTGTATAAATCCGATAACAATGGCAACCCGCCCGGCCAGGAAGGAACCGAATACATCAATGGCGTACCGAACTGGATTCCGGGACTCTCCCCCCGCTATATTAAAGAACTCCCATCCGACCCGCTTGATGCAGACCCCTATCAATACCACTACCAACGGGAAGGGAATGATTATGAAACCGCGGGCATTCTTGAAAAATCGTCAAACGAAGCCTCATGTAACGATGGCGGATCGGGCGGATGCCGCTTCTTTGAAGTCGGTACAAAATTGACAATCTTTAACCCCAGTGAAGGCGCGTGGCACGCCGCGTCATCTTCGGTGCTGACCCCGGGAGACGGAGAAACCGGAACAACCACACCGCCCGACAATGGAGGCGGCGGAACCGGAACCACCACCACAGCAACACCCGTGAGTGCCCCGACCGAAACCATTCTCGGATGGTTCAAGGGTATTACGGGTTCGGGCCCGAGTTTGAGCGGCACGTACACCCACGCATTTTATTTCAAATACAGCACCACCGTGAATCCGAATCAATCGTTCCGGGTGTATCTGAAGCGCCCGGGAGAGAGCGCCTATACCGCAGTCGCTACCTTCACGATTCCTGTTTCCATTCCCACGGGCGGCTGCAACCCCGCGAAAGAATTCTCTGCGAACGGTTGGAAGATTGAATGCTCTACGTATCCGTATTGGCGCGTGTTCGGCCCCGCAGGAACAGCCGCAAATTACTCCACGGGAGTGTATTATGCGTATGTCGCTGCGGTGGATGAAGCCGGCACCGAAGGAACTCTGTCCCCGGTCACCCAAAATCATCTCCTAAATCAATCACTCATCACAAGCCCCGTCGGAGCCCAATCAACCACAACCCCGACCATCACATGGACGATTCCTACATGGAGCGGCATCAATATGGTCTATTGGATATCGGTCTACACGGCAGATGAAACTTCCATCTGGACGGAATCAAAAAGCGTTCTTTCGGGGACGACCACGGCGAACGCATCACTTCAATATGCCGGACCCGCCTTGAGCCCTGGCGTTACCTATTACACGAACCTCTGGGGCGAGACGCGCGAAAACCCCAACAGCACCTATGCCTTCACTATGACAAACAATATGATGCCCGCGTTTACCGTAGCAGAACCCGCGGCGCAAGGATGTCCGGTTTCCATCACATCCCTCACGCCCTCATCCGGCCCTGTCGGCACCGCAGTATATATCCGCGGAAATTGCTTCACGCCAAACGGCCAATGGACCGGCACGAACAATATCACGTTTTACACGGGCTCCGGCACCACAAGCTACGCGCATATGCAGGTATTCAATTCGCCCATTCTTGCGGACGGCAGTTTGTATTTCGGCATTCCCTATAATCTCTATAAGCCATCCGATGGCTCAAGGCCAAATGTCATTGCGGGAACCTATTACTTCATCGTCAACAACACAAATGGCACCAGCACCCCCGCGGCGTTTACGGTACCTGCCGCCCCATCTAATTGGAACAGTAGCTCATTAAATATTGACGGAGAATATCAATCTGTCGCTTGGAATGGCAATGGATATGGGGTTGTATATGGCAAAAACGGAAAAATTTACTTTGCAAAACTTGATTCAAATGGCAATAAATTAAATGAAGTAGTTCTCGCAAATGCGCCAAACTATGTTTTTTGGACCAATATCGTCTGGGATGGATCAAAATACGGCGTTGTGTGGCCCGAAGCAAATCCGCATAATTTGCGCTTTGCTACCATGAATATTGACGGCAATGTACTTTCTAATATTCCCCTGACAGCGGGAACCGATAATGCCGACACAGAACGGCCTGCCCTCCTTTGGACCGGCAGCGAATATGTTGTTGCCTGGTCTGGCGGATGGCCGGATAATTTCAACAATCCATATCTGCCTGCACACATAATTTACTTTACAAAAATTGCTTCTAACGGACAGACAATCGTTGTAAATAAGAAAAAGTCAATAACAAGCGGAGACACACGAGCCGCAAACGGCCCCATCATTTCTTTGGCTTGGAACGGAACAAATTTCGGTGTCACATGGCAGGATATCAGAAATAGCAATGACAGCAATAACCCTGCACTGTATTTCGCTACTTTGGACTCCGCGGGAAATAAACTAGGCAATGATATAAAAATTTCCGGAAACGGACGGGTTGGAAGCCCTAAAATTTTCGCCGACGGATCAAATTATGCTGTTTTCTGGAGAGAAAGCAGTATTGATAATGTTAATGCAAATAGCATATACGCGACCAAGCTGGATTCGGCGGGCAATAAAATTATTCCCAATCAAAACTTAAATACAAAAGGAGATAATGAAATGCGCCCATCAATTGCCAAAGCTGGCAGCGATTACGGTATTGTGTGGACTTCGTATCCGGAACAAAAACTATATTTTAAATCTATAAATTCTGGTTTTGCTATGGTCCTGGATAACGAACTTGTATCGGCGACGGCTGGTGATAATGATAATGCTTATGCGGTGTGGGGTAATAACAAATATGGAATTATCTGGACGAATATCCAAAATAATCAACTGCAATTATATTTTGGAATCAAATAAGTAAAAACGGATAATAAAAAAAACCGCTCCGGAAAACCGGGGCGGTTTTTGTATGCTCAATCAAAATCAAACGGTTCGCGGATTTTGTTCGCGATAATGCATCGCCGCAACGCTTTTTCATTCTGCAAAAATTTAAGTTCTTCGGAGGTAAAGACACTCATGGCTTCACGGAGTATATCCCATGGCGCGATTGGCACGAGTACTTTCCCGTTTTCTTCAATAAAGAATGAATATCCTTCGCGCTCAAGACGCACCAGTAATTCGGGGTATTCTTTCACGACAGGTTCGCGATACACCAAAAAACTTTTGTTGTTTCCCTTCTTCCGCGCTTTCAAAAGCACCGCGTCTCCAGCGCCCGTTTCAAGCGGCCGAATGTATACCCAAATTTCCATGGTCTCTTCTTCCCGCGGGTCATCGGGGTCCTCATTCATAGGACAAAACGCGTGCGCTTCTTCCGTATAGCGCGATACATCAAGTAATTGCTGGCGATACCCCGCACACCCCGCAAGCAAAACGGCGCATACCGTACTCACAATCAATCGGCGCATAATGGTATCTCCGTCTATAAAAAACTCTTTTGAGTATAACAAAATTTTCTTATTCTGTAAACCCCATTAGAACAGTAAAAAAACAAATAAACCGCGCGCTATCTATACCAATAGGCCGTCCTATTGTAATACTTATAATAGGTACAAAAAAAATTTACATTCTCGCGTACATTTCCAATAAGCAATTTTCTAACGGGGTAAATCAAAAAAGGCGGGCAAGCCGCCTTTCAAAAAAATTATGTTTTCAGAAGATCCGTCCATGGCTTTGCAATATCTCCCGCTTTGCATTTCGGACATTCTTCTTTTGTATAGACCGGAATGTCAACCTGAACGGCTGCGTAGAAATAGGGGGCATATCTGGTCTCAACCTCTTTCACGAACGAAGTAGTGCCTTTCGCGAATACCGCCCGAGCCACAACCGTGCCGCCCAGCCCCTCCACAAATGACGGAAGACGTTGACCAACGCATCGCCCCTGCGAGGATACGGTATTAAAAACAAATACCTTATCACCCGACTTGATTTCACCCTCAACCAACACATCTCCGAAACGACCAGTATCCTTATAATCCCACAGGGCATACCGAATCCGTTTACCCAGAGGAGATTTTCCGTAGTCCGCGAACTCTTTGATGATGGTATTGGTGCCAGGTTCATTCGGCCCGAACACCACATCATACCCGATCCGACGCGGAATAGCCCAACGAAACCAATCGGTCACAATCCACCGAACAAACCGCTCATGTTCTGCAATCGGTCGTGGGGTGAAAAAATGCGTAAGGTGCGCACCATCGGGGTCTGCGGGATATTGCACATGCGCATCAAAAAAAAAGGTATACGGCATGCCGAGCATCTGCTTTATTTGCGATAACGGAAACGAATCGGAAACAATGGCGATATGTTCGTTATATTTTCTCATGGGTTAAGTCTTCGCGGATCGGGCATCGTAACAAAAGCAACCTCGTTTTCCAAAACTCCAAGCGCTCCCGCATCCATACGAATACTATCGCCTTCCTGCAACCACGGATATTTTGCAGGCTCAATCTCTTGACCAGTTACCGAGTCAATACGCGCGGCAAACTCGGCAATACACCCATTCCCGATGGTACCGGATGCGAGCAGATCTCCCTTCTCAAATCCCTGATTCATCCTGCCATACCACGCAATAACTTGCGCGAAACTCCAACACTTCTTCGCGCCGGTTTTCGGGTCATCAAAATAAATGGAACGAAAATTATCCTCACAGCGAAGATCCCATGACACATCTCTCCAATGCTTCACGAAAAGCCGCATGTGAATATAGGGAACGCCGTTTTCATCAAAATCAAAGTTGGATGCCGGAACCATCCATGGTCCAAAACTTTTTTCAGCAATACCCTTGGATGGCGCTACGGAAAGGCGCATCGCCATATCTGACGGCTGAAAGTCGCGCGCGCTCGTATCGTTAAATATGGTGAAAAATGCGTCTCTGGTTACAAATTCAATCGCCTCACGCTCGTCCTTGGTTTCAAACGGGTACGGAAAATAAAGACAAATTTCGAATTCATAATCGGCCTTCGTGACAAACGAAGGAAAAATAATTGCATCGCCGTTGCCTTTTATTTTGCGCTTTTGTAAATGCGCATCATAGCCATAGGGGCGTTCATACCATTCATCCGGAAAACGCTCGCCGCGCCTCCCGCGAATTTGTTCCACATGCTTCCGAAAACCAATCATATCGCGAAGCCGCAACGACGATTCTTCGCGCACAACTTCCGCCGCATCATGATACTTTCTACAGGAATGTCTCACGCTTATCCTCCACACAAGATGTCAAACAACTTACGAAATTTATACCATACTCAAATAAAAAACGCAAGAAAAAACCGCCCCGACCGTAGTCGGAGCGATTCATTGATTTACTTTTTTTCTTTTTGAATCTCCCGCCACTGCCTATACCATGAAATTTCGTAATCCTTGATTTCGCATCCCTCTGCGGCGGGAAGAACCACGAGAGACGATTTCGTCTCAAGCATAATCGCAACCTGGTCAAGCCACGGGAGATTCTCCGGCTTCGGCGGATCTTCCGTACGCTGTTTATCAAGCGCGCGGATATCCGGACCATGATAGGTTCCCGGCGGATGCAAGGTGATACACCCGTCCTGAATCTCGGGACGCACGTTGTAACCACGATGATTAAAGAGAAGCTCAGTCACATAATTCTGATGAGGATACGGAAGAGAATGCCCCCACCGAGGCAAAAACGCCTGAACGGACGCGCCCTCGTCTTCTGTCACGAAAATCGTGAGTGCTTTCGGATCAAGATGAAAATCGGCCGAGGAAAGCGCGCGCAAATCTTTCAGATGCAAAACAAACGGATACAAATCCCCTTCCCATGCGACTGCCGTAAACGGAGAAAATGGATACCAAAGACACGCCTCACGACCCACATGCTTCTTTACCCGAACAAAATGGTAGGGGCCGCGAAAGATATCTGCGAGAGGCACCGGTTCGGCAATCTCAAAAGCGGCGGGCGAAAAAGGATATCCGTCAACCCAATAATGCGAGGGGCGCATGATGCGGCTTGAACATTCATACAGTAAAATAAATGCGTCCCGCTCTTCAAGAAACGCGTACGTAACGCCACGCGGAATGAAAAAGAAATCCCCCTTTTCATAAGAAAGCAAACCAAAATCAGTAAAAATCTTCCCGTGTCCCCTATGCACAAAACCAAGCGTGTATGCGCCCTCATGCCGATAGATGTTATGCGCGTCATGGCGCCCGTTGAAAAGAGAGACGGCAATATCGTCCCCCACATATAACCCCCGGGGGAATTCGAGCGAATGAAGATCGTGAGATATTTTTTCGAGATCAAACGCGCGTCGTTCTAGTTTCATATTCTCCTGTTGCACAAGCAAGGAAGCCCGTGATAGAGAATCGGACTTTCGAGAATATTCGGATTGATAAACCACGCTTGGAGAATTCTCGCAAATTATCTCTGCCCCAAACTCGAGTTTATAGTTATACAAACCCTTCGGCGCGCGGCCGTTGAGCGGAAACGTAATTTTATCTTCGTATCCCTTGCGCACGCGCTTCTGATAAGGAAAGCCCGCCATAACCGGCGCGTTTTTCATTCGCCTCCTCCTTCCAAAATTGTCAGTGAGCCACAAACTTTATTTAACAAAAATTTTAAATTTTGTCAATATAGACAAAAAACATCCCGCGGGGCACAAATATGATAATGAGAACCTTGCCAATCAAAAAAGGAGGCGTACGTGAAAATCAAAAAACAGAATCTGACATTTGATCATATCGCTACGGTCAACGGCGCGAACGACGGATCGCTTGAGAGAACGGTGAGCCTTTTTAAGCTCCTCGGCTTTACCTCAAATATGTATGATCGCGCAAAGGGTGTCGGAGAAGACCGTCCCGACGGAACTAAGATGCGTACCATCGTAGTCGCGCGGGACCATGTAAAAATTGCGCTCATGGAAGGGATGGACGGGCGGAGTACGGACGGCAAACCCATTGCCTCGCAAATCACCGAATACTTTAGGCGGTTTGGTGTATGCGTCCAGCATATCGCCATTCGCTGTAATGACCTTCAGGCGCTCGTGCAAGAATTACATAAGCGCGGCATTCGCTTCATCACGCAATACGAAAACGGAAAGCCGCAAATTCTCGTAAGCGAAGACGAGGAAGAAGGAACAGTTCTGCAATGTTTCACGTTTCCGGTTGAAGGAACATTCTTTTTTGAACTCAAACAGGTTATCAAAAAAAGAGGCGCAAAAAATATCCAAGAATTCAGGGATGCGAACGTGAAAGGACTCTGGTCAAGCATCAAGGAAGCCATTGACCAGGGCTGGCTTTTCAACGTCAATATCCGCGGTGAAAAAATAAAATCAACCCGCGCCTACTCTCATCCCGAACTTGCGGCGTATATCAAAAAATTAGTTGCGGGAAATCCTTTGTGGGAGAGCGAGGTTGAATATATAACGCGCGTGGCTGTAGAGAAAACGAAACATGAGATGCTTAATGCGGGAACACTTATCAAGAAAGAAAATCGTCTTGAACTTCCCCTGCCACCCGTGAAAAACAAAATCAAAGGCGGGTAAAATCCATAATCATTCGCGGAGGTGCTCCGCGAAAAACAAAAGGTCGCAGACATGCGACTTTTTTTCTTTTTCCCCTTATCGGCTAATTCGTGCGAATTAGCCGATAAGAAAATATGCCCACACTAATTTAATTTTATATAAAACCCCCAGCGAGACAAAATAAAAACGCTGCGGGATTCCGCGGCATTTTTATCCGCCCCGCGATTGGACAGGTTCAAAAGTTTTAGCATGAAATCACGTGGGTTGCCGCAATTTCAGCCCAAGGGCCGAAACAATGTAGGCATCCCGAAAAAGTGAGATTGTCCTAAAACCTTGACCCGCAATCAACGGAGCTTATCTTCATTATACACGAAACACAAACCATAAAACAAGACCGCTTCTGAAAATGTTGATTATATTTTACAAATATGGTATTCTAAAATCAGAGCACTTTGTCAAAAAATGAGCAAAAATATGTGCGGATTTCTCGGCATCGCATCGCAAGAAACCGATGTTGCGGAAGACCTCTACCTGAGCCTTTGGTCACTCCTGCATCGCGGCAAAGAAAGTTCGGGTATCGTCACCTATGACGGCGCATCCTACCATCCCGAAAAAGGCATGGGTACGGTTGAGGTAGTATTCGGAGGCGATACGCTCTCGCGTCTCAAAGGACGAATCGGCATAGGACATGTCCGCTACTCCACGACCGGAGAAAGCTCTCTCAAAAACGCCCAGCCCATTGAGGGGTCATTCAAAAGCACGCCGTTCTGGATTGCCCATAACGGCAATCTGACAAACACGGAAACACTCCGAAAAGAATGCGAAGAACGCGGATACTTTTTTAAAACATCAACCGACACGGAGGTTATCGCGGCTCTCATATATTTCTCCGGCGCGCCAAATTTTGAAGACGCCCTGAAACGCGCCCTGCGAAAAATTGAAGGCACCTATGCGCTGACCATTCTCTCCAAAGACACGCTGTACGCTGTTCAGGACGAAACGGGCAATCGGCCTTTGAGTATGGGGCAAGGAAGGGGTCTTACGGTGTTTGCGTCGGAGAGTGCGGCCTTCGATGTGCTTGGCATCAAATACGTACGAGATATTAAAGTGGGCGAGATAATCGCGGTATCGCTCGAAAGTCCCCTCCTCCCCTCGGAAATTCCGTTCCGCAATCGTAAAGACGCCCCCGAACGCCCGTGTATTTTTGAATACGTATATTTTCTGCGCCCGGACAGCAAGTGGTACGAACGACGCGCCCAAGTTGTCCGAGAACATATGGGACGAATTCTATGGAAAGAATGTCCGATTGAAGCCGATGTGATAGTGCCGGTTCCTGACTCCAGCAACTTCATGGGCGCGGGACTTTCAAAAGAATCAGGTATCCCGCTTGAGATGGCTTTATTTCGTTCGCACTATGTGGGACGAACATTCATTGAGCCCGTGCAAGCGCGGCGAACCAAAGAAATGAGAATCAAGCTGAATATAATACCCGAACTTGTTCAAGGGAAAAAAGTTGTCGTAGGAGATGATTCAATTGTGCGTGGCACCTCAATTAAACGAGCCATTTCGCTTGTTCGGGAGGGGGGTGCCAAAGAAGTCCACGTGCGCATAAGCTCTCCTCAATATATCTCACCATGCTACTACGGCATTGATACCTATCGCGTCAAAAACGAACTTATCGCGAAAAACCACGCGGGCAACATTGAAGAAATTCGAAAAGAAATCGGCGCGGATTCGCTCTATTATCTAAGCTTAGAGGGGATGAAGCGCGCCGTGACTGACGCGCGCGATGACGAACACCGCGCCCTTCAATTCTGCGACGCCTGTTTTACCGGAAATTACCACATCCCCATTCCACAAGAAATCATCACATCATAGCAAACCAAAAACGGCTCCTCGCGAGCCGTTTTTTATTTTTCTATTTTTGCTATTCCCCTCCCATCTTCACCTTTAAACTTCTTCCAAGTACTATTTTCTTATTCGCGCGAATTAGAAATAAGAAAAATTAAGACACGAACCGCCGCAGGGAGTGAATCCGCGAGGCGATAAAAAACAGTAAGGCTGACTTGATTTCGCTCAACGATATCTAACTGCCGAAGCAAATTAAGATGTTTTGAGGTGGCAGTAAAAGATAAACGAATTGCGTCAGCAATTTCCCCGACGCTCAAAGGCCGTTTTTTCTGCAAAAGAAGTTTAATAATCGCGAGCCGGCGCTTATTCGCAAGCCCTTTTAATATTTTTTCAAGATTTTTCATATTTTCTTTTCCATCTCTCTTCCTATCTTCTCATCTATCCCCTCTTCTCACCTATTTTCTAATTCGCGCGAATAAGAAAATAGGTGAACCCACGATAAGAAAAATAGAAAAAAATATTCAGGTGTTATTCTAGCAAACCATCCAAATTCACATCATATAAAATATGGTCCTGCACGAGGTGATAATTGACGAGCTCGCCCTTCTTGAACCAATGCTCGATTTCTTTTTCCGCCTCCCCCACCGAACCTGATGCGTGAATCAAGTTTCTGATACTTCGCGTATCCCCGTCAGACACCTCATACGAATCTAAAACAAAATCGCCGCGAATGGTGCCGACGTCCGACGTCAACGGCTCGGTTCCTCCCACAAGCTTTCGCACGATTTTCACCGCGTGCGCCCCCTGCCACACCATCACAATCACGGGGCTTGCAGTCATATATTTTTTCAGGCGTTCCAAAATTGACGCTGTAATTTCAAGCGGGTCTTCGGACGGCGGGGTTTTCCCTTTTTCTTTGTAACTTCGAATGGTTTTCTCGCCCGTCACCCTCCGCCACTCGGAGTCAAGAGTGTAATGTGCCTCAACAAATGCCTCATCCGGCAAAACCATTTTCATCGCGACCAATTTCAAACCGATGCGCTCAAAACGCCCGATAATTTCGCCGACCAAAGAGCGCTGAAGCGCGTCCGGCTTAATAATAACAAGCGTTTGTTCTTTTTTGGGATGTTGCATACTATAAAAAATTATTTATTCACTACGTTATTATTCACTATAAACGATACTCCGTCGCTTTGCAACAAAATATCCCCGTCCAAATCGTTTCGGAAGATGCGCACGCCAAACGCCGCGAGCCGATCCAATACTCCTTGATACGGGTGGCCGTAACGATTTTTGCGGCCCACTTGAATAACCGCAATCTCGGGCGAGACAGCGCGCAAAAATTCTTCAGAAGTTGAAGTTTTTGAGCCGTGGTGACCAACTTTCAAAACATCGGAATCAATAAAGACGCCCGAATATAAAAGTCGATACTCCAATTTTTCTTCGGCATCCCCCATCAACAATACGGACGTACTCGCATACATAAGACGGCCTACAACATTCGCATCATGAATATTTTTTGGCGAGACGCCCTCAAAATTTTCAAGGGGTGAAAGCACATCAAGCGCTACTCCCCCGCCCGCATCAATACGCTCACCCACTTTTGGAATAACAACCGGAATGTTTTTCTCCCGAAGCAATGCGTGCCATTCGGCATATTCGGGAATCGTATGATTCGCCCCCGATTCAATCACCACGCCGACATCATACCGCTTCACAACCTCAACCAACCCGTCCAAATGGTCCGCATGCGGATGCGAGAGTACTAACACATCAATAGAGCGATCCCAAAAAGGCATTGTTTCCCCGAGTTTCGCAAGCACGGTATTATCCGGCCCGCCGTCAACAAGAATCTGATTTCCATTTGGCGCTTCCACGAAAATCGCGTCTCCCTGCCCGATATCAAAAAAATGAACCGACAAAAGCCTGCGATGCGCTTCAGCATAAAAAACCGCATACCAAATAAAGACACTCACAAATGCCAACACCCCAAGAAAATACCACCTTAAATTGTTCCTAGAACGTTGCATATTTTTTCGTCTATAAACAAGCTATTGACTTTATTATAAATTACAGTTATACTATATATAATATAACACTGCACGAAGAATAATGGAGGCGCGCATGTCTTCTTTGACAACACCAAATTCCCAAAAACAAAGCTTTGGCTTATGGATTCTGTTGTTAAAAGTAGGAACGAAACTCATCCCGATTCTCACAAAACTTATGAAAGTGCTCCCCAAAATTATCAAGGGGGCGCTTGGCCTGAAAACCGCCGGAGCAGTCGCGAGCCTTGGATTTTATTCGCTCATATTCTCCTGGCAAATGGGAATTTCACTGGTGGCATTTATTCTCATTCATGAATTCGGCCATCTCCTGGCAATGAAGGGATGCGGCATCAAAACAAAGGGGATTTATCTTATCCCCGGCTTCGGGGGTGCCGCGATGGCTGCGGAAAGCTTCAAGAGCGCCCGAAATGAAATGTATATCGCCATCATGGGACCGCTCTACGGGCTATTGTTCATTATTCCGGCAATTCTCCTCTATTTTTTAACCCAAAATCCAATATTTGCGGCAATAGCGAGCATTATGTCACTTATCAATCTCTTTAACTTGTTTCCGATTAATCCGCTCGATGGCGGCAGAATAATGAAGTCACTCCTGTATTCTTTGCGAGAGTCCTTAGGATTCTTCTTTATGCTGTTTTCGCTCATAGTTGCCGCATTCGCAGGATGGTATCTCGGGATGGGTCTCCTCATCCTCATATCAATCATCGGCTTTTTTGAATTAATGAATGACTATGGTCTCGAAGAGGTACTACCAAAATTTAAAGCAACTTTCTTAAGGGCTATGGGGATATTCATTATATTCATTATGGCGTCCCCAATCAAACGAAACGCAATAAATCATTCGTGGATATCTTTTACAATTGGACTGCTCTGCGTGGGAGGAATTACCGCGGCCTTTATCTACGATATGTGGCAAAGGGCAAAGATAGATCGTGTTCCTTTTTACTTCTATCTTTACGTCTATCCATTCCGAGTATGTATTGACGCGTTCGCGGGCATAGCAGAACTTTTCCGGATAAAACCCTGTCATCTGAAAAGGATAGATCAGTTTGCGCCAATGGCGAAAAAAGAAGTAGCATTCTACACTTTCGCGTATATCGTTACCATCATAATAATGATCGCGCTGATTCTTTACACCGACAACATCCCGGGAGCGCATCTCGCCAAAGAACTCCTGACATAAATACTTCTCTACGGGCGGTTTAATGCAAACCGCCTTTTTAATTTTTCTGAATTATTCTGTATTTTTTAAAAACCCAATACCCTATTATGCCATACAACGGCAGAAGCAAAATGCCGTAGGAAAGCGAAAACGAAACGGACGCAAGCGGGATATTCGCGAAAAATTTTATAGCCGAGAGTTCGTACTGAAGCAATGCCCAGCTAACCCACGAAAAAACAAATGCGAGGGGTGAGAAAATAAAACCCGAAACGGCGGTTAAAAATCCGAACAACATAGTTGCGGGAATCATAATCAATACAGCAAGGTTGCTCAAGGGGCTTATGATAGAAATGCGCCCGAAATTATAGACCAACAAAGGTAAAACCAAAACTTGTGCTGAAATCGTTGCGGTAAAAATTTCGCGTACAAACGATTTTTTCTGCTTTCGCAAAAATCCCCGCTCATCGCGCGGCACGCGAAAAAAATCATACGCACGATACTTCATCCGCTCCATATACCCGTCAATAATCGGGGAAACATAAATCAAGCCGAGAGTCGCCAAAAACGACAACTGAAATGCGACATCAAAGCGCAAAATCTTCGGATTTTGAAAAATCATAACGGCTCCGGCAAACACCAGCGCGTTTCGCACATGATACAGCCGCCCTTCTTTTCGCGCAACGAGCACCAAAATACCCATAATTGCCGCCCGCACGATTGATGCCGACGCCCCCGTCAAAATGGTAAACGCAACAATCCCGAAGGTTGCGAGCACAAACGACCATGAAAATGGGAGTGAGAACCACGCGAGGAATTTCAAAAACGAATCCGCGACAATGGAAATGTTGTAACCCGAAAGTGCAATGATATGGGTTGTTCCCGTTTCCGCAAACTGGTCTAATAATTCCTGCGGCATGCTTTTTCGCTCGCCCAAAATTAAGCCCGCCATGAATGACGCGTGGGGTTCGGGTAAAAATCTGCCGAGATTTTCGGAAAATTTTGATTTAAGCAGAAATAATTTCTGATATATTGGGTTCGCCCCGCCCTCGCCGACTTTTTCAACTTCGGGAAAACGCACGAGATAAAAAATATCGTCTTTTGCCAAATACGCGCGATAATCAAATTCGTCCGTAAAATTTTCCGGCTCTTCAATCGTTCCCGAAATTTTTAAAATATCGCCGTACTGAAATTCAGGGTACGGACGCATGATAAGAAGAATTTTTGCATCATTATCCGACGCAACCACGACCTGCTGGCTTTTTGGTTTTCGTATTGGTTCATCAATAATCGACGCTTCAAACGAGATAGATTTACTAACAATATCGGGGGGCAAAATATGGGACACCGATGAAACCTGCGCGAAACGAAACATGCCCGCGACAAATACAAGCACCATCAACGAATAACAAATAGGTTTCAAAAAAATAAATTCGCTTATTCGCACTGATTCGTTTTTCGCTGATGTAACGCCATATATGACCCCAACGCACCCCAATACAAAAAAAGCCCATATAACGATGGGGGCAAAAGTAACAAAGGAGGCAAACACAACGCCCACGACAAACGCGACGCATAACCAGAAAAAAATTTTTGATTTAGACGGCATGCGCTTATTTGTAACGGAAAAATTCTCATGAGTCAAATTTGCCCTCCGTCATTCCTTATTCCAATATACCAGTATACTGGTATATTGGAATGTAACCCAAAAAGAAAAAACGGCCGAAGCCGTTCATGGATAAATTATTTTTTCTTTCTGGTGGGGTAAACCAACATCGCATCTTCCCCGCACTCAAGATATAAGCACTCTTCACCGATATCTTCGCAGATCAACGCGAGAAACTTTTGAAGTTTAGGAACTTTTGTCTTCCGTTCGTTTTCCTTAAACGCAACCCTGAATTCCCGCAACTCATCATATTCTGTCTGCTCTGAAGTAAAATAGCCATAAATATTTCCCGATGCGCACGTATAACCGTTAAAATTATCCAGCAAGAAATTATGAATCGTACGCGCGATATTCTGCCGTGTTTTTGAATACTTGCGGTTGTAAACTTTAATAGAGGGGAGGAGAAAAGTCGCTCTTTTCCCGAGGTCCTCAATTTTCATTATCAACTCCTTGTTATAAAAAACTATATAATTCGTATCAAAAGTTTTACAAATTGTCAACCCCATTAGAAAATTTGCAAAAGGCTTTCCCACACGATAATGAATCTGTAAAACGCTATCTGAATACTATGGCGAATCACTGAAAATTTTCTAACGGGGCTAGTACTCCAATCCCCGCTTGCCCTTGATGCCTTTTTCGTACGGATGCTTTATGTCGCGCATCTCGGTAACCAAATCCGCAATATCAATGAAATCTTGGGGGGCGTTGCGGCCGGTGAGAATAATAGTTGGTAGTTTGTAGTGAGTAGCTTGTAGCAACGCTAAAACTTTTTCTTTTAAGATTAAACCCAAATCAACGGCGTTATTGATTTCGTCTAAAATAACAATATCCCACGCGCCCGATTCAATTTCTTTTTTTGCAAGCGCCAACCCTTCTTCCGCGGCTTTTACATGTTCCTCGCGTGGAAGCGTATCGCCCATAATTCCTACAAATCCTTTTCCCGTTTTCAGCAACTTAAAATTCGGCGCAAGTAATTTTGCGGACTCGTCTTCGCCGGATTTCCATGGACCCTTGATGAATTGTATCATCAAAACGCGCTTGCCCTCGCCAACGGCGCGTATTGCTTGACCGAGTGCCGCAGTGGTTTTTCCTTTTCCGTTGCCCGTGAAAACGTAAATCATTGACTTTTATCTAGATTTAAAGTATAATAAAAATAAGCGAAATTGCCCTTTGAAAGGAAAATTAAATGTCCATAATGATCTTCGATCCGAATACATTTGAAAAACTCATAGAGGTAGAAGGAGAACACTATAGGCGTTTTAGGAGTAAAAGATTGTTCGGCGATAATTCTTTTGACGCGCTCCTTGAGGAGTGGGGCAAACATGATTTGGATGACCCGAAATTTAAAAACGGCCCGACATTCAGCATGGGCACTATTTATGGCGATGGCGGCTGGCACAGATATATTGTGCGCAATAGCGGAGAAATACTGTTTCTTCGGTCAGCCGCAAGGGGCTGGCCCACCTCGGAACACGAACTATGGATTAAGAAAGCGCGAATGGTTGGTTTTCGAATTTTTCCGGAAGATCTTCCGTAGCCCAGAAGGAGGCATCAAATGGAAAACCCGTGCTGTATCGCGTTGTTTACTTTCGAACCGAAAAAGATCACGGACTTTCTTGATCTTTCAAAAAATCGGCTGCCGCTTTTCAAAACCACCGTTGTCAAAACCAGAAAAGATAGGGAGTTCGGACAGGGATATCACGTGACTATCTACACTACCGAACAAATGCTCCGTTTTCTTGCAGCTAGCGGAGCAGAGATGACCCCATATTACAAAAGTGTCTGCCCCCGAGGGCACATACTTTATTCCAACGCGCAGATGAATGCATGCGAGTGCCCCAATGGCGTATACAGAGAAAAAATCGCGGAGGAATACTTCTACAACTCCCGCACCGACACCGCGTGACCCGCGCCCCCCATCGCATAATCTAAAAAAGGAGAAACACCGTGAAAGTATGGCTGGACGACAACCATACGGGACAGAGACCCACTCCGCCCGGATGGATGCATGCGCATAATTTTTCAGAGCTTGTAAAACTGCTGGACGAAAATCCGGAGCCGATTGAGGTCATGAGCTTTGACAATGACCTTGGTGATTTTGATGAACACGGAAGGGAGCGAACCGGATACTGGATCATACAATGGCTCGCCGAGAACCGACTTGATCGGTACCCGAAAAAAGTCCTTGTTCACTCCAAGAATTGCGTGGACAAGCCGAATATCCTCGGCTTTGATCAAAACGTACGAAAGCATCTGCTTTCGGAATAAACACTCCCCAGCCATCACGGCGGGGAGTTTTTTTATAACTCGCCGATAAAATCGCTCCGACGTATACGCCGGAGCGATTTTTTTACCTTAAGAAAACCTTTTTTATTCTCAAGATGCGACAGCTGCATTCCTCTGGCAAAGCGATGTTCTCTTGCAGACCATCTTGAGGCCGAGCGGGCATGGTCTCCGACCGAAGTCGGAGGAGCGAGGCCGAAAGCTGAGTGAGTGCGCTTCGCTGGAACGCACGAGTGTGTCTGCGAGAGGATATTGCCGAGCCATCACACATTACGCTTCAACGGGCATCTTCTGTTCTGCCTCCTTTGGCGCCCCCTTCTCCACCTCGCCCCCCAAATCAATTTCGCACACCCCCGATACGCACGCCAATTCATGCGACCCCGATGTTTCATCATCCTCCTCGTAGGTCACAATATTTGCAAAATCAATTTCAGGAAGTTTCCCGACAAGTTCCTCATACTGCTTCTCAGTAATTTCCTCATAGGGCGAAAGTTTATAGACATGGTCTGACCGCGGCAAAAACGATAATCCTCCCAGCATCTCCCAATTTTTATAGAGCCAGTTTGCCGTATCAATCCATTCATCCTCCCCCACCGAAATCGTGACGGAGGGATTATGCTCCGTGAAATTTTCTTTCACCATCTTCCAATATTCCAGCTGCTCGCGAGATGACAAGTCATTCCGAAACACCGCCCCACCCGGCGCTTTCACCGGAAATTCAAGAACGTAGGTCGTTGCGGAATTCTCAAGCTGCCCCACTTCCGCGTGATACGGAAACTTCTGGTCCTTCAACATATGAAACAGGGGGTCGGATGCCGAGATGCGGATACGGCGGATATAGTAGCGCGCATGGCGCGGATGCATGCCGGATGCCGCATCCACCAACTGCGACACCGTGCCCGACGGCTTCACGCACGTTACACAGGTTGACGCGTTAATTTCAAATCGTTTCGCGTATTCACGATTCACCTCAAGGGCGCGTGAGCGCATTTTTTGCAAAACCCCCGCGTTACGTACAACCGGAGCATCCCATTGCCCCGTGATAGAAACACCCAACAACCGTTCCTCTTCGCAATTTTGTTTCCATTCTTTTGAAATATATTTAAAATTCGTGAGGGTTGACTGATAGGTACCGAGGATTGTCGCAAGACGCACTTTTTTAAGAAGCGTTTCCTCCGTATCATCCGCACGCGCAACCACCTCGGTCAGATTGCAAAATTGCTTTGATTTCAGGACGATTTCACCGCAGGGATTCGTGCCGGCACTCCCCGAGTCCTCCGCAAACACCTTCCAGCGCCTGTTTGGAAGCTGAGCCTTGAGTCCCCCGCGATTAAAAATCCCACGCTCGCCCGTACCGCTTTTGGCAAGCGCCAACCATTCAACAAGAAAGGTCTTCGCATCGGGCTTTTCATTATACACTGCAGAATTATTTGCCATAGCGCGCTGGGGGTCCGAAAGATAAAATTGTCCTGTTTTGGCGCGCCGCATTTCCTCATCATCCAAATCAGAAAGAGAAATTAAGGCACTCCTCCGCACACCCCCCATTACGACCACTTCGCCGATTTTGCAGATAATGTCATGCACATCAATATTCGTCAAACGCTTGCCTTGTCGCGCCAAAATTTTCGCGCGTGAAAAATCAAGAAGCGCCCGTAGGGGGTCAGGCCCAGAACTCCGTCCACCCATCGTATGAAGCCGCGCGCCCGCGAGACGCAGAAGCGAATAATCAAACGCAATATCTTTTCCCGAATACCACGCATTCAAACCAAGGGTCAGCGCATTCCCCCATCCTTCTTTGCTATCCTCAATCACGTGTACCGGAATTTTTTTCTTTCCCTTGGCCGAGCCATCAGGATTTAGGCCGTGTCCGTTTCCGTTTTGCCGCTTGATAATCGGAAGCTTCTGAACATTTTGCGACTCCACGGAAAAACCGACGCCCGTACCGCACATCAACAAATACATAATCTCGGCAAAGTCCTTTACCTTTGATGGCGCAATAAAAGAACAATTGTACGCGCACACGTTTGTTTTTCGCGCAGCAGACCCCGCACTCCACATAAGGCGCATGGAAGGCATCACTTCCTGACGCAACACGGCTTGCCGCAATTCCTCATATTCTTCTTCTTTCAGCTTGTCCCCGAGATTCTCGCGCATAAAATCAAAATAGCGCCCGACGGTCTCAACCCAGGTCTCACGCCTTCCCTCTCCATCCATCCAGCGCGAATACGTACGATAATAAATAAATTCGCCAAGCGGATTTTTAAAATATTGTTTGCTTTCCCGCACAAACTCATTTACTTTTTCGGGAACAAGTTTTTGGCGTTCCCGGATTTCCCCGCGCTTGCTCCGATACAAAATATAGGCCTTCGCGGTTTTTGGGAAATCCATAAGGATAAGCGCCTCCTCCACCGCGTCCTGAATTTCTTCAATGGTCGGCGTATGCGTCGGAGGATAGGTTTTCACCAATTCCTGCACCACCTTCTCCGAAATGCGCGCGGGGTCCTGCGACAAATCGCCCTCGCCAACAGCATGCATGGCTCGATACGCCGCGTTCATGATACGGCCTTGGTCAAATGGCACAATACGGCCGTCGCGTTTCTGCACGGATATAAACGGAACCACAACTTTTCCTGATTTTCCGACGACGTTTTTGTGTGCCATACGACTTTTACTTAAAAACTCATCTGCTTCCGGTCCCAAAAGTACAAAATTGCCACTTTGTGAAGATGACGGTTACCCGCCTCACAAAGTGGCAATATATAGATTTGTGATCATGAAAGTGATCGCGTTTTTAAGTTGTTTAAGAGATTATATTTTTATCATACGCCTTCCGAAAAAGGATATCAAAATTTTTCTGTGGATAACTCCGAAAATTGTTGACAAAAATTAACAAAAATGCTATATTAAAATCCATCAAAGTTCGTTGAGAGGGCTAAACGCCTATTGGCGTCGCCCGAACACGCCCGAGGGCGTGTTCGGGGGAGAATAAAAATGAAAAAAATAGCATGCGTAACGCTCGCACTCGGAATCATGTTTGTTTCACGGGGTGTTTTCGCCGAAGAAAGGCCACCGATTCTTCAAAATCCAGAAAAAGACACCCCCACAATTGAAAGAACAGAACAAAAACCCGAGCAAACTATCATCAAAAGAGTGGCAATCAACGAAGACGGCACAATCACAATCTATTACGAGGGCAGCGACAACGCTCCCTCACAATAACCAAAAACCCCGACGGACAACCGACGGGGGTTTTTATTTTTCTATTTCTATTGAAGTCGGACTTCAATAGAAACTCCAACAAATCTCCCTCCTCCCCACAAAAATCGTTTTACGATACGCCCCTAGCATTTGGTATATTCTTTTTGAGACCATGAGGCGGCAATGCAACACGATGCTCTAATAAAAATGTAGCTATATTTGCGATAGCAAATATAGCTACATTTTTCTAAAACAACCAAACAAAAAAGGCGTTTCTCTGACGCCCTTCCAAATTCCGATATGTTCTTTCGAGACCATGAGGAGGCAATCCAGCCCGGTCTCCGACCGCAGTCGGAGTGGATTACCGACGACTGAACGAAGTAGGGCGCCCGGCCGAGCGAGCGTGTCGAGAAAGAACATGGCGAAATCTACACTATTTCTTCCGACGGAGAAACGCCGGCACCGAATCCCACTCTGACTCTTCCTCCTGTGCGGGTTTCACCGCTCCATTCATGGGCTTCACCGGAGACGCTATGCCGTTCGTCGCGGGCTTGCGCAATTCGGGTGCCACCGCGCGCGCGCCATTCCCGTTAAATCCTGTTGCAATAACCGTAATTTTAATTTCGCCTTTTTTCAGGCGCTCATCATGCACCGCGCCGAAAATCAACTTCGCGTTCGTATCAACAGATTCAGTAATAATTTTCGCGGCTTCATTAATCTCCCACATGGTCAAATCCGGACCGCCTGATACGTTAAAAAGCACTCCGCGGGCGCCGTTGATGGAAATATCAAGCAGGGGCGAGCTGATTGCAGCCTGTGCCGCCTGCATATGCCGGTTCTCGCCCGACGCAATGCCAACCCCCATCAAAGCGCTTCCCGTATCCTCCATCACCGCGCGCACATCCGCAAAATCAACATTCACCAACCCCGGCATCGTAATCAAATCTGAAATTCCGCGAACGGCATGTTGTAACACCTCATCGCAAATTCTGAACGCAGCAAGAAGCGGCGTATTCCGCTCAATCATATTTAAAATCCGATCATTCGGAATCGTAATTAAAGCGTCCACCTTGTCTTTTAATCTCGCCCAACCCTCCTCGGCAATTTTTCCTCTTTGATTTCCTTCAAAGGCAAAGGGCTTTGTCACAACCGCAACCGTTAAAGCACCCGATTCTTTCGCGGCCTCCGCGACAATGGGTGCCGCACCCGACCCTGTTCCTCCTCCAAGTCCGCATGTAATAAAAACCATGTCAGAGCCCTTCAGCGCCTCGTGAATTTCGTCGCGGTTTTCTTCCGCCGCCTGCCGCCCGATTTCGGCATTCATCCCCGCCCCCAACCCTTTCGTCAGATTTTTTCCAATGTGGATTTTGCTGGTCGCTTTATTGTGATGCAATGCCTGCGCATCCGTATTAATCGCAATAAAATTCACGCCGTGAATTTTGGCGTCCATCATACGGGTGATGGCAGACCCACCGGATCCGCCCACGCCCACAACTTTTATTTTCGCGTAGGTTTCTATGTCGGGTTTTACTTGTGGCATTTCCTTAAGCTCATTAAGTAAATTAAGCACGTTAAGTAAATTAAGTCCCGCATGCTTAACTTGCTTAATACGCCTAACTTGCTTAACTCGCTTATTTTAATGTATTCTTTCCCGAAATCCGAGGCAATATTGACAAAAAAAACGCCATATGCTACACTACCCGTAACATACGGCTCTTCGAAAACCGAATAAAAACCCAACACCAGGAGGCAAAAATGAATATTCCAGCAGAGTTTAGAAACTTCTCACCATCTTCACTACTTGAAACACCCGAACTCCAAAACTTTATCAAAAATCGTCAAGCCGGACTGAATGAGATGCCTCGTGACATTCTTGAGAAAATGGCGGGAATCATCCGCAGTTCCACCGTGCTCACGGGCATCACGTTTGATGGCGGGGTTATCGCGGGCGCCGATGGGCAGTCAACCGATACACGGGGACTTGAAATCGCTGATGACCAAGCCCCGAAATTGCACCAGGTGGCGCCACATACCGTTATCGGCATGACGGGCTCGTCCGCCCAATGCGATGAACTAGCGCGAATCATTGAAGAGGTGCTACGCGTTGATGAAGCAATCAATCAATTCGCAGACACCCCCCTTACCACAGAAGGCACCGTAGGAAGAGTGTCTATGGTAGTCAGACAAAATCTTCCTCTCGTCGCCTACTATGGCCTTATCGCCATCCCCCTCCTTACCACCATCAACAAGGAAACCGGGGAAGGAAAGGTGTATCATTACGATGCCGTGGGAGGATATTCTGACGCCACCGAAGGATTTTGGGCTGATGGTTGCGGGGGCCCGAATGCGAAAGGAATATTCCGAGGAAACACAAAAGATATTGCGAAGGGACTTTCAAAAGACGCCGCCATCATGCTTACCGTACACGCGCTCGCAAAGACATGCCATGTCAATGCCGGATGCGGAGGTAAGCTCCTCGTAAAAGTCATCACCAAGCAAGACGGCATCGTTGATGTATCTCAGGACCGAATCGCGGAAATCTGCAAAGAACTCGGTCCGCGGGTGATCGGAACATATGGCCTTGGATACCCCTACGCAACCCCCAGGGAATAGGAGGAAAAAATCATGAGACTGTTCCCGGAAAGCGACTATCAATCAAAATCGAACCGAGACAGGTTCGAATCGCTCAGAGGCATAATCGAAAATCAACCGCCCCTTGTAGCACTTGCGTATAAAGAAGGACTTTTATTCATGAATTTCGGCACACGACATGATTTCCGCCGAATTGCTCCGCTCAACGAAGGGAATACCTTAGTATTCGGAGGCGTTGGCAACCGAGGCGATATAAAGGATCTCCACACGAATGGATGGGTAAACCCGGCAATGCGCCGCCTCTATGCGTGCCTCCCCAGCAATTCAAAAGAGATATCGGGGCGCGTCATTAGCGACGGAATCGCGGATCTTATGCGTTCACGATTTAGCTTTGTATTCTCGGGACCTTTCATCGCCGAAATTTTCATTGCAGAAGTCGGAGAATCAAATAACGTTATCTACCATATCCAGACCGACGGAAACACATGTACCCACGATGATTTCCTCGCGTTGGGAGCCAGAAACTACTGCGCCAATAATCCCCTCCGTTTAAGAGTCGTGAGAAGCGCTGTGGACTCAAGTGTGGGGACACAAATCCAAGAAGCAAAGGAAAAAATTGAACTGTGCGCG
Organism: bacterium; assembly: GCA_030649305.1. Classification (GTDB taxonomy): domain Bacteria; phylum Patescibacteriota; class Minisyncoccia; order Sungbacterales; family GWA2-42-14; genus JAUSFV01. Next base: position 39,073 of record JAUSFV010000006.1, read on the forward strand.
ATTGAACAATACCTTGAAGAGAATCCGCCAAACCCCTCTCAGAGCCTTGAAGAGGCGCTGAAACTCGGTGATGTTTTGAAAGAATTCTATGTCCGAGAAATCAGCGGAGAGGAAGATCCGGAAAAGACAAAGATGCCTGTTAGCTACAACATTCTCGAAAGAGGAAAGGGGCTCTTTGTCCATTCAGACAAATAATTTAAATGAAAAAGCCCATCCCATATGCGATGCATAGGGATGGGCTATTTATTTTGAGAATTTTATCTTTATCACCTTATCTTTATCTAAAAACGGGATTGCTCTTTGAGACCTTTCTTATCCGATTTCGCGCTCAATTCCGCCTTCGCTTTCTCTAAAAAGAAGTATGTCGCAAGGAGGTTTTCTTTATATTCCTCGTAGGTCGCGCTGTCGGCAAAACCATACTGCACGATTTCTTCCCCCTTCAGCAGGGTCGGCTTCTCCCGATTGCTTAAATCGGCGAGGTAGCGCGCCTTGTCAAAAGGCTTATCAGCGCGCGAACAAAAGGATGCAACGCGATCGGCAACATTCTGTATCATTTCCCGAGCACCCTCATCGTGTTCTTTTTTTGCTTTATCGAGTTCTTCCTGCGACGCATACTGATGTTCCGGAACGAATCTCGGAAACCCGAGCGCAAAAAAGGTATCCGGCGTAACATACCGCTTCTCGCCTGCCGCAAACACCAGCTGGCCGAAGAGGGCTTGCGTGCCAATTGCAAACGTGTCAACCGGACGCGGAGAAGTTTTGATGGCTGATACAATCTGAAACGCGTCAAAAAGCGGCGCGTCCACCTGCTTGATCACAAGCTTTGTCCGAACAAAACCCTTCGGAACCACAATGCTCGGGGAAGCCAATGGCTCTGTCAGACCAAACCAATTCAGTCGGGTTACCAGAGAATTTGCAGAAGGATTCAAAACTGGCCCCACGGGAAACTGGAGTTCCGAACCAAGTTCGGTAATCCAATAACCCTTCAAATCATCGAGCCAACTATCGCCCTGTCGCTCCATGTTTTCTTCCTCCTCTTTGATTACTGCGACCGCCCCGGCTTCATATCCTTGATGGCGGGGGCACCCCACGATGTATACAACTTCTCAGCCATTCGAATACCCTCTTGTTCGCCCTTTGTCTCGGCCTGAAACATCGCTCGCATCAAGGCACCCAAGAAAATAGCCTTTTTCGTTTTCATGTCCGGTGCGCGTTCAATCATGGGCCACAAAATCCCTAACACGCGCGCAATAAGATTTGGATTATATTGCGTCCAAAATGCCGCCTTAATCTCTTCTTTGTCCCGAGAAGACAAACCGTGTAAAAATATTTCGTTTGCCTCCTCCATGGATACCGCGGGCCAAGAAAAGTAAGGAACCAAAGCGTCGTTCGTAATAATCTTATGCATTGCATAAAGTTGAGAACCCGCAACATGACTAAATGAATCAATTACGCCGAGTAATTCGTGTGCCGCATCTGAAACCGATGGCCGCTTCTGGTCAAGCGACACGATAACTGGTCGCAATACCAGATCAACCGCAGAACGATTTGCATCGGTAAACACATGAGCACTCGCATGATCCATGCGCCGTTCCGCATCAGACATCTCAACATTCGTCCAAAGATTCAAAAGAACGTTCTCAAAAAATGCGGAGCGCTCTTCCGAAGAAGACAGCTCACCAAGATGCTTGAGAATATCGCGCGAGCGCTCCCCCGCCGTATCATACGTTCCGTGAATAATTTCCTCGGCTCGATTTTTCATTGTTCTCCCCCTTTTCTCCTTTGTGAGTTATGAATCCGGATTCGTTTCTTGTCTTCGTGTTGCTTCAAACATGCGCGGGTCTTCCTCGCGAAATTTCTCAAACAACTTCTGATATTGAGGTGTCTCCCGCATACGTTCAACATCGGGATACGCGCACATAACGCCTCGTTGCGGAGCAACATATCCCTCGCCCCCCATGAGTCCGAGCACCGGATCTCGATCTTGATCAATGAGTATAATCGTATGCTGGCGTTCTTTGGTTTCTGGATTAAAACGCGTAATTTTTTCAAAATTACCGGAAGACCACGAATACTTATGAAAGGGGCACCGCTCACATGCCGAAAGGTCAATAATCCACCCAGGCGCTCCGTTGGTAATCTCTTTTGGACAAGGAATGCCAAGTGATGAGGTCGCATTATCAACCACCGAAATAGAAAGAGGGTCTTCACCATTTCTCGTATTGATGGCGCGCTCAAGCCGCCCGATCGCATCTACCACATCAGCCATTTTGTTTTCTCCTTTTCAAAGACCAGCCGGAAATTAAAAAGAGGGTAGTGTTTACGCGCCCAAATCTAATTCCCGCCTACGTGCTAGGAATAGACTGGGGGTAACAACTACCCTTGCCCTTTTCTTTCCGCCTTGTAAGTTACCCGCATTGTAGCAAAACCGAAAAAATCTGTCAATAGTTCGCGGACAAATAAAAAGGGGCTCAAAGCCCCTTGAAGATATAGCTATACTCCATCCGGAAAACGAACGCGTTGAAACGCCCCCGGATTCGGATCAAACGGATCCTCATCATATTCGGTAACGACATCGGGCGACCAACCCCTTCCGGACTTAGGATAATATCTGAGATAATTCCAGCCCACTTCCATAAGATCCGCGTTCGTATGCCCCCGGAGTGCTGCAATCCTCTTATCCCGCGCTTCCGCGCGCGTTCCCGAAGGAGCATGATTTTTCGCGTGCAGAATCTCCGATTCCGAAACAATCAACGCGACAAGCCCTTTTTGTACGAGTTTATAATACAGACCCTTATCGCGCCGCACATCATGAAAAAAATTATCAAAAAACTTCATACGGCCCCATGCATCCGTTTTGCTCGTAGTTCCGCTTTTCGTAATAATTTCAAGCGGGAGTATCGGAGCGCTTTCAAACGAATATCCGTTTCGTTCCATGTCGGGCAGAATCCAGTAATGCAATTTCGCGGCCCACCCGACGTAGGGCGCTAAAATTTCCGCGCATTCGAGGGGAGAGCGCGCCCGCTCAAACGCTTCAATCAAAAAAATATATTTTTGAAGGCCGTCCTCTTCCTCGTTGCTCCAGAGAACCGGGGAACCGCTCCGCGCCGCCTCCCGAAACAGCGATGCCTTGTACGCAAGAATCGGCTCAAGATACAGCTTCCGATGCAAACGTACCGCGTCATACTCCTCATTCTGAAAACGAAATGTTTGATGCTCGCTTCCCCACCACATAGTCCGTGTTTGCATGTATGCCAATTCGCGCGAAAAGCGCCCCGAGTCTTTTTTATAATCCTCTTTGCGAAGCACCCGACCCTCAATCATGCGAAGCAGGATCCCGAGAATCACGTTGGGTACATACATCTGCCATTCGCACATTGATGAATCAAGACCGATAATCTGAAGGCGCCAGTACTCGCGGCGGTCCGCAAGCGGCTCATCGCACAAAAGCACCATGGGGCGCATTGGTGCCGTGGATGATGTTCCCGAAAGCCGGTCCACAAACGGAGCGCGCTGGGAGAGCGAATACAAAAGACGCCCCCCATTGGTAACCCATACCAGCCCCGACCCCGTCATCCACGAGCTTGAAAAAAGAAACGGACCGAGAATGGGTAATGCCTCATCATAGGACACTTCGCGAATATTCAGGGGAAGATTATAGTGATTCCCCCACGAAACATAGTGCGTACGAGAACGATAATCCCGGGTGTCCGGAGACCAGCGTTCGGAATTCATGTTGGTATTATTTTTAAAAAACGTACAGCCCCCGAAACGCGCGAATTTGGCACGAATGCGCGATGCGGGCGATCCCTGTATATTCAGCGTTGCGGCAATATCCTCAAGAATACGCTCGCCCGCTTTTCCCCATGCAACAAGGTCGTAGACACTTCCGCATTCGGGAGTCGAAATTTCAAAATGATTTCCGGTATCCCAATATGCCCGTCCGCCGTTTGCGAGAAAATCTGATTTTACGGGAAGAATCCGCGCCCCATCCCTCATCTGCGGCCGCAAGGATTCCACGGCGTCATGAAGTTTAGCCCAATTATCCCCAAAAATTTCCATCGGAAAAAAAGCGGTTTCGTTCTCCATACCCCAGATACGCTTTTGCATGCAATCTCCTCTTTGATAAAGAACCAACCTGCTTTCACAATATCAGAATCGGCGCATAAGGGAAATATTGACAAAAAAAATAATGAGGCCTAAGAGGCCTCATTACTATAGAAAAATCTGTTGCGTATTATTAGTAATTAGTTATCTGTTCGGGTTATTCTCCGCCCCGCTGAACGTAGCTCTTCACAAATTCTTCAGCGTTTTCTTCCAAAACTTCATCAATTTCATCCACTAAATCATCCAAATCCTTCTTTAATTTTTCGGTCTTTTTCTTTTTCTCTTCCTCTTTCGTATCGTCTTTTTTTGGAGTTTCCTCAACCTCTTTTTTCTCTTCGGGTTTTTCTTGTTTCTTCTTTTGTTCCTGACTCATGTTTTTTCCTCCTCCCTAAATCAATTTTGTTATACAAAATTAATCGGGCGACCAATCGGCAAAGCCGATTGGTTTAGCCTTTCTTGCTATTCATCATATTCAGGATACGGAGTACGATGGACAGAATAAATGCTTCCGCATTTTTTCGCAATACCCGCGCCAAGCGCACGCCGCAAAAATTCATGCCGATCCGCGCCGAGAAGAAGTGGTGCATACTCCGCTTCGGTCATCAGAGGATTTGAACAATCAATTTCATAATATGCGTTTTCCTCCGGAACCCACACGTCTATCTCCGCCCAATGCCATCCCTGCACGTGCGGCTCAAACAAACGCTGTACCGCGACCTGAAAGCCGGAGCGCGTCGGCGGGGATTCAGAGACCGCGCGCGCGATATCGGCATCGCTAATAATCCGATGCTCCCGATGCTTTTCTTGAACGAATTTTTGAAAAAATATGCTTTTTGCGGGGTCGATATTTCCATAGCTCCGGTCAAGGCTGATTGCTTTATGCGAACAGAAAGAATCAATCTTGCCGCGCGCCATCAATTCCTCTATGACACCGCGTTTCGTCACCCAATCCAACATCCCGATACAATCACCGGAATTTCTCCGAAGTTTTTTAACAACATCAAGCCCGAGCGCCACCGCTTCATCATACTCGGGTTCCCGAATACCATACTCCGCACAATACCTCCCCATAAGCGTTATATATTCTTCAAGAAGATCAAGGGGTAAACAGGATTCTTTGCGATTTCGCATAGAAATTTTTTCTTGAAACGCGAGGTCCCGCGAAATCTTCCAAAACGCTCTCACGGGATCCGTCAGTATAAACTGACCGCCGAGAAATTCGTCCTCAAGCATCTTTAAATGAATTTCGGTAAGGGCAATCGTAAGAAAATAGGCGGTCTCACACATGTTTTGATCTGCTGTAATCACATGCAGACGGCGATACAGCGCTGCATCCGCATACGGCACGTCGCGCGTATTCATTAGGGGCCGTTTGCTTAGTGTGGGATATGTCTCCCCTAGTCCCATCGTACCGATGCCCGCCAACTCCGAAAAAAAATCCGCGCGCTGAGAAATCTGGAAGTCGCACCACGGGAGCCCCGTCACAAGCCGATTATGGCTTCCCACCTTTCCTTGGCCGTTAAAAATCTGACGGAGTACGAGCCACGGAATCGTACGTTCAATCAAGGCGCCCCACGGCACGACACGCCGCATAAGATAATTATCATGATGCGCATAGCTTACCGAAAAATCGGCGAGCAGCTCAGGAGATACATCAAGAAACGTTTCCCCGCGGCCCAGCGCAAAACCATAATTATTTTTTGATAACAAAAAACCGGTTCCCGCTTCGCGATGGCGTTCTGTCAAAAACCGTATGATGCGGTCAGCAGCTTCATAGTGCGCGAGTTTCTCTTTGGGTGTGCGGCAAAGGGCGATTGAGAGTTCCGGATGCGCCCCGTCCACATACAATCGCGCGCCATTCGCAAGAAGAATATTTGTTTCGCGCCACGAGCGTTCCGTAAAATAGGTATGGCTATGATCTTCCCCGTCCGCAAGGCGCGGCCGCGAATCCCACAAAGAAAAACTTCCGCCCGAAAGCCACTCGGGCCTGATACGCGACACAAACTGCCACGCGAGATCAGCGGGACTCTGTGAAGAATCCGGCGAACTGATCCCATATTCTATTTCGCTTCCCCCATATTTTGGTATCGAGCGCGATTCACGGGGCATATTTCCTCCCCTTTCTTTATATGTATATATGTAAAGCAACTTATTTCATGCTATCACGGCCACTCCAATGAAAAAAGCCCACGACCTCGGTCGGGGGCTTTTGGATGTAATGAGTTATAGGTAATGTCCGACCGAAACTGTCTCAACTTTCTTATCCTCCCCTTCTCGGGGAAGAATACGAACATTCACGATTCGGCCCTTCTGCTTGCCGATAACACTGGCCCACTCTTGGGGGTTCGTAGTGTTAGGCAAGTCTTCGTTCTCTTGGTATTCTTTAATCGTCGCGTCACGAAAATCAGAGAATGTCAGCCCCTTCTTGCCTCCCGCAATCAATCGTTTGACCGCGCTTTTCTTTGCGCGAGTCATAATGGACTCAATGATAGCGCCGGACATAAAATGCCGGAAGTGCATGGTTTCCTGTTTCCCATCCGCATAGGTAAGTTCGACAAATCTGCTCCATTTTTTAGAATCAGGGGTAAGCCCCCAAATTTCAATCGCGGTCCGCTGAATAAAATATTTTGCCATATCCTCCAAAAGAGGGGTGCCGTTTGTATCACGACGAATAGGAAACTTCATGATTTTGAGGTCAACATCATTTCGCGCATCATTCGTGGGGTCGCAATCGTAAAACTTACGCGGATGTCCGTTACGGTCTGCCGGAATATAGTTTCCCTCTGTATCATAGAATTTCGGATTCACATAATCAGAACCAACAAGACAAAATGGAAGTTCCGGCACGCAATAAATCTTGAGAATTTCCTGAATGCCGCGAAAATCAGGACGGTCAATTTTAATTTTTACGTCAAATCGTCCGGGCCGCAGAACCGCAGGGTCAATCAAATCCTGCCGGTTGGATGCACCAATCACGATGACGTTTTTCAAACCCTCAACACCATCAATCTCCGCCAAAAACTGCGGTACGATGGTTGACTCAACGTCCGAAGAAATTCCCGAACCGCGCGTCCGAAACAAACTGTCCATTTCGTCAAAGAAAATAACGACGGGAGAGCCGTCTCCTGCCTTCTCACGCGCCCGCGTAAAAATATCACGAATTTTACGCTCGGTTTCACCAACCCACTTCGTAAGAAGTTCCGGACCTTTGATATTAATAAAGTAACCCCGAACGGATTGTCCCGTTTTTGCGGCAATCTGTTCGGCCAGAGAATTCGCAACCGCCTTTGCGATAAGTGTTTTACCGCATCCCGGAGGACCATACAACAGTACGCCCTTGGGCGGTGCCAGTTTGTGTTCCTTGAAATGTTCCGCGTAGAGATAGGGAAGTTCAAGCGCGTCGCGAATTTCTTCAATCTGTGCCCCAAGTCCGCCGATGTGCGCGTAGGTAATATCCGGCACCTCCTCCAGGAGGAGGTCTTCGGTATCACTCTTTGGAAGCTTCTCAAGTACGAGACCTGAGCGCGCGTCAAATAACAGATGGTCGCCCTCTTTCAGAACGACGTCTTTCAAAGAATCCGCAATCTCAACAACCCGCTCCTCATCCTGACGCACTTCAATCTGCACACGCCCATCATTCAGGCGGCTTTTCATCGTGACTACTTCGCCCTGCCCGTCAAAGCCAAGCGCCTCAACCACATTGAAGGCCTCATTCAAAATAAGTTCCTGGCCCCTCCGAAGAGACCTGCCGTCAAGAGAAGGATGCAGATTAACTTTCAACTTTCTACCCGCCGCATAAATAACGGCTGTGCCGTCTTCATTCAACAAAGAAAAAATACCGTAAGAATTAGGAGGCGCTGAAAGCTTTTCCACTATCTCGCGGAGTTCCACGATCTCTTTTTTCACTTCCTGCAAGATCTCGGTGAGTTTCTGGTTTTGAGCAAAAGCCGTTATATTTTGTTCAAGCAACGGCTTTTCCAATCTTGCTAATTCTTGCTCCTGCGCCACAATCTGTTCGCGAATCCGCTCGGCCTTTTCCAAAGTATCGCCCCGGGCATCCGCGCGTTTATGCAGTCTTCTTAATTCCGCGTGAAGTTCTTGAAGTCGTATATGAATCGCGTGGAGCTTCGCGCCAAACGCGTCAAGCGATTGATTGCGCGGATCTTCATTCGGCATACGCCACCTCATTTCGTCTGTCAACAAGCTTTTTTTAATGTATCACAGCAAATTCATACGCGCAACTAATTGAAAAAACGGCTTATTTGTGATATCTTTGGGCAAGGCCCCCGTAGCTCAACGGATAGAGCAATCCCGTCCTAAGGGAGAGATGGGAGTTCAATTCTTCCCGGGGGCATTGATATGCTATAATACTTGTATTCACATCATGGCTACATCTTACGAACAACAAATTATAGATGCCATAAAAAAAGCCCTCCCCGCGGTGGTCAGTATTGTGGTAAGTAAAGACCTTGAAGATATTAAGAAGAGTAACCCCTTCGGATATTTTCAGCTTGGCCAGGAAGCTCCCGCAGGAGAAGAAATTCCGGAATCGGCACTTGATGAGCTCCCGCGCACGAAAGAAGGAAAAATCAAAGTCGGCGGCGGCTCCGGCTTTATTGTTTCACACGACGGACTCATTTTGACAAATAAACACGTCGTAATGGACCCAAGCGCTGAATACAGCATTATTACCGCAACTGATGACCTCTATCCCGCGCGCGTACTCGCGCGCGACCCGATTAATGATGTCGCAATTCTCAAAATTGAAGCGGAAAAAGAAACCTTGCCCGTCATTCCCATCGGCGACTCAAATACGGTAGAACTTGGACAAAGCGTCATTACCATCGGAACGGCTCTCGGCGAATTCCAGAATACCGTCTCCACCGGCATTGTATCAGGCCTCTCGCGATTTATCACCGCCGTCACGGATTTGATGGGCCATCAGGAACGCCTGCGCGGCCTTATTCAAACGGATGCCGCGATTAACCCGGGAAACTCTGGGGGGCCCTTAGTGAATTTAAAGGGTGAGGCCATTGGCATTAATTCGGCTGTGGTATTTGGCGCGCAAAACATCGGCTTTGCCATTCCCATCAATAAAGTAAAAGAAGACCTTGATGCCTTTCGTAAATTCGGAAAAATCTCAAAACCCTTTCTTGGCATCCGCTATCTTTTGATCAACAAGGCCATCCAGAAAAAATTCAACCTGCCCGTTGATGCAGGCGCCATGATCCTGCGCGAGCACGGACCGGATTCGCACGGCATCGTTCCGGGAAGCCCCGCCGAAAAAGCTGGCCTCAAGGACTACGATATTATCCTCGCGTGCAACGGCAAGCTCCTCTCAGAAAAAACGACCCTGGAAGATATCCTGGATTCGGTTGCCATCGGCGACACGGCTTCGCTCACCATCCTCCGAAACGGAAAGGAGGCTGAATTAAAAATGATGGTAGGAGAGCGGTAATACCACGCAAGGCGCAAAGCGCTTATCGCAAAGCGCCGACGATGCGCGCTTCGCGATTTGCAATTTGCTACATTATGTTTTTTTTATTATATCTCCGCTGGCACTACACGGCGGGCCTCCGCACTGCCGCTTTCAACGCCCTCGCCTATCCGATGGCGTTTTTAGAATATTTTTCAGTACCGCATCTTTCACGAACCCTCTTTTCCACGTGGCACCACGACCTCATGAGCTATGGCCGAGGGTTTGACCCGGCGGATTTTTTGTGGGTGCTTGCCGGAAACATTCTCTCGCGCATTATTGGTTCAATCGTTCGCGTCATTACCATCGCCATCGGAATTTTCGTAAGCGCCGCCGCGTTTTTCGCGCGGGCGCTTTTTCTTTTTCTTTGGATTTTCCTTCCCGTGCTTATCCCCTTCTTTTTTCTGCGAGGCCTCTTACTTCTATTCTTTTAGATCACCATGCGCTTTTCTTCCTCACAATTTTCCGCAGCGGTCCTGCTTGATCGCGCCCTCCCCGAATCCCTCCTCCGCACCCTCAAAATCTTTTCGGGGATTTTTGCGCTAGGAGCGCTTGCCGTGGATATCCAAATGGGCGCGCAAAATGTCGCGCTCGGCATTTTCCTTGTTAGCGCAAGCTTCTTTTTTACCTTTTCCCTTCTTTCCCAATTCGTCCAAAGCCAAAAATCAAATCTCCCCCGCATTCTTCCGCTGTCCCTCGGAAGTGCGGAGGAAGAAACAAAACGAATCACGCTCTGGCGCAACTATTGTGATTTTGAAAGTACAGCCATCGTCTCTCGCGCGTCCGCGCTTTCAGTTTCATCACTCGGGCTTCAGCTTCTGAAAAGCCATTTTGGCCGCTTTTTTCTTGAACGAACCGGCATACAAAAAGAGGCATTTCTTACCGCACTTTCGGATACTTCTTCACTTGATGAAAGCCGGTTTGCCGAAGCCCTGCTTCGCGAAGCCATTCACGCGGGGCATCCAGCGATACGCCCCTCCGACATCCTTACGGTTCTCACCCGCGCGTCGGATCCGTTGAAAAAGCTTATGTCCGGCGCAAACCTTCAGGAAAAAGATTATCCGGCGCTTGCGCAATGGTATGAAATCGGAAAAGAACATACTCGCCGCCGCTCGTTTCTCGAAACGCTTATTGCCGCACCGGGCATCGGAAAGACATGGGCATTCTCCTATACCCCGCTTCTTGACCAATTTTCCAAAGAACTAAACGTAGCGGCGGGGAAAGAATACCTCCATATTGCCGCGCATAAAAAAGAAATAACATTTCTTGAAGAAGCGCTCTCAAAATCGGAGAACGCGAATGCCATTCTCGTGGGAGAACCGGGTGTCGGGAAAACAACCATCATCAAAGGACTTGGAAAGCGAATTCGAGAAGGACGAAGTGCCGCGGCACTCAACTATAAACGCTTGGTACTCATTGACATGAATGCGGTGATTTCGGAAAAAAATTTCGGCGACCTTGCGGGGATTCTCACGGCAATCCTACGGCAGGCCGAAAGTGCAGGAAACGTCATTCTCGCGATAGACAACATAGAACAATATCTTATTCCGGGGTCCCCCGTAAATGTGTCCGAAATTCTCTTGCCATTCTTAAAATCATCCCGCATCAACATCATCGGAACGGCAACGCGGGGGGGCTATGAAAAATCAATAGCGCAAAATTCCCTCATGCGCTCTCTTTTTGAAGTCGTTTCCGTTGAAGAACCCGGCAAAGAAATGATGATTACGATTCTCGGGGACATTTCTCTCCATCACGAAAAACAATACGGAGTGCGCGTGCGATATCAAGCGCTCAAAAAAATCTATGAATACGCCGCGTCCTTCTCCTCAGATATTCCCTTTCCCGAAGCCGGACTTGAGGCGCTTGAAGAAATATTTGTTGCATCCGCAAAAAGGGGGGGCTCTATCGGAGAAGAAGAAGTATCCTCGATCTTTAGTGAAAAAAGAAAAGCCCCGATTGGGGTACCCGAAGAAAAAGAAAAGGTGATGCTACTTTCTTTAGAAACGGAGCTTGGAAAACACATTGTTGACCAGCGCGGAGCGCTTCTGGCTCTTGCGAACGCCTTACGCCGCGCGCGGGCCGGAGTCGTATCGCGCAACAAACCCCTTGGCACGTTTCTTTTTCTCGGCCCCACGGGAGTCGGAAAAACCGAGACCGCAAAAGCGCTTGCTCGACATTACTTCGGAGGGGAGAACGCCATGGTACGCTTTGATATGTCCGAATATCAAAATCCGGAAGATACGGCGCGCCTCATTGGGTCGGAACAGGGGGGTATTGCGGGCGCCCTTTCCTCCGCAGCGCACGAACATCCGTTTTCTTTGATGCTCTTTGATGAAATTGAAAAAGCACATCCGAATATCCTGAATCTCTTTTTGCAAATTCTTGATGAGGGGCGCCTCACGGATGCGTTTGGAAAAACCGCGTCTTTCAAAAACGCAATTCTCATCGCGACCTCAAACGCGGGTGCCGAATTTATCCGGCAGGAACTTTCGCATGGAAGAAATAACTATGAATCACTCCAAAAAGACCTTGTTGATTTCGTGCTCCGCGAAGGCATATTCAAACCGGAATTCCTGAACCGCTTTGACGGCGTTATTGTATTCAAGCCACTCTCGCCGGAAGAGGTCAAAGAAGTCGCGCGCCTCATGCTTGGAGCCCTTGGAGAGCGCCTGAACGAACAGGGATACGAACATGAAATAACCGAGGAAACGCTTAGAACTGTTGCCGCAAAAGGATATAACGAAACGTTTGGTGCCCGCGAATTGCGGCGCGTCATCCAGGACGATGTGGAATCACGCATCGCGCGGGAAATTCTGGAGGAAAAATATCAGAAAGGAGACACGATACAAATATAATTTAAAATTTCTAAAAAGCTGCTCCGACTTAAATCGGAGCAGTTTTTTATCTACAGTTTATATTTGACATCAAGTTGTCCTATTGCTATATTAAAATGAGTTCTTCAAACTCTTCGGAGGAGAAAAAGATGGTCGAAATGAAACGACTGATTTTTGGAGAAGGGCTTATGTCTCCTTCTCTCGACGGAAGTAAACGGTTTACGATTCGAAAATACCGCGAAGGTTCGCATGATTTCACGAAAGGAGAAATTATCAAAGGCGAATTCAAAGACGGATTAACCATTCTTCTCCAAATTACTGAGGACACCAAAAAAGGCACATTCAATGATTTAAAGAAACAAAAACGAGATCTGAATAAGAACGGCTATTATTTTGACAAGCAGTACTTTGATGATTTAGCCGCATGGTACCCGGACCTCACCTGGGATGATGTAGGCGCGATCGTTTTCTTTGAAATCTTAAAAGTGAACGGCGTTTCTGTCGTAAGCATCAATGAACACACAAAGTAGAACCCGACAATGTCGGGCTTTTTTTATAAAACAAAAAAACTCCCATACGGGAAGCTTTGCATCTTACAAATAGAAATGGATAGCTAACCTCCAGTTTATTAGGATATACCAAGCAATTTTTTTATCTCTGTCACAATCTCGCCCGGCAACGTATTTGCCTTGATGAAATACCGCGCGACTTTAAGGCGCTCGGCATCCTCGGTGTGGTGGGGATCGGAAAGATTGGAAAGAATAATTACAATGGTATCCTTTCCCTCGGGAAGCGCCCGGACATCCCCGACGAACTCAATCCCGTTTTTCACAGGCATCAAAATATCCACGAGAAGCAGGGCGGGGTGTTCTTTCTTGAATACCGCAAGCGCCTCCTCTCCGTTTTTTGCAACAAAAAGTTCCGCAAATCCCTCTTTTATGATTGCGTCAGACAGGAGCTGAATCATAAAATCATCATCTTCGGCAAGGAGTATTTTGTATTTTGTTGATTCTGCCATGGTTGTAGTATATCACATAGTATTATTTAAAAAAGCAGGGTGTGTATAAAACAGATGATGCCAATTTACAAATCTCATGCCAATAATGCGAATTGCAAATCGTAACCGGTATTCGCAATTTGTAGATTTGCATACTATTCGCATCACATTGGCATCATACTTGGCGAATTACTTTCTCACGGCAAAAAATACGACAACCAATTCTTCACCCCTGATACCACCCTCCCGAGCGATGTCGTATAAAAATACGGGTCTTTGCCGGAGGAACGATTCAGGTGCCATGCAACAAGACCAAGTGCCACCGGAATCTCCGACAAAAAATCATGCGCCTCACCCGCTCCCTCAAGAAAATCGGATTGCGAACCAATTTCAACCGGAAGCCGGAGTTCGCGCTTTGCCAACTCCACAATCCCCGGAATCCGTGATGCCCCGCCGATCAGCACCACCCCCGCGGGAAGCAACCCCATACGATCCACGCGCTTCAGCTCCTTCATGCCGAGTTCAAAAATATCCCGAAAGCGCGCTTCAATAATTTCAGCCAAATTCCGCTGGGGGAAAAGTGCCGGGTCATCAGGAATAAATTCGGCAAGTTTGATAACTTCGCGCTTGGAAAATACCTCGGGCAGAGAGTGGCCGAAACGAAGCTTAATGGCTTCTGCCGTGCTCACAGCCGTTTTTAAACCAATCGCGATATCGTTCGTAATGTGATTTCCCCCGACAGGAAATACTCCGGCACTCAAAAGGCGCCCCTCTTCATACACGGCAAAATCCGACGTACCCGCGCCGATATCAAGCAACATCACCCCGAGTTCTTTCTGCCGTTTTGAAAGCGCTGCCTCTGATGCGGCAAGCGGAGAAAATACCACGTCCTCAACGGTAACACCTGAGGACTCAATACATTTAAGCAAACTTGCAACGGCAGAACGCAGGCCGTCAATAATGAGCGCGTCCGCCTCAAGACGAATACCCACCATCCCGACGGGATCCTTAATGCCGCCCTCGTTATCAATCCGAAATTCTTTCGGAATAATGTGAACGATGTCGCGATTCGGATTTTTCGGAGCCAAATTTTCTGCGGCAGTAAGAACGCGCTTCACGTCATCGTCAGAAATTTCGCCGTCAGCCCTTCCCACCGCGACAACTCCGCGCGACGTAAAAGAACCCATATGCGTCCCGCCGATACTCGCGATACACGAACGAATCTTCACGTTTGAGGAGCGCTCCGCCTCTTTCAAGGATTTTTTTACAGCGGAGGAAACCTCGTCAATGTCAGCCACCGCACCCCTTCGCATGCCAAAAGCAGGTACACGGCCGAGCCCGAGTACCCTGATTTTTTCTTTCCCCGTCCGCTCGCATACCAACGTCGTGACACTATTCGTTCCGATATCAATTGCGGTTATTATGCTTCGCATAATACTCGACACCAATACACAAATCGCTCACGAATGTCACGAATACGATTTTTCATTAGTGTCATTCGTGCCCATTCGTGTGTTTGTGTCGGGCTTACCAAAATATTTTTGCAAGAATTCGCCCTTCCAGCTTCTCAAACTTCTTCGCTGCCGCACCCCCCCCTTCATGATGTATCCCACCTAAGTGCATCATACCATGCACCGCCATCCATGTCATCTGATATTTGTACGTATTTCCTTGCGCTTTTGCCTCTTTTTTTATAACGTCCGGACACACCAAAATCTCGCCGTATTCGGAGCCGTAACGGAATGATAATACATTCGTTGGTTTGTTTTTTTTGCGGTAACGGCGATTTAATTCCTGCGATGTTTTCTTGCTAATTTCAATAAAAGCTACCTTTCGTGGTAGCTTTTTTTTAAGGTATTTCGGAAACAGCTTGACAAGTTTTTTTACAACAGATAAGCTATCCATAGCACACTCAAAATAAAATAGGAGAAGTAATGAAAAGTGCGCGACACACCTTGCTCGAAATGCTAGATGAGAACGGCGGGAAAATGAACTTAAAGGAAATTGAAAAAAGGATGCGAGCTGCAAAATGTGTAGGAAATGGCGTAGAACCAATAGACGTCGTTCACGCTGCCGGCAGAGACGGTCAGTTAATTTATGACCC
This sequence comes from bacterium, assembly GCA_030649305.1. Lineage (GTDB taxonomy): Bacteria > Patescibacteriota > Minisyncoccia > Sungbacterales > GWA2-42-14 > JAUSFV01. Next base: position 54,591 of record JAUSFV010000006.1, read on the forward strand.
AAAAACACAAACCGCCACTCTTATTTATTGAAAACTAATGTTTTTATCCACCGCATTTTTAACAAAAAAAATGCGGCTTTTTTATTTCCCCAAAACTTTTTTCACCATACTCCCCCCCCAAAAAAAACGGGGGGAAGAAAAGAAATCCTTTTGGCGGAGCTCTCGCAGGCAGAAAAAGCTTGGTTTTTTGTGAAACAAAAATTTTTCTGCCGAGAGGCAGTGGTGCTCGCCCGCAGGAGGCGGGCAACCACGATCCGACAAAAAGATTTCTTTTCTATACCAAACTCTATCCTAGCACTTTCTTCACTACTCTACTCACCCGATCCCCCGACGCCTGCCCCTTCGCGCGTTTCATAATTTCTCCCATAACACGGCCAAAATCTTTTTGCGTGACCTCACCAAGCCCGCCCACAACCTCGCCAACAATTTTTTCAAGCTCCTCGTCCGACATCTCCTCGGGCAAGTACGATTGTAGCATTACAAGTTCGCGTTTTTCACGCTCCGCCGCCTCCTGCCTTCCGCCTTTTTCATACCCCTCAATCGCATCTTTTCGTTTTTTTGCCTCCGTGCGAATTGTCTCAACCATTTCCTCATCCGTCAATTGCGATTCTTTTTCCAGATTCTCCGTACCCCCCCTTTTGCTTAATTTGGTTCGTTTCTCAATCTCCCGGTTCCGAACCGCGGCAAGCAACATCCGAAGCGTTGAAAGCAAATCGCCCTCGTGTTCCCTAAGGGCTTTTTTCGCATCATCTTCTATTTTTTGTTTTAGCGTCATACTCGACACCAATACACAAAATTTTCACGAATGTCACGAATAACGATTTCCCGTTAGTGTCATTCGTGCCCATTCGTGTATTTGTGGCGGGTCTATCCGCGGATTTCCTCATCCAATTTGCCAAGCTTAATCAGCCTTCTTTTCTCTTTAATCACCCCCATTCGCCGAAGCGCGCGGTCTTTTGTGGCGCGTTTACTTGGCGGCGGTTGATAAAAGCGCCCCCGGCGCGCCCGAATCAAAATACCCGACTGCTGGACTCTGCGGGTGAACCGACGGAGCATTGCCCCGATAGTCTCATGATTTTTTCGTTTGACGTACACCATAACAATAAAATTTCTAATTATTAATTTCTAATTAACCTAATCAAATCCCAACAAAATTAGACATTCAGGGGTTAGGCATTTATTAGAAATTAGGTCAATTAGGAATTAGACATTTGAAGACATGCGATAATTCTCCAAACTCCAAATCCTTCAAGCGATTCATACGCGATACTCGTCTGGATTATCCTCCCTCCCCCATCCTCCGAGCAAATGCAGATGCAAATGATCAATCACCTGCCCCCCCTCTCTGCCTACATTAAATACTAATTTATATCCTTTCAAGCCCTTCTCTGCGGCAATCTGTTTTGCGCGATAGATTAATTTTGCAATCATGTCGCTATGATTTTCCTGCAAATACGCGATGGACTCAACATGTTCTTTTGGAATCACAAGAATATGTACGGGGGCAGATGGCCGAATGTCTTTGAAGGCCTTAATTTCGCCGTCCTCATACTCAATCTCGGACGAAACCTCGCCCTGCGCAATTTTACAAAAAATACAATCTGAATACAATTTCTAATTACTAATTTCTAATTGACCTAAACAAATCACAAACCCCAATTCACAAAATTAGTCATCGGGCATTGATTAGAAATTAGATCAATTAGGAATTAGACATTTGCAAACACCGATAAACGAATATGCCTCTCTGCAAACATCCTACACCCCCTATCGCTTCAGCTTCTTTTTGAGTGTTTCTACCATTTTCTCCCGCAAAATCGTCTCCTGAATTCCCGACGACATCTCGCGGATGATAATCGTACCGTCAATCGCCTCTTTTTGACCCAAAATCAGCGAATACTGGGCCTCATTCTTATCTGCAAGCTTTAATTGCGACTTAACACTCGCCTTTCCGATTGATTCCCCGACCGGAATATTGGCATTTCGCAACTCCTCCATAATACGGAAACTTTTCTTTTTTGCAAGGTCTCCCAACTGAACAAAAAACACTTTCTGCCGAGAACTTCCCGTGCGTATTCCCCGCTGTTTCAAAACCGCGACAAGGCGCTCAATCCCGAGAGCCCCCCCCACCGCGGGCGTGGGACGCCCGCCGATCATCTCAACAAGCCCGTCGTAGCGCCCGCCCGATCCCAAAGCAAGCAATCTTTTTTCGGGGATACCCTCGGAGACCTTCTCCGGTTCTTTCTCTTTCTCTACCACGACTCCCTCATCATGAATATTGATTTCCGGACTAACTATTTCTGCCGCTATTTCCGTAGGTTTAGGAGGAGCACTATGCGAAACATTCTCATCAAGAAATATTTCAAAAACGGTTCGCGTATAATAATCAAGCCCGCGCACCAGATGCGGATTTAAGTGATACGGAAGGCCATCTTCATCGAGAAATTCGAGGAGCAATTTGAAATGATCCTTGCACGCCTCACACAGGTGCTCAATCATCTGCGGCGCTCCTTTTTTCGCGATCTCGCATTTTTCTTCCTTGCAATCAAGCAAACGCAGAGGGTTTGTTTTATACCGCTCCTTACAATCCTTACACAAACCCTTGATGCGCGCGCGATAATATTGCACCAAGAGCGAACGATATCCGGGGCGGCATGCACTACAACCAATGCTATTTACATGAAACACAAAATCCTTAATACCAAGCTCCTGAAGCGCTACAGAGAAGACGTGCATAACTTCCACGTCAGCGATAACGGATTCATCACCAATATTCTCAAGCCCCCACTGATTAAATTCCCGAAACCTCCCTTTTTGCGGTGACTCATGCCGGAAAAACGCACCAAAATACCAAAATTTCACGGGATGCGGTTCGCTAACCAAGCCGTTTTCAATATAGGCGCGGGCAACGGACGCCGTACCCTCGGGACGCAAAGTCAACGAATCACCCCCGCGCGTACGAAATGAATACATCTGTTTCTCAACGATATCGGACGTTTCCCCAACCGCGCTCAAAAAAAGTTCCGTATCTTCAAAATGCGGCGTTGCAATCCTCCCGTAGCCGTAATACGAAGAGAGTTCATGCGAAACTTTCCGGAGCTTATCCCAATAGGGCTGCAGGGGAGGCAAAATATCATGCGTCCCGCGCGGCGCCTGAAAGGGTTTTTGTTTTGGTTTTTTGGTCATAATAATACGAATATACAAATATACACTAATTCACGAATCTGCTTAAAAATTAATCGGAAACAACACCAATCTTTGAAAGAGGCCAGGCCCGAATAAGCGCCCTTCCCGTAATAAACCGCCTGTCCAACGTCCCCCATCTCCGCGAATCCGAACTGAATTCCCGGTTATCTCCCATAACAAAATATTCTTTATCGGAAAGTTTTACCTCCGTATCACCGTTCGTGCGAAGCCCTTCGGGCAAATAGGGCTCCGGCAAAACAAAACCATTCGGCTGTTCATCATTTTTAATCCAAACCTCCCCATTGCGGATCTCAACGCGCTCATTCGGAAGCCCGATAACGCGCTTAATAAAAAATTGCTTCGGCTGGAGAGGGTAGCGAAATACCACGACTTCGCCCCGTTCCGGCGCGCGGAAAAAATAATATGACGCCTCATCAATAATCAAATACTGCCCGTCTTCAAACGTAGGGTCCATGGATGCGCCATTCACAATAAAGGGCTGCGCAATAAAATAGCGGATGGGCAAAGCTACTGCCACCGCCACAATCAATACCTTAAAAAATTCAAATGCTTCGGCGCCCCACCCCCCTCCTTCCTCCTGCGGAGCCTGCTCCGTGGGGTTTTGTCCTATTGTTTTTTCTTCCATTCTTCAGATTATACGAGAAAATTTCATTCTGTGCAATACCACCGAGACAAAAAACGTGTTATACTATGGCTTATGACATATCTTCTCGTCGGCCTCGGGAATTCGGGGAAAGAATATGAAAACACGCGGCATAATGTGGGCCGAGAAATATTGAAAGGATGGCAGAAAAAAAACGGCCTGCCCGATTTTGAATTTAATAAAAAGTTGAATGCGCTCGTGACAAAGAGCAAAAAATGCGTCATCGTGCTTCCCGAAACATTTATGAATAGATCGGGGGCTGCAACGGGGGCGGCCGCGCGATTTTTCAAAATAAAACCAAGGGGTATTGTTATCCTGCATGATGATGCCGACATGGAACTTGGCCGCACCAAACTCTCCTTCAACCGCCACTCGGCAGGACACAAGGGCGTTGAATCAACAAAACGCGCCCTCGGCACGTGGGAATTCTGGCGCCTCCGCATCGGCATCCAAAAAAAGAAACGCGTGGATGCCATGAAACTTGTGTTGCAAAAATTTTCTCCCGCGGAAGAAATACAACTTAAAAAAACAAGAAAAAAAATATTCGCCGGGCTTGATATGATCCTCTCCGACGGCCCCAGCCACGCGATGAACTCCATGAATCAAAATTAGAAAAACCGATCGCGCGTGATCGGTTTTCGTTTAATAACTTGCTTCTCTGCGCTTCCGAAGCCATACACCGAAAATGCATCCTACGGGAATGCCCGCCATAAACCATACGGCTGAAATCATAAAACTTGCTTTTGTGTCGAATCCGGCAAAATGAAACAGGACCGCGAAAACGACAACGGCAAAACAGATTGCGGTAAAAAGAGAAAAAAGAAACATCAGACGCCCCCGTTCCGCAATCCTTATTATTCCCCTTGTTCTGCTTTCTCGGAAACCAGCCGCCACAACCTATATGACGCATCAGTCGCGGAGAACAAAACACAAATAAAGAGCAAAATGTACAATGGACTAAAATTATGCCTTAGGGCGCTCTCAAGGCCGGAGATGCCAACAATAAGAGCAGAAACAATAATCCATCCCCGCAGAAACCATACATCCCCGAACCTCATAGTATTTATCTCCTTTCTTAAAGAACCTTGCTTTTTTGCTAAATCTAAAATATCATAAACGAATAAGAAATGTCAAACGCGCCGCCGAATACAAAAAAGACAGAGGCGGCACAAGAAATATCAGAAGTCATGATTGCCGCCATCACCCCCCAATTTTTGGAACGGGGTGTTTTGTGGTTCCAAGAAAATGAAAAACAAATCAAAGAAGCGCTCAAAACAAAGGCATTCTGGAAGGACAACATCGCAATTCTTGAAAAAGACCTTGTTATAAAACCATCGGAACTTCTGCGCCGCCTTACTGATTTCGGGTATGAGCGGACGAATATAATATTCGGCAAGGGCGAATTTGCAAACCGCGGAAATATCATTGAGGTATGGCCGATTAATACCGACCAGCCATTCGCGGTTGAATTTTTCGGAAACCGAACTGAACGCATCATGCCCGCGCTCAAAAAAGAAACGCCGGCAATCAGGACGAAAGCGCTCAAAACCGAAAGCGGGCTCAAGCGGCTAAAGGCGGGCGATTATCTTGTCCATCTTGACCACGGCATCGGCATTTTTCGTGGGATAGAACATAACTATTTTTTGATTGAATACGCTCCCCCGCGCCTAGGGGCCAACCCCGACATGCTACGCGTACCGCTCGCACAGGAAAAAAAACTCAATCTCTATATCGGATTTGAAACGCCAACCGTGCATCGTCTTGGCGGAAGTACGTGGGCGACGACCAAACGAAAAATAAAAGAAGGAGCGGAAAAATTAGCAAAAGAACTTCTTGCCCTTTATGCCACGCGCGAAACAGCCTCGCGCCAACCGTATTACGCCGACCATATGGAGCGGACATTTGCGGATGCGTTTCCCTATACAGAGACGCCCGACCAAAAACGCGCGATTGAAGAAATTTACGGAGATTTAGAAAAAGAAAAACCCATGGACAGGATTCTATGCGGAGATGTCGGATTCGGGAAAACCGAAGTTGCCATGCGCGCCGCCTTCCGCGCGATTCTCAACGGCAGGCAAGTCGCGATAATAGCGCCCACCACGATTCTTGCCTCCGAACACGAACGCACATTTTTGGAACGCTTTAAAAATGTTCCTGTCCGCATTGCCTCACTTTCACGCCTCACCCCGTCCAAAGACATAAAACGCATTCTCCGCGAGTGCGATAATGGCGGTATTGATATCCTCATCGGAACGCACCGCCTGCTTTCCCGCGATGTTTCATTTAAAAACCTCGGCCTCGTAATCGTTGACGAAGAACAGCGATTCGGCGTCAAACAAAAAGAGCGCTTTAAGCATCTGCGAAGCAATGTTGATATTCTGAATCTCTCGGCAACCCCGATTCCGCGCACACTCCATTTAGCGCTTACGCATCTCCGCGATATCTCGCGGATTGATACGCCGCCCGAAGGGCGTATGCCCATAAAAAATTTCATACTTCCCCGCTCCATAAAAACCATACGGCGCGCCATTGAAAATGAACTCTCAAGAGGCGGGCAAATTTATTTTCTCCATAATCGGGTAGAAACCATTGAGATAATGCGAGAAAAACTTCTTCGGGCACTTCGCGCGATTCCCCACGCGAAAATTGAAATCATCCACGGCAAAATGAATGAGCGCGCCATGCTCCGGGCGCTTGAGCGCTTCCGAAACAAAGAATGCAATATTCTCCTTGCGACAACCATCATTGAAAACGGCCTTGATTTTTCAAACGCAAATACGCTGATTGTGGATAACGCGGTGCGCCTCGGCCTTTCACAGGCGTATCAAATCCGCGGCAGAATCGGACGGGGTGACAGGCAGGCATACGCATATTTTTTCTACAAATCACACCATCTCACCGAAAAAGCCCTGCGGCGGCTTGCGGCATTACAAGAATTTGAAGAACTCGGCTCGGGCTACGACATTGCCCTACGCGACTTGGAAATCCGCGGAGCCGGCAATATTCTCGGCCGGGAGCAATCGGGAGCAATTAACCGAGTCGGGCTCAATCTCTACTGCCAGATTCTTGCCGATGCGGTTGAACAATTAAAAATAAGAAAATAAATAAGAGCGGATAACCGCTCTTATTTTTTCTTCAACTCGGATGGAAGTGGCGCGTTCGGCACCACACCGATCCCATGAATTTTTGTTTGCATATTGCCGACAAAATACTCAAACGCGGTAATTTTCAAAAAAGAACCGTCCGGAAGGGGAAATACGATTTGTCCGATCCCCTTGCCGAATGACGTGCCGCCGGCAACACAATATCCCCAATCTTTCATGGTTCCGGCAACAATCTCGGAAGCAGATGCCGAGTGCATATCAATGACTACACATACTGGAATATCGCGGAAGATGCCGGGGGGATTTTCTAGGTCATATTCTTTCCGCACGGCTTCCACGTCGTACACCATATCACCTCTCGTTCGAAAACGAAGCGTAAGAAAACGATCACCCTCGCGCGCAAAACGATACAATACCTTTAGCGCCCCCTCCACCGAACCTCCGCCATTCATACGAAGATCTATATACAGTCGGGTAGCGCCACGCGAGAGAAGTTCAAACGCACGCGCCTCAAATTCTTTATCAGTATCATCATGAAACGCAGGGATATACAGTATCCCTGTTTTGTTTTTTATTGTCACGACAATAGGCAGACGGTGATCTTCACCATAGTACTCCCACTCATCAGAAGAGTAGGTCCTTGCGTATTCATCGCCGCAATATTCTTCCGCATCGCGATCCTTCTCCCGTTCCTCATACAATTCGCGCACGCACGCATCAATATTAGATGGAAGGCGCAACATGTCTTTTTCCACATGCGCGCGTATTTCTTGCAACACATCGGATACATCCGCGTTCTTCGTACTGTTAACCCCGCAAACACCGCCAGATACAGCACAAGCAGAATTTTCATTCCATTTCAATTCCGCCCCATCCGCTCCGAATGCAGCCGGTAAAAATGATATCCCCACAATCAATGCCGCGCGGAATAAAAAAGTCCATCGCATGGAAAACCTCCTCCAGCATATCAAAGAACAAAACTGTTTTTACCATACAACAAAAGAAAAAAATAAAAAAGCCTCAACGAGGCTTCTCCTATACGCATTATCCGGAAAACTCAAAAAGGACTAGTATCTCCTTCCCCGGCTCAACAATAACCTGTAGTTTTTTCTCACCAAGTGTCTCATGCCACACCCTGAGAGTGCGCTTTCCGGCGGGAACACCCCGCAGAATAAAGGTACCCCCCGCATCGCTCAGCGCATACAAAGAATGCTCCGAAACAACCACCCATCCCAACATCCACGGATGGACATCGCACGCCATCTTGAAAATACCCGCGGCATCAAATTTTACCTGCATCGTTTTCTTAAATTTTGGCTGAGCGGCATTGTGCGAACCCGCATGAAAATTATGGAGAATACCGTCCGGGTTTTTCACCTCAACAATTCCCCCAACGGGCACCAATACCACATGCGGGTCAAACCAACATCCTTTCTGGTCAAGCACGACCGGTTTTCCCGGAGGAGGAAGCACTTGTATATGAGCGAGATCTGTCACCGATGCAACAACAAAACGAACGCCGCCATCCTTCCCGACTACAAGTGACTCGCTCGTCTTTGCCTTACCGCAAATATCCGTGTCTTTGGTCACGCTGATTACTGCGGACTGTGGCGGCATTCCTTTATACCGCACCTCTCCGATAATGGTACCAAAGCCGCTTTCCTGCTCCGGCGGTTTAGGACCGCTCGGCGCAATCGTGGAAGGTGGCGTGTCAGGCGGCTGTGGAGGTAGAGCATCCGGCCCGCTACCGCAAGAAATTACCGAAAAACACAATACCGTAAGAAGCACTCGTACCAATCGCATGGCTTCCTCCTGAGCAGTGCAAAACAAAAAAGAGCCGTTTCTATGGTATCGCGCCATGTTAAAAAGTCAAGAAAAAAGCCGTCTTGGAAAACGGCTCATAATGCTTTATTGTCTTATTTCATTTTTTTCTTTCTGGCAATGTAACGAACCAGATCAAAGGAACTGCGAGGAGCGTGAAGAAGGCACTGATATAGACAAACAACCGCAGAATTAAGACGCGCGTTGGATCTGCCAAAAAACTCCCGTCACCGCCCCACCACGTCAAGAAATGCCACGACGCGAGATCAATTTTATAATCATAGACTGACTTATAGAACCACCCGCCAAGCCAATCGGACATCGTGATCCTCGAAAAATTGATCACCGACATAAACCACGCATAGGTAATCGCTTCTCTGCCCTGCTTCGAGATATCTGCCGCAACTGCAAGCGGTATCTGAACACTCGGCGCACCGAAAAGATTGAAAAAGATGCCCGAGAGAATCGCCACCACCGCGAAATTGATTGGAATAAACGAAAAAAGCTTATACCCGGGCGGAAGGTAATACAAGTAACTGACGAAGAGCCCGCATGCGCCAAGCGCAATAGAAAAATAGAGGAGCGGCTTTCTGGAAACCCCGGGATACCGACGAAGAAAATAGAAATAACACACAATACCGATCGCGCCGAACAGATCACCGATCCCGCCAAGAATACCAAGAAACGTACCAGAAAATTTAAGCACCTCGGTAACATAACGGAATGAAGCCTGAGAAACGGACGGATTGAAATACCAAAGAAACAAAAAAAGAGAAATGACCCAATAATACTTCGGTTTCTGGGAATACCAATAGATGATGCACGCCTGCAGCATGAAGGCAGAAAGAGCAACAAATAATTTATATACCATCGGAAGAGTGAAATACCACGAAATCAACCCGTGGCGGTTGAAAAACAAAAGCAGAAGTTGATCAATAAGCAACGATACGCTAACACCGACACAAAACAAGAAACCAAAAAATCTTTTCCACGGAAACAACTCCGTAGCTCTTTCTTCTTTTACAGACAGAAGCCCGAGAGCGACGTTAATCAGGGGCGGAAATCCCGCAATGAAAAAAATAAACGAGTACACACTGAAATTTTTTTCTGCAACATCGGAAAGATAACCGCTTAAGAGATTTACAATGACGCCGGCGATACCCGCACCAATCCATTGAAAATTCACGAGCGCATCGATAATATTTTTCTTCTTGCCTTCTTCCGCCATTTTACCGTCGCCCACAACATCCACAAACGCATATGCGGCAGCACCAAGATTAAAATAGAAGAAGATCGTCCAGTACCCGTGTTGCGCAATATATACGATATCATGCGTATGGAAAAAATACGCAAGCAACCACCACGAAAGCGAAGCGGTAAGAGACATCCCGACAACATACGTCTTCTGGCGGTATCCGAATATTGGAAAGTTTTGCGAGATATACCCCCACAGCGGTTTAATGACCCAGCCGAGCGCCGTTGCCGCAACAAGATACTGCGCGTCAACCTGACTTAATTTCATCACACTGCGCATCATAAAATTAATAGGAATGCCCGGCAAAGTATTCATCACCTGAACAAAATACATAAAAAACAGAAAGGTTGCGAATTTAATGGTTTCTTTATCCCAAACGAGCGATTTTGAATCAGACACTTTTTTGACCCCTTTTTTTCAATGAGCAATTAGCTTCAGATGTACCACACTATATTCATTCCGCAACCTTGACATACAAAATAAAAAAGGCAGAAAACTTGTTTCTGCCCTAATACCTACGCACTATATCATACAGCGCGCCCTGTTATATTTCGGTCCTTTCCGGTCTTTCCGAAACACCGAATTCTTCCTGCCTGAGCTGTTCCGCGATGGGACCGGGCGGGGCATCACCACCACGCAGACAAATTATTTTCGCTTCCGGCTCGTGACGGAGCAAGAATTTCCCATTTTCTATCGCAAGGTCGCACGCCTCCTGATTCCATAACACGGCGTACTATGCCACCCGGGCCCGATGGGAATTCCGTACAACGCCGAAGGCGTACTCAAATAGACCCAAAGAACAAAAATAGTAACCGGCGTCATGACTGCTCTCCTTTCATATGCGTTCACTCTTTACAGGATACCATACAATAGAAAAATCCCAGCCCCAATTTTGCACACCAGCCATCGCGAAGCGTCCCGCAACTTCCGCGACCATAGAGAGCGCTGAAGTTGGCGAGGATCCCACACCTCCCGAACTGACATCTCGGCAAAAGATAGAGTCAGTATCGCGGAAGTACTGGATACCCCCTTATTATTTCCTCATGGTCGGGTACGAGTATGCCCCATACTATGCTGGTCTTGGTTTACAAGTTTCTCGTGCCAGACCTTAAATAAATATATGAAATGGCATCGCGCACTCTAATCTCACTATCGTTCGGGATGGTGCGGTGACTTCGCCCAACAAGGGTGGGCCTACCCGCCCCGTTAGATAGCGTTCGCGCATCTAACGAGGTGAGAGCCACGCGCTTCGCTTTGTTTTACTTGCCTCTTTTATTTTCTTCTTATCCTTTTCTATGATTGCAAAATTGGAGCGGGATTATTTGTTTGTTACCACTCGAACATCGCACCCCGCGCTCGTTCTCACGGACAAACAAATAAAAAAGGCGCGAAGCGCGCCTTGTATGAAATGTTTTACTTCGTATCACCCGGTTCAACAATATGAACCCACTCGCCCGTATAGACGGGGGTATTGGGTGCGAAACCCTTGCCGTCTTTCATGACGGGGATATATCCTTTGTCCCACCAGGCCTCTTTTCGTTCCCAGAGACCCTGACCGAATGCCATCTTCGCATTATCCCCACCCAGCTCAAACTTTTCAAATCCAACGTATTTGCCCCGATGCATAATGGCTTGATAATAATACATGACATAGGTATTCGGAACCCGCGGGATATGCTGACCGGGCACATCGTAATTCGGAAACTGGTTAAGACGTTCCACGGACATGACCGATTGCGCAATAGCGACAAAAAACACAAAACCCGATGTGGTCGGCCACTGCGTCAAGCTCTGATCGTCATTCACAAGCTTCCAGGGCTGATGGCGTAGCGACTCATCGGGAAGCGTTCCCTCGGTCATTTCATTCACACGCGGGGGAAACTGATAATCCTCCGGGAGAGCCGCAATCATGCCGAGCTGCTCCTGAAAAAATCGCTGTTCAATCACAAAGGCATATTGTTCTTCGCGAACCCACGTTTCATATCGCCAAAACCGGTCGGGACCACCCATTTTACACATGGCCCAATGATATAAACCATGCGCCCGCACAAGACGAAAATACTTATACGGATCAAGGGGCGTTTCCAGCTCCCGCGCAATCCGCTCGTAGGAAGACGATATGAGGATGGAATCCGGATTTGTTTCACAGGACTGAGAGACGCCCAGCTTTCGTTCAGGAACCCTACCCTCGTCAACGCCTTTCTGCAATGCCGCGTCAAACTCCGCTTCCGGAACGATGGTAATCGTGGGAAGCGGATACTTTGACAAATCCGCCAAAATCATAAACTGCAAAATCTCAATGTCGTGCTTTAAATCCTGTGCGGGGTCCAACGGCTCTGCCGCCAGCACCCCCCACGGAAAAAGCAGTGCCAGAGCCGCAAAACCGGCGCACAGCATTTTTTTCATTTGTTCCCTCCTTTCTCGGAAACAGGTTTATGAGAAAATTTTTCCGGATGCATGAATATACTCAAGGCAATGCCAAGTTGAGGATCGCGATTGCCGAGGAACATAACGAGTTTTTCCGCGTCACTAAAATGCGGACCGCTCCCGCGATAGCGTTCCTGATTTTCTTCGCGCTCCGGAGGCGTTTTCGGAACGAAACGCTTAAACATAGCGCGGTTAAAATAAACGTGAGGCGTAAAACCCATGCCGTCATGATCGGCCGCATCACGAAGCAAAAACTTCATTATAGTCATTATAAATACGGATCCGTCAGACAGCATAAACCGAGTCATGACCGCTGATTTTCCAAACGTGCGGTCACCAACACTCGTTACATACGGAGTGAGAGCGCCAATAACAATCTCGGATGCCGAAGCACTTCCGTTGTCTTGAAGGATAACCGGAGGATATTTCCACGCACGCATCGCCAATGCCGCATCGCGCGTAATAACTTCCGAAGACCTTCCGACAATCCGGATCAAAACCTCCTGCGATACATCAGCATCAGTCTTTGGCAAAGACGCCTGCACCACATCAATGGCTTCCTGCAAAATTCCCCCGCTGTTTCCGCGGTAATCAAAAATGGCAGTATTTGCCGAAGCGCACACGCCGCTCTCTTCAAAAAGCGAGCGTATTTCTTTGGCAATACCAACCGCAAACTGGCTTGTATACACATAACATACCCGAGCGTCCCCAACGACATACAGCTTGCCAACCGCAGATTGCGGCTTGATTTCTTTTCGCTCAAGAACAACATCACGCTCAATGCCATCACGACGAATAGAAAGCGTGAGCGTCGTCCCGATCGTTCCGCGAATCTTGGATGCCGCGTCCTCCGCCCGCGTTACCGGAATGCCGTCTACGCGAATAATTTCATCAAAGGGCTCAAGATTCTCGCCGGCTGGTGTCTTGGGAAACGGCATCAGCACATACACGGGGCCGATTTCCGAATCCCATTCCCGCAACGCCGCGCCGATTCCGCCGAATTTCTCCTTGCCGCTCATGCTATTCGCTCGTTCAATAACTCGCTCGTGCATTTCACTTCCCACGGCAATATAATCCGTATGCGGGTCAAGTGTATCAATCATTGCGGAAATTGCGGCATCGCGCGCTTCTTTTACCAAAAGCTCGAATGCGCGAGGCCCAAGTTTTTCAACGCCCGGCCGTGCTTCAGTTAATGCGCCGGAAAGAGGCCGAAGGAGATACGTCATACGCCACCACTGCCAGTCATTAGGATTATATTTTTCCTGCGTGCCCTCAAGGTCCCGCATAGCAATATCAAGCGCCTTGATGCGCTCCGGTTTGTAAGAAAATTCTTTGATATGTTTCGTGCCCGCCGCAATAGCAATTCCGGCAAGCTTTTGGGTGTCCAGGGGCTCTACATAGCCGTCCCGCAATAATCCGATTGCCTGTTTCAGGGGGAATAAACCGCACTGAATCTCATCAAGCTTCTCGGAATATGCGCAGGGCACGCCGGCATAAATAACCCCCTGATATGTTTCTTGAGATTCGGGAGTATGCGAAGTATCAGCGCGAACCCGTGTCGCAGAGAGCGAAAAAACAAAAATCGAAACTAACCAAACCGCGATCAAACCATCCTTCATTCTTTTCATCTTTCACTCCTTTTTTGCCAAATTAAAAAAGGAAGGGGCAGATTCCCGCAAACCTCCATCCGTCTATCCTATTCGCATGTCAAATAACAGCGACATAGGGATAGACTGGGGTCGCGAGACCTTGCCCTTTCCTTTCTTGTCTGCACTTAAAATACCAACGTGTAAAAAAACCGTCAACTTGCATACAACGCTTCTTTGTGTTGTCTGTGCATAACCTGTTCAAAGCGAAACCTTGAACATAAAAATGCTTAATTCATTGAAAAAAATCGGCCTTGACACTTTGCATCAAAACCGATAAAAATATAAAACTTTTTATTCTGTTTCTGCGTCTCGTAATATACCTGGAAGAGCGGCAGAAACCTCTTTTGATAGCTCTCCCCGAAAAAATATCTGCATCGCACGCTCACAGTGATATCGGGAGTCCTCGCCATACACCGCAATAAATTCAATGGCGTCCAACATTGAATCCGCCAAATGATTCATAGGATGCGGTAAGTCGCCCTTTGTTATCCGAAAAACGGAAAATGAAAATTTTCCCTCCGCGAGATTCTGCCAGAACTTCTTGAAACCTTCATCATCTTGATTAGGACGCCGAAATACGCTGACCCGCCATTCTCCCACATCGTTTTTTTGTATGATAATCCCGTGAATGGAAAAAGGGCCGTATCGTTTAAGAAGTTCCGTAGTAAGCGTTTCGTCTTCTATACACAAAGACTTGCCATACGTAGCAACATACAAAGGATATATCCTACCCGAAACGCTGCGCGTTCCATACTGCTGATAACTCACAAATGGTAAACGATGCCGCAAAAGGTCTTCGGCAAAAAGCTGTTCGGGAGTTGCGCCATCTGCCACAAGAGACAGTGCGCCGTCGTTACTGCCCGTCTTACTCTGCAAAAATAGCCCCGCCAAAAGTTTCTGAATTTTTTCACTCTTTGCGATCGCCTCAGAAGAATGCATCGGATCATAATTAATTACCTCATCCACCGGATCATAAATAAGTTGGCCCTCAAATAACACCATGCTCCAGCTTTTTATACGATCGGGCAAACACTTCCAAAAATTAACCTTGAAATTTCCTGCATACTCGCCTTCGCGAATCAAGCGCCATTCCTGAAGCTGCATCTCCCACGCATAGGACGACCCAACAAACCACGCAACATCACCCTCCTGATACGTATTTCCGGCCTGGAGATAGTGAGATGGCGCGTTGGCAAGAAGCTCCTCCATCTTCTTAAAAAAACTTGCATCGGGATGATACGCGGCTTCCGCGCTCTTCCCCAAACAACCGATGCCGAGAACAGAAGATAATAATAACAGGCCCGCTATTACCCTCCGCATGATTCTTGCTCCTTCCCTAACTTCGCCTTATAAAAGAACGCTCTTCTCATACTACGCCAAAAGCCATGATTTGCCAATTTTTCTTCTTTTATATATAGTAAGCGCTAATGTCAGAAATCATTCAGACAATTCACAAAAAAGATGCGGCATATCCCTCGCTTCTCAAAGAAACCGCGGAACCGCCGGAAAAACTTTTTGTGCGGGGCCAAATTCCCGAAGGGCTTCCCGCGCTTGCGGTTGTGGGAAGCAGAAAGCCAACGCGCTACGGCATGGAGGCAACGGAGAAGCTCATCCGCGAACTTGCCGCCTCCGCCGAACTTATTATCGTAAGCGGGCTTGCCGTCGGTATTGATACGATCGCACATAAAACCGCCCTTTCGTGCGGCCTGAAAACCATAGGCGTGCTTGGCTCGGGCCTGGACCGCGCTTCGTTCTTCCCGCAGGAAAACTGGGGACTTTCGGAAAAAATCATTGAAGCGGGAGGTGCTGTCATCTCGGAATATCCCGAAGGGACGCCGGGGCTCCCCCATCATTTCCCGGCGCGAAATCGCATTATCGCAGGATTGTCACAAGGGACGCTCGTGATAGAGGCAAAAGAAAAATCGGGGGCGCTCATTACCGCGCGCCTGGCGCTTGAAGAAAACCGTGAAGTTTTTGCCGTACCCGGTTCCATTTTTTCCATCTATTCCGAGGGGCCGAATC
The DNA here is from genome assembly GCA_030649305.1 of bacterium. Taxonomy (GTDB): domain Bacteria; phylum Patescibacteriota; class Minisyncoccia; order Sungbacterales; family GWA2-42-14; genus JAUSFV01. The sequence continues at coordinate 70,719 of JAUSFV010000006.1, forward strand.
TTCTTATTCAACGCGGAGCAAAACTCGTACGAAACGCCAAGGACATTGCGGACGAACTCAATATTCCCATGAAAAAAACAGATGCTGCGGAACAATTGGAAGGCGACGAAAAAATATTGTGGGAACTGCTTTCCGAAGAAACAAGCGTGGATGACCTTGTCGCAAAAACAGGATTACACGCAAAAGATGTGCTCACCCTCCTTTCTATGTTAGAATTAAAACAATTCACAAAGAAGATCGGAGGAGACGCGTGGATACGCGCTTGACCCGCCACAAATACACGGATGAGCACGAATGTCACGAATAAAAAATAAAAAATCATTTGTGTTATTCGTCCTAGACCCGTCCGCGGGTCGGACTAGGGTGAAAATTTCGTGTATTAGTGTCGAGCCCTTTATGAAAAATCTCATCATTGTAGAATCGCCCACCAAAGCAAAAACCATCTCCCGTTTTCTCGGGAAGGATTTCGCTGTGGAATCTTCCTACGGCCATATTCGCGACCTCCCCACGTATACCACGGGAGTTGATACACAAAATAATTTTGAGCCGAAATACGTGGTGTCGCGCAAGCACCAAAAAAACGTAAAAAATCTCAAAGAAAAAGCCGCAAAAGCAGAGCGCATTATTCTCGCAACGGACGAGGACCGCGAAGGAGAGGCCATCGCGTGGCACTTAGCGTATGTGCTTGGTTTCGGCGAAGAAAAAAATAAGAAAAAAACAAAAAAACAGGAAGCAGAAAGCAAAAAGCCGAAAGCTACCGTAGCACGAATCGTCTTCCATGAAATAACGAAAAAAGCCATTGAAGAGGCGCTTTCGCACCCGCGCGATATTGATATGAAGCTTGTCAACGCACAACAGGCACGGCGCGTTCTTGACCGACTCGTCGGATACGAACTCTCCCCATTTTTATGGAAAAAGGTCTCACGGGGGCTTTCCGCGGGCAGAGTACAATCAATTGCCGTGCGACTCATCGTTGAACGCGAACGCGAAATCAAAGAATTCAAGCCGGAAGAATACTGGAGTATTGACGCCCTGCTCAAAACCGGAACAAAAGAGGAATTCCCAACACGTCTCATACGAGAAGGAGAAACAACGCTCGATAAGTTTGCGGTTAAAACCAAAACGGAAGCCGATGCCGTTACAAAAAATTTACAGGGTGCCGCGTGGCGCGTAGAAAGCGTTGAGAAACGCGCAGTCACCAAAAATCCGCCAACCCCCTTTACCACAAGCACGCTCCAGCAGGAAGCATCGCGCCGCATGGGATTTTCGGCAAAACAAACCATGCTTATTGCACAGCAGCTCTATGAGGGGGTTGAGCTCGGCGAGGGGCCCATTGGTCTCATTACCTACATGCGCACCGATTCCATGAACATGGCGGAAGAATCGCTCGCGGGAGCGCGCGAATTTCTTACCGCATCCTTCGGAGAAACATACGCGCTCTCCTCTCCCCGCCGCTTCAAAACAAAAACAAAGGGAGCGCAGGAAGCGCACGAGGCAATCCGGCCCACCGACCCCGCGCGCACACCCGATTCAATAAAACAATTTTTAAACCGAAACCAATTCCGGCTTTATGAACTGGTCTGGCGGCGCTTCATCGCAACCCAGATGCCGGAAGCTATTTTTGACGCAACCACCGCGGATATCGCAGCTACCAGCTACCAGCTACCAGCTACCAGCTATACGTTCCGCGCAACAGGACACGTCATGAAATTTGACGGCTTCTTAAAAGTATACCCCATGAAAACCGAAGATATTATTCTTCCGGAACTTAAACCAAAAGAAGAGCTCTCGCTTGTTGAACTCAAGCCCGAACAGCATTTTACCGAACCGCCCCCGCGCTTCAGTGAGGCATCCATCATTAAAATACTTGAGAAATACGGCATCGGCAGGCCATCAACCTACGCGCCGACCATCGCGACCATTCAGGATCGGGGTTACGTGCAAAAAAACGAACAAAAAAGATTTGTGCCGACGGAAATCGGATTTGTCGTAAACGACCTTTTGGTTGAACATTTTCCGCAGGTGGTTGATATCCAGTTTACCGCGAAAATGGAGGAGGAGTTTGATGAAGTCGCTGAAGGAAAACAGGAGTGGCAAAAAATTATCGGCGAATTTTACGGACCCTTTCACAAAAACTTGGAAGAAAAAATGGAGGAAGTAAAAAAACAAACCCCCGAGGAGACCACGGAGGCAGTATGCGAAAAGTGCGGTAAGCCCATGATAGTAAAATACGGACGCTTCGGAAAATTCTTGGCATGCTCCGGCTTTCCCGAATGCAAGAGCACAAAAAGTTTCGTATCGCCCCAGCAGTCACTGAATATGAAATGCCCGATTTGTAACGAAGGGGATGTCATCATTCGCCACACCAAACGCAGGAAGATTTTTTATGGCTGTTCCCGCTGGCCCGATTGCACGTTTGCGGCATGGAGCAAGCCAACGGGTGAGAAGTGCCCGAAGTGCGGCAACCCTCTGATTGAGCTAAAAAACGGGGTGAAGTGCAACAGTAAGGAGTGTGATTATAAAAATATCACGCCGACTCCAATAACCGAATGATGTCGAGGCGAAACCTCAACGGCCCGCCTGCGTTCGAGCAGGAAAGAGGTTTCGCCTCAACAGGATAGAAAAAGCGCTCCATATGTAGCGACTTTTTCTTTTTGTAAAAAACTTTAACAACCGCAACCAATCGGTCAAAAGTATTAAAAAGGCCGTGAAATTCTCACGGCATGATGTGCCTTTTTATAATGCTTTAAAAGCGTTTCCAAAACTTTCTAATACTATTTTTATCTGTTCTTGAAGAGCTTGAACGTGCATCTCCAAAAGCGCAAGTCTTGCTTCTACGGGCAAATCACTACGAACGCCCTCTGCTGGTCCAAGCCCAGACGGAGCTATATCTCCCCCCGCCATCAAAATCGGCTCACCGCCGGTATGACAATCAGGAAGAACACACCGATTTGCCTTAAGCACGCCATCCGCTGTCAAATTGACCAACCCAAGCTTGTGCCTGTGCATATTCCTATTCCTCCTTTCGCTTGTCTTTCGGTGGTGGTGGAATGACGCTTCCTGGGCCCAACGGATCACTCATGGTTTGCCTCCTTCTTAATACGATCCCAAAACAGAACGGTGATCTGCAAGCTACCGGACAGCAAGCCGGCCGCACTCATCAAACAGTAAAAAGAAATAATACGCATTGTTTGCGAATCTTCCGTCACCAGAGGCTGCGTGACGAAAAACAATAGAAGCACACCTGCACCGATAAGCGCGAGGATTACCAAAGAACTAATGGGCTTATCCTTACATTTCCTTAACTTTTCTAACATCCGAACTCTTTTCTATTTTTTCAAAGAAAAACGATCCGCTATGGATCGTTTTCATTATACCCAGCCGCTCAAAAATGTCAAGCGTTTATTGTTTTTCCCAAATCTTCGGAGGTTGAACCTCCGAAGATTTTGTGCTTCACGCTTCATGTTTCATGCTTCACACCCCATGCTGAATGGTTTTATACCCCACCTCCTCAACCCCCTTCACCGATTTTAATTTAATCATCAATCGCTCAAGCTGCTGGCGATCTTTAATGGGCGCACGGATGACAATCAGGGGATACAGGCGATTCTGATGCTCGGTGGTAATTCCCTGCATGCTGATTTTAAAACGGGAAACCACGCCGGCAATATCTTTCATCAGGCCGACCCTGTCTTTTGCCGACAGACGAAGTTCCACAAATTCGCCCCCCTTCTTTGCAAAGGCGGCTATCTCATGCCCCTTCTTTGTGTGTGCTAAAATTTTCTTCCGCGCAAGGCCGGTCTTAACGAATCCAAGCCAATCCTGCGAGGGCTTTTTGCCTTTTTGCGTCATAATCTCAACCACGTCCCCATTTTTCAATTCATAATCAAGCGGAACAATTTTGCTGTTTACTTTCGCACCCGCCGCCGCATCTCCAACTGCGGTATGCACCTGATA
>JAUSFV010000018.1 GCA_030649305.1 bacterium
GCTCTTTCCTCCGTTGGTGGTTCAGATGGTGGGGGTGGGGGAGGAAACCGGAACGATTTCGCGGATGCTCCTGCGCCTTGCTATTTTTTACGAGGGCGAGGTGTCGGATACGACTAAAAATCTTTCTTCGGTGATTGAGCCGGTTTTAATGATTGTCATCGGGGGGGTCGTCGGTCTTTTTGCAGTTGCCATTATGCAGCCGATTTATTCGGGGTTGGGCGGCTTGTAATTGATACCCGACACAAATACACGAATGGGCACGAATGACACTAATGAAAAAAGTATTCGTGACATTCGTGGGAATTTCGTGTATTGGTGTCGAGTTCTTGTGAAAGCTTTCACCTTAATCGAAACACTCGTTGCGGTAGGAATACTGGCACTCCTTGCGGCAATTGTGGTGTCGGGCCTTTCGTCATTTCAGGAATCAGGGGAGCTTTCGCGTGCCGCGGATTTTGTAGCGGGGGTATTGCGTGATGCGCGCGGCCGGACTCTTGCCGGAAAAAATCAGCTTTCGTATGGAGTTCATTTTGATTCAGATGCGCTGGTGTTGTTTGAGGGACAAACATATGATCCCGATACCGTTTCTAATGAGGAAACCCTGCTTCCATTTCGAATTATCATAAGCGAAATTTCGCTTGGGGGGGGAGACGAGGTGGTATTTGAGCGTCTCTCCGGAGAAGCGAATGTCACCGGCACGATTACGCTTCAAATAAAGCAGGAACCGTCAAAGACAAAAGAAGTTCAGGTTTATAAATCGGGAGTCGTTGAGATAAAATAAAGGGCTTGGCCTGCAATTTTGAATCAGCAGATGAAAAAATTGCAGCTGCCAAATCTTTACCCCCACACTCAAAATGGTATAGCATTTACGCCCGACAGAGTCAGAAGAAATCTTGGGGATAAAATAATATATGAATGCCCCCTCATACTTACAAGCAATGCAGGCGTTATACCATTTTGAGTGTAGGGGGTGCTCAATGTTGCAGCCACTCGGGCTGCGTTATCCGTAACTTGCCCTCGCGGGCACCATTGGCATGAAAGGTTTTGCTCTCATCGAAATCATCGTAGGAGTCGCGATTATCGCGGGGGCTTTTTTGATGCTCGGTAATATTGCTGAGTTGACCCTTCGTTTGGTTGATGTTAGCACCGAAAGGCTGCAGGCGGTCTTTCTTTTGAGCGAGGGAATTGAGGCGGTACGGACGATACGCGATGATGGGTGGACGGAAAACATAGCTTCTCTCGATGCGAATACAATGTACTATCTTCAATTTAATACGGTAAACAATGAATGGGCGACAACAACAATTACGCAGATACTCGACGGCGTTTTCACGCGAAGCTTTGTGCTTGGGGAAGTAGAGCGTGACGCCGAAGACGATATTGTTTCGTCCAATGGGACCGTTGATCCTGATACGCGCCGGATTGATATGACGGTTTCATGGACGAACCGCAGCAGGTCGTATGAGGAGTCAATTTCGACCTATATTACCGACCTGTTCAATAATTAATAGACTACGATATGCGAGGAACGAGCATTATTGAACTTATTATCTACGGCGCAATTTTGGCGCTCCTTTCGGTGTTTGCCATAAATACCTTTCTTTTAATTTCTTCGGCCTTTGGGGAAGTGCGGCTCACGCGGCAAGTCAATGCGAGCGCCGAACTCATCATGGGCCGCATGATTCGTGAGATCCGTTTTGGAAAATCCGTGTATGCGTCGTCTGTGTTCGGCGTCCATCCGAGTCGTCTTTCGTTTGTGACGTTTACGAGTCCGTCAGATGATACTGAGGTGGACGGCGATATTCAGGTGTCGGGTATGAATCTTTTGTTTCAGAAAGGAAGTGCCGGGGCGATTCAGCTCAATACTGATGACGTCGGTGTGACTAATTTTGTATTGCGCGAGATTACCTCGGCGAATTCCGTGGCGGTTAAAATAGAACTTGAACTTCAGGCGTCTACGACCAAAAGGGCCGTCACTAAGAAGTTTTATGGAACCGCGGTGATGCGGGGAAGCTACTAACAAAATTCTTAATGTCTAATTTCTAATTCCTAATCAAATCCCAATTTTTAAATAACCAATGGCTAAAAATTTTGGACATTAGACATTTCATTGTTGGGCATTGATTAGATATTAGGTCAATTAGGCATTTGCAGACCTACAAAGAAATGAAAGCTCAAAATAAAATTTTTGAAGGAATAGAATTACGGAATGGCCAAGCTGTTATGACCTTGGTTATTTTCACCATGGTCGCGAGTTTAGGAGGACTTCTTGGGTTTTCGTATTTGGCCCTGCGCGAGACGGATGCTTCGCACGAGCTGAAGCGAGCGGAGCAAAGCTTTTATCTCTCCGAGGCGGGGGTTGAGGATGTGACCTATCGGATTATGGGTGGTCTTCAGTATTCAAATTCCGAGATGCTTACGATTGATGATTTCATTGTTACTACTACCGTTGCGAATGTTGGTTCCACAAAAGAGGTAACGGGAGAGGGAGATGTGCGAAGTGGCATTCGAAGCGATCGCGTCATTCTTGATACGGGTGCCGGCATTTCATTTTTATACGGCGTGCAGGTGGGGGATGACGGTATCACGTTTGAGAATAATGCCGTGATTACGGGAAGTGTTTATGCAAACGGGAGCATTACGGGAGCGGAACAGGGCTCGAAAATTACGGGAGATGCGATCGTCGCAAAAGCAACCGCGGCAGTCGCTGACCAATCAAATGAAACACAAGATGCGAGTTTTACATTTGGCAGACGCGTGGGTACAAAAGACCAGATTGACGCCGCGCAAAGTTTTCAGGTAAGCGTGCAAAACACCCTAAATTTCGTGAGCTTGCATTTAAAAAAATTCGGCTCTCCTTCAAATCTTTCCGTAAAAATTATTAACGATGATGGAGGGAGTCCGGGAGATGATCCGGGTGACATTATGGCGGAGGGCATCATTCAAACCAGCCAGGTCTCGGCGTCCGCGTTTACCTTTCTTGATGTTGGTCTTGATGTGAACCCAACGCTCATCCCGGGGCAGACATACTGGATTGTTACTGATGCTGAGCGCGATGACGATAATTATTGGATTTGGGGTCTTGATTCCGGAGCGGACTATGCAAATGGTTCTCCAAAATGGGCGAAGGATTGGACAAAATCTGGCTGGACAAACATTGCGGGCGATCTGAATTTTCAAATATGGCTTGGCGGGTTTGATAATTTTATCAGTGATATGATTATCGGCGGCGTTGCGAAAGTGAATATACTGACCGGGAGTGAAATTGCCGGCGACGTTATCGCGGTTTCCGTTGATGATTCCGATATGGATGCGAATGTTGTTGCTGATAGCATTACGAATTGTTCCGATGATATTGAAAGAGATGCTTCATATAATACGCTCATTGATTGTGTGGTGAACGGAACGGAAACAACTCCCATTGCGGTTCCGGATGAGCCAGCGCCCCTTGCCTATCCTATTTCTGACGCGCAAATTCAGGCGTGGCGTGATGAAGCGGAAGCGGGTGACCTCATTTCCGCGGGTGATTATAATCCTCCGGACGACACGACAACGCCCATTGGCCCGGGTGTCATTGAGGGCGATCTTATTTTAGACAACAAAGAAACGCTTGTTCTTGCCGGAACGGTATGGGTGAAACAAAATCTTGATATTGGAAACGGCGGTAAAATTGTCCTTGCTGGTTCCTATGGCGAATTGAGCGGAACGTTACTTGCCGATGGTTGGGGACATTTTGAAAATAACGGACAATTCAAGGGGTCGGATACGCCCGGTAGTTATCTTATCGTTCTCGCGTTGGCGGAGTGCCGCGGGGGGGATCAGACGTCGAATTGCACGCATCACAATGCTACGCTTGATTTGCATAATAACGCAACAGGTGCTGTGTTTTATGCGCCAAACGGCCTCGTAAATTTGCATAACGGTATTAAAGTTACCGAGGTGACGGCGCGCGGCCTGTCTCTTTCGCCCAATGCCGAAGTAATTTATGAACAGGGGATTGCGAATCTGAAATTTAGCGCGGGTCCGGGCGGGGGGTATAGTATAAAGCGCTGGAAAGAGGTGGAGTGAGGAAGGGCGAGGCGAATAGTATTTTGCGTCAAGGGTTTCGACGCAGACACATGGAGCCGTAAAGCTCGGGGAACCCTCCGCGTTCTCCGACTTCGGTCGGAGCCGCGGTCTCCCTCTTCGCTTTGCTCCACCATGTGTGCGCTGCATCTCCACATGCCGCAAAATACTATCCGTCTCGCCTTTTTTTGTTGGGTTGGGTGTTACTATAGGAATATTGAGGCGAAACCTTGAGCTAGTCCGTGCGTTCGCACACGAACGCTCTAGGACGGAAAAAAGGTTTCGCCTCAATATTTTTTTTGCTTGGCCTTCAGATGGTCTCGCATACAAAGACGCCTCACCTTTGGGGTTGGGATGTGTGGATAATGTTGATTGATTTTTTTTGATGTGTCGGGTATGCTGACTGTGGTTCTTCGCGTTATTCTGGGAGGTGCAAATTGAAAGAACAGCCAAGAAAAGAAGTGCATTATAAAAATGAAGTGTGGGTTAACCCCACGACCGAATCTCTGCGGCGGAACGAATGTCTTTGTTTGAATTGCGGAAATTTGAAGCCGGGCCAACCTGATAATTGTCATATTGCTCAAGCGTTTTATAAGGTGTGTGTTGGTGAAAACGTAGCTCTTGCAGTAACCCGTTGTCCTCTTTGGACTCCCAAAATTTCTTAGTTTAAGGTCGCCGTTTCGGCGGCTTTTTTTATCCTCACATGAGCCGTTTTGTTCCCGCATCTTCGCAATGGAAAATTATTCTACGCAGAACGCCTTGGGTGGAGGAGATAAGGGATTGTATATTGATATACTCCATAATTTGCGCTATGCTTGTTTTGTTGTTTGAAATTTAAAAAAAGGGAGTGACACCATGAAAAATTGTGATTTGTGTGGTAAAGAATTTACCAGGGTAGATGGCAGCAGGGGCGAGGGAAATTATGACAGCTTGATGATAAATGATTATTTGTTGAATACAGAATGGTATCGAAATCAAAAACCGGACTGGTTTACTATAAAGCGTCCGAATCCATTCGGCTGCAGAAGATGCATCAAGTTACTTATAGATAGCGGTCTTTCTGCATTTGTTGGCGGGGTGGATCCCCAAAAATTTCTTACCACGCAAGAGTGGTGGAAATAATATCGGGTTTGCCCGGTTGATTTTTCCGTCCGAGCGTAAGGCGCGCGGACGGTTTTTGTTTTTGACGAGCGGGAGTGTGATACTGGTTATGCAAAAAGAAGTTGGCGTGCCTTCATGAAAACGGTGTGGATAACAAATAATGGCAACCCGCCCTCCCCATGGTACTCTAAAGGAGTCGTAAACTCTTACTATAAATAGCGAAATCGCACTAGCCATTGGCAGTACGATTTTGTATCAATATGAAAATAAAAAACCTTTTTATATCGGCCGCTTTTTTATCAGCGGTCATTTTGGGTCCGGCTGTTGTTTTGGCCGATCATGCGGTTGATCATACGTTGCAGCAACTTCAGAGCAGTTTTCATGCTACGTTTGCGTCCTTTTTGACAGCGCGGGGGTCCTCCGCGCCTAATGCTGCTTTCGCATCTCTTCTTGCTGCGGTTGACGAAAGTAAAATTAAGAATTTGGAGAGCGAATTGCAATCGTATCAATCAAGAATCGAACAGCTGAAATCCAAGCCGCAAACTGCGCGCGATACGCGCGAGATTAAATCATTGGAAGCGGAAGTGGAGTATGTGCAAGCTAAGCTTGAAGAAATCAAAACGGGGCCGAGATTGAATATCGCCAGATCCCTGAAGCGCGGTTCTTCGGGTGAGGGGGTTAAACAACTTCAAGATTTTCTGAAACAATTTCCCGATGTGTATCCGCAGGGTTTTGTTACCGGCAATTTTGGTCCTCTTACCGATGCCGCAGTCAAAAAACTCCAAAAAAAATTCGGTCTTGAAATCGTGGGCGTGGTCGGCCCAAAAACTCGCGAAAAAATCGGAGAACTGATAGCGGCGAAAAACCACAAAAAGCATCCAAAAATTACGGACCTTTCGCCCACCTCCGGTCCCATCGGCACAAAAATTATTCTCACGGGTGCCGGATTCACTCTTGAAAACAATGCCATTTTTGTGAGAGGAAAAACGGTTCTGCAAGGGCTTCTTTCCGATGACGGCGGCGGGACTATTTCTTTTACGCTTACTCCAAATATTCCCTGCCTTCCTGATCAGGCTTGTCCGATCAAAGTTATTAATGCCAACGGCATTTCGAACGCGAGACCGTTTAAGGTGACACAGCTTCCGCTTCCGCCTGAACCGCAGCCGCCGTCCGAACTTATCCCGCCTCCGCCGCCTCCTGTAGCGCCACAAATTATCTCGCTTTCTCCGTCATTCGGCCAAGTCGGAATTTTGGTGACTATTACCGGATCAGGATTTACTTCCACAAATAATTCAATTAATTTTGGTGGGCTCACGAGCGCCAGCATAGGTCTTGCGTCTTCGGACGGTAAAACCCTTGTTTTCAAAGTTCCCGGCAACACGCCATGCCAGCCCGTGAATCCGTGCGATGTTTCCGTGACGAATGCGAATGGGGTAAGCAATAATGTTTCTTTCACGCTTACGCAAATCGTTACTCCGGTTAATGTAGCGGCACCTAACGGAGGCGAACAGTTTGTACAGGGCGCGAACAGCATTATTTCTTGGACCGGCGGCACCGACACGGTGCATGTAGCACTTTTGGAGGAAGCCGCAACGTTAAATGCTGATCCTGGTGAATTCATCGCGGGATGGATTTCCACAAGCGCTTTACCAAACGGATCGATTACGTGGGATGCCAAGCAAGTTTGCGATTCTACCGGAACCATCTGTTCGCCGGTAGCGCCCGGGAATTATAAAATCCTTGTGGCATCAGAAGACGAATTTGGCAATGTCGTGATTTGGAATCAAGCGACAAATCAAGCCGGCAATATTGATATAAGCGATCAGGCATTTCGCGTTCTTCCCGCTCCGTCTATTACGGTAATTTCGCCGAATGGCGGGGAGAAGTTTATTTACGGCACCACAGCGACTATAAGCTGGAGCGCTACGAGCATTGTAAGCAAAACCGCAAACATCAAACTGCTAAAAGGAGGAAGCTCATACGTAACTATTGCATCAAATTTTGCGCTCGGCGCTGATACCGGAGATTTTTTCACCACGTGGGTTGTGCCTTCCACGCTTCCTGTCGCGTCAGATTATGCTATTGAAATTTCTGAAGCTCTCAGTCCCTCGGTTCGCGATGTAAGCGACGCAACATTTACCATTGCGCCGAAAGCAACTATTTCGGTGCTGGTGCCTAACGGAGGAGAAACGTGGTTCAACGACCTTAAGGGGTATGTCAGGTGGAGTTCAGCTAATATTTTAAGTAAAGCCGTACACGTCGATCTTCTTAAGGGTGGAATATTTTATCGTCGGTTAGCGTCTAACGTAGTTCAGGGATACACATGGAGTACCGCCACATATACGTCGGGAACTTTCAATTATATAACACCCGTTCCCTCTGATATACCCGCGGGCAATGATTATACTATTAAAATTTCTGATGTAGGAGATGCTTTGGTAAGCGATGTAGGCGATTCTCAATTTACTATCACAGCACTTCCCGATCCAGTGACCGTGAGCGGCAGGCTCATCAATCGGTTTTCTACCGCCGCAATGGCGAATACCCGGCTCTATCTTGATGGCGGGGGGCGCTATATGAATACCGGCGCGAATGGCGAATTTACCGTATCCACGACTACAGCCGCCCTTCAGACAAAAGGATATGTCATGCCTGTCGGCTCATGGCCCACCTGCTACATGAATTGGAGATATGATATTTTCAAAGACTATAATTATTCTTACGCATACAAAGCGGAAAATCCTTTCTGGAGGGATCACGTTTTTGATCTTCTTGCCGATAAAACCGGCATATTTAACAACGGCACTATAAGCTTGGGAGACGTCCCCTTGTGGCCGGGAACGGGGCTTTATGTGCATACCGACCTCATCAGCACATATTCTCCGGGCGTTTATTATCCCGATTCAGGATATTGGGGGTGGCAAATTCTTGCGCTCAATACGGATTTGCAGGTGAGAGTATGGGATGCCGCCGGCACAGTAGTGTATCTTTCACCATCAATTAAAATCGGGCTTGAAAACGGATGCACTCCGAAAACTCTGACCTTCATCGGCGGCCAATTCGCTTGGCAACCGTATAACGTTTTGGTATCTAATCCTTTGCAGCTTTCCTCATCGTATCTTACGTACAGTACTTTCTCTGCGGGCGCACCAATGAGTATCTCGCTTTCTGTCTCCGGTGGTGTCGCGCCGTATGCGTGGAGCATGCTGTACGGAACGCTTCCTCCTGGTCTCACTCTTAACCCAACAACGGGGGCTATTTCTGGTACCCCCACAACTCCGGGAACGTATAAATTCTCCGTAAAAGTTATAGACAGCAATGGTGTAATCGGCGGACCGTGGACGAAGCCGTATCAAATAATCATTAAGTAGCCGCGGCACTGCGTTTCATGTATATATCAGTCGCCATCGGTCTTGTAGCAGTTCTCGCCTTGGGAGGCGCGGGGTATTTCTCTATACAAAATACTTCATCGCAAAACGCGATTACGAAAATAAATCAAGAGCTTCTACAACGTAAAGACGAGAAAAGCGCCCTTGAAACGGAGCTTGCGGTATTGAAGTCCTCTGACCTTGGGAAAGAGGTCGAAATTCTTCAACTGAAGTTGCAAACCGCCGAGCGGGATTTCGCGGCCAAGGAAAAAGAGTTTGCTTTTGTCGTGCAGGAAAAATTAGGGCTCGCTAGTCAACTGCAGACGGCTCGTGCCAATAGTTCAAAAATTCGCGCGCGGCTTGATGCGATTGACGCGATTGACCGCATGGTGGGCGCTGGTCCCAACGCGGGAAGCGTTGCGGCGGCGGACTCAAAAATATCTGTCATACAAGAGACCGGCATTACCGAGGCCTGGGCCATTGCTAAGCGGGATATTGATTTTGTAAAGATGTCGTGGAATGGCAATACCATTGCTGATGCCGTAATCGTTATTACTCGGAGTATCCGTAACCTTCTGCCTTGAACGTGATAAAAAAAATAATTTTAGGAATTGGGGTACTTATTCTTCTTGGTGGAGGAGGATATTGGTATTTGATGATAGAACAGCCAGCGCAGTTTGGAGAAGGGATTGCGGGAGTTTTTCAGAAAATGCAGTCAGCGGATGACCTTTTGAACGTCGCGAATCTTAAAAATAATCAAGATTTTGAAGGAGCATTTGAAATTCTCCGCCTACGACAGGAATTTTTTGAAGCGAGACGCGACGAATTAATGGCGCTTACTCCGCCGTGGCTCGATAAAGAAATGCAGGAGGTGCAAGATGGCATGAGCGCGGTGATGGAGCGTTTTCTTCTGGCAAATTCTGATGCGAAGGATAAAATTTTGTTTTTTGCCGGTGCCGCGGAACTATTTCAGGTCTTTGAGCCGGTCAGAAGTCCGCAAAAACAACCTCAAACTATTGGGGATGCTATTTTGCTTTTTGAAAGTGTGATGCCTCGCGCGAAAGCAGTTGCGAAAAATCTTTTTGAGAATGAAATTCAGGGTGCCGAGCCAAAACTTTCGGGTGATTCATCATTTGAAGAATTAAAATCTTTATGGAGTGATACTAGCCGCGGAATTGAGGCGTTAGTCGTGTACGCAAAAACATTGAATTCCAAAGCGCCCATGCAAGATTTAGAAAATGCTTTTCAGAAAAAGCAGGTTCCCGCCGACGCACTTTTAATGGACAACATGGACGAATTTTTCCGGAAGCTGGAATCCGCAATATCGCAAAATAATCTCAATGACATTATTATGTATCGCACATTTCCCGGCGGAGTGCCCGGCGAGGATATCAATAAACGTTTTCCCGGCGTCGAAGCTAAACTGAAAGTGATATTAGAAAAATACGGAAAATAAGAAGTATAAGTTTTTATGAATAATCGTACAAACATCCTTTATATTGGTATCGCGGCAGCGGGAATTTTGGGAAGCATTTTTTTCTTGGTTCAGTCCCGAAATGCAGAGCAAGAATTAGCAAAGGCAGAGGAATCATATGCCGTGCTCCAGGATGAAAAAAGCGCTCTTGAAACGGAGTTCGCGATTTTTAAGAATACCGATCTCGGGAAGGAGGTGGAGATTCTTCAGTTGAAGCTTGACGCAAAGGAGAAGGAGCGCGCGGACATACAAAAAAATTTAACGATGACAAACACAACACTTGCGACCCTCCGGAACAACTTGAAGCTTATTCCGAATATTACGCGCGCACTCTCGCTCATGTCGGGGACGTTTGGAAAACAGCCGCCGGAATGTTTCAATGCCGCGGATCGTACGGCTATCGATCGCGAACTTTCCATAGTCGGGGATGCGGCATGGCAGGAGAAGTGGAGCCGGTTTATTGCCGATACCGATTCAAAAAATTGCAGCATGTCCCCCCAGCAGTTTTTTACCGCGGTTGATTATGGTTTCGAAAAAATTGCTTCTCTCGTGCGGCAGTAAGACGTATGGACGTTGAATTATTTTCTACTGGTTCATTTCAGACGCTGACGCCTGTTCTTGGGGTTGTTTTGTTTATCGCATTTTCATGTTTTTGGCTTTGGATTATTGGCCGCGCGATTTTCTCTTTTCTCATGAGTATCGCGGCGGCCGCGAAGAGCATTGGTTCCGCTTTGCATCGTGTTCCGGATTCTACCCGCACCATTATTGATTTTGTGCGTAAGTACCCTTCCGTTTTTGGCATTGTTGCTGTTAACGGCATACCCCTCGCGGGCGTTCTGTGGTATGGCTGGGAACCTTTCGCGGTATTATTTACCTATTGGCTGCAAACGGGGTTTATCGGTTTTTTTTCGTTTCTTAAGATAAAAAAGGTAGCCGAGTTTTCGCCGCCGGAAAGACAGATTAGGGTTGTGGCGTTTGCGGTGCGTCACACCAAGGGGGCTGTTCCGGTCTCCAAAATTATCCGGGATTATGTTGGCGTGTATTGGTTCGGCATGATAACCAGCCTGCTTTTTCTTATATTTTTTACATGGTTTGCTTCCATCGACACCTTTTCTTTTCGGGTTCTTTTGAGCGCGCCAATCGTATTTGGTATAGCTATCCGGGAATCGTTTGGTGTTATTGTGATAGGAACAGCGTCATTTTTGTTTAACCACGGCTATTCATATTTTTTCAATTTTGTCGGTAAGCAGGAATTTCTTCATTCTGATCTTGCCGCACAACTTTCCGATCCCATAGACCGAGTCGGCATGATTTGGGGCGCCCTTTTTATTACCGGAACAACCCTCGTGTTTATTCCGTATCTTACTACGGTTGTCGCGGTTCTTATAATTTTTAAAACAATGTTTGATATATACGCCCATCTCAAAGAACACGGCCGGTATTTTTCGTGGCAGTATGAGTATCGTGATCATAAGCAAAACGAAATACCACCCGGCGGAACAATATGAATCGATAATTTTATGGGGATAACTTTTTGTGCCTTTCGTCGAGTTCCGTGATATAATGGAAGTATGGTTTTATTGATAATCATATAAATTATACAAAATATGGAAATTATTTCTTTTTTGAAAAATTTTATAAATTTTGAGAAGCTTTTTTTATATATTTTTTATACCATCTTGGCGGGGTTTGGCTCTTTCGTTGGTTGGTTTGTGTTGGCATATAATTCTCTCGTTCAGACGCGGCGAAGAGCCGATGAAGCGTTGGCGAATGTCGGAACTCAGATAAAACGCCGGTTTGACCTCATCCCCAATCTTACCGAGACCGTTAAAGGATATGCCGAGCACGAACGGGCGGTTTTTGAAAAAGTAACCGAGGCGCGGTCTCGGGTTGCCGGCGCCCAAACGGTTGCCGAATATCAGGATGCTGAAAATATGATGACGGGGCTTTTTAAATCTCTCTTTGCTGTTGCGGAAAATTATCCAAACCTGAAAGCGAATCAAAATTTTTTGCAGCTTCAGCGCGAACTTGCAGAAGCAGAAAATAGAATTCAGGAAGCGCGGAGAGTATACAACGAAACGGTACGGGAATTGAATGTGAAAACGGAATCCATTCCTTTTAATTTTGTCGCCACATTTTTTCGGTTCAAAAAGGCGGATTTTTTTGAAATCACCGAAAGCGAAAAAGAAGTCCCGAAGGTTCAATTTTAGGAGTTTCGTTCGTTTTGTGTGTCGCTCTCAGGCGGCCTTTTTTTTACTCCCACAATAGGTGTGGGGGGTTTATCCTCATAGTAGCCGTTTTGTTTTCGCGGTTTCGTTGTATAATAAAGAATATGAACCCCGTTAGAAGTCCTGGGTAGTTGGATAGCGGGGTTATGACGATATAATACCGATGTCTGTCAGAAATTAGTTTTGGCTATATAATGGCAGACTTCTAATGGGGTGAAGTTTTTGGAGCGATGGGTTGATACCATTACGCATCCGCCCGCATTCGGGCTGGATATTTCTGATCGAACGGCGAAATTCATACAGCTTGCAAAAAATAAGAACGGCGGCTTTGATATCGCCCAGTTCGGAGAAATGGAGATTTCGGAGGGTATTGTGGTGAGCGGGGAAATCAAAAAACCGGCGGAACTCGGAAAACTTTTGCGCGACTTTCGCGATGCGGATGGAAAGCGGGTGCGTGATCGATTTGTGGTTGCCTCGCTTCCGGAAGAGAAAAGTTTTGTACGCGTTATCCAGCTTCCTAAGGTGAAATTGCAGGAAGTTGACTCGGTTATTAAATGGGAACTTGAGGGCAATATTCCTCTGGCACTGTCGGAACTTTATTTTGATTACGAGGTGCTTGATCCGGTGGCAAACCACCTCGATCATTATGATGTTCTCGTGACGGCGTTTCCCAAGTCTCTTGTGGATTCGTATGTTGCCGTTTTGAAGCATGAGGGGTTCGTGCTGGTAGCGCTCGAGCTTGAATCGCAGGCTATCAGTCGCGCCGTCATTGAGGATCCGGGCGGGAAGGAGGCGGTTATTATTGTGGATATCGGAGCAACGCATACGGGTTTTATTATTTTCGGGGGCGGCTCCATGATTTTTACCGTGAGTATTGAAGTGGGAGGCAAGGATTTTGATGAGGCGATTATGAAGGGACTCGGCGTTTCGCAAGAGGAAGCGCGGAATTTGAAAAAAAATATTGGGCTTGATAGGCGTTTCAAAAACGGGGTTCTCTTTGAGGCGATGGTCCCGACGCTTTCCGTTATTATGGATGAAATTAAAAAACAACTCTGGTTTTATCGCGATCATGCCGAACATCGCCACGGTATTGATCCTGAAATCCGGCGTATTATTCTTTCGGGGGGAGACGCGAACCTTGTGGGACTTGAAAAACATCTTTCGCTCGCCCTAAAAAAAGAAGTCGTGGTAGCACGTCCTTTTGTAAAAATTTTAAATAAGGAACACGCAACCCTTCCGCCTTTGAAAAAAAGCGATATTATTCGTTACACCACTACCGTTGGATTAGCGCTCAGGGGCGCCGGCTATTAAGGGCTTTGTCCAAAATTTGGAGCCGAGGCGAACAAATTTTGGGAACAAAACCTTAACCCCCTCACTCGAAATGTCGAAGATAGAAATTACAGATGCGATAATTATTGTTATTGCATAGTTTTAGAGTAAAACCATCTATGTCATTTCGAGTGAGGGGGTGCTCAATTGTATAGTTACTCGTTTCACTCGTAAATAAAATTGGCATGTTAAATCTCAATCTCATCTCTAAAGAAGATAAAGAAACATTCCGGTTTCTGCTCTACCGGCGCGTTGTTTTTTGGTTCGGAGGGGTAATGAGTGTTGTGATTGTCGTGTTTATTATTCTTCTCGTTCCCTCGTTTCTTTTTCTGAATTTCCAGCGGCAAGAAATTCTGCGGGAGCTTGCGGTTGAGGAAGAAACGCTTAAGGCCTTTGGGGTTGAAGAGATTGAGCGCCGCATTCTTCTTTTGAATACAACAGCAAAACGCATTTATGCGCTTGGGGAACGATCGGAGCGCGCTTCGGGTATTTTGGAGAAATTCGTGTCTCTTTCGGGGGGGATACAAATAGGGGAGATAAAAATAGATTTTCTTACAAAAAACATTCAGCTTGACGGAGTTGCTCCCACGAGAAACGCATTTCTCGCGTTTGAGCGTTCTCTCGAAGAAAGCGGTTTTGTTGAAGAGATTTCAGCCCCGCTCTCGAGTCTCGTGAAGCTCACCGACGTGGCCTTTACTCTTAAAGGAACACTGAAATGAACCCCGTTAGAAGTCTCAAGCAGTTGGATGACGGGAGCATAGTTCTATAATCAATGTTTGCCAAAAATTAGTTTTTTTGACTATATAATGGCAGACTTCTAACGGGGTGAAAAGTTTTTTTCGTACTCTCAATCCCAAAGTCCATTTTCTTCTTTCGGTATTTCTTGCCGTTTGTGCGGTCAGTATACTTTTTTGGTTTTCCTTCTTTTTTGTGTTGGATCGCGTACGGCACGAGAGCGCGGAAATCGAGGCGGCAAAAATTCGTCGTGCCTCTCTTGAAATACGCCGGAGTGAAGCAAAGCGTGAAGAAGCAGCGCTCGCGGAATTACAAGCCGATGTCGAGCGCGTGGAGGAGATGTTTGTAGAGCGCCCCCTCGCCTTTTTTGAGTTTTTGGAGGATCTCGCTTCGCATAATAATCTTTCCATTCTACTTGCTCTTGAGGGTGAGGAAGGAGTTTTGGGGAAGCCAGAACGCTTGCATGTAACCGTGGAAGGTACCTACCGGAACCTTTCTCGTTTTATACAAGGCCTTGAATCAGCGCCCTATACGATTGAAATACGGGCGGTTGTTCTCGAGATGCTGACCCAGCGTCCTATATTTTTTGATTCATTCGCGCGTCTTGTTATTAATCTTCAGATTATTTCGAAGTAACATGCAGTTTCCCCCCTCATTTTTATCAAAAGATAGTATCTCGCGTTTGCGCGCGTTGGTTTCATTTTCGATGATCGTGCGATGGGGATTTATCGCAATGTTACTTTTTTCACTCGGGGTGTTTGTCCTTGACATTTTTATTTTCTATCGCTATAGTTATCGCGTGGTGAATTTAAATCCCGAGCCTGTCGTGCGAAGCATAACCATTGACCGCGAAGGGCTTCGGGGGGCGCTTGAAGTTCTTGACGCGCGCAGAGAAAGATTTAAAACGCTCTACGGGGGCGGCACTACGACCCCCAGATAGATAATTCTTTTTTGTGTAGATTTTTTTTTAAATTCTTGATCGAGGCCCGCCCCCACACTCATTCCCCCCGTAGCTTAATGGACAAAGCAGTGCTCTTCTAAGGCATTGATAGGGGTTCGATTCCCTTCGGGGGGATATGAGTGTGGGGGTGAAATTCCTCGTGGGGGCGTTATGGCAAACGAAGGTATCGGAGGAAGATATTTGAATAGAATATTGCATGAAATCGGCAAAAAAAGCGAAGCCGATTATTTGGGTACGATTGATGATAAAAATCCAAAATATCAAAAACTTCTTGCAAAATATAGGGTTAATTCAAAAACTTTAAAACCTGGCAAAATCGCAGAAGCGCCGCGTTATTCACTCGATGATGCCGTTCAGATTGCACGAGAATCTCAGTTGTGGTTAGATCCAACAAATCCCGAGAAAGATTTTTTGAAAGATCTCCGTCTTGCAGTTGCGGATGAGCTCGGTTTTATAAAAGACGAAGAACTTGAACAATTGCGTATATACACAGCGGTCGGGTCGCCTCTTGATTTCGTGCACGGGAGGAATTTCTTTTTGGAACTTATCCAATCAGGTAAGAGAATTCCGCTTCGGGTATTTGGCAATTTGGTAGCAGAGGATTTTGAAAAGAAACGGAAAAAGGAAGGTGTGTTGTATATAGACGGGCATGCGATTGATGATCCCGAGAACGACAAGGGAAACTACTTGCAGAAGGTTACTGATATCGCGGGAGAGGTTGTGGGCGCATTACAAAAAGAGGAAGCGAGGGACATGGCGAGTAGAAATTAATAAGTGTTGTATGGCGACTATGGTGTAACGGTAGCACAGAAGTTTGTGGAGCTTCTGGAGAGGGTTCAACTCCCTCTAGTCGCCCGGATTTCAACAAATAGCGGGGCCATCCCGCTATTTGTATGTATGGCAGGGTAATAGTATGGAACAAGAAAAATATTATTTAAACATCGGAAACGCGAATGATCTGAAAAACCCGCGTGAGCGGTTGCTGTATCGCGCGTTTGAAATTTTGCCGGGCGCTTTGGCGTGGCTGACGTTAAGCGGTATTTTTATCGGCTCATGGTTGGCACCCGTCGGTGCGAGCATTTTTATTATTCTTTTTGATTTATACTGGCTTATTAAAACGTTTTTTCTTTCGCTGCATCTTCGCGCTTCGTATAAAAAAATGAAAGAGCATATCCGTACTGATTGGCAGAAGAAATTGAGCGAGCTTGAGGCGTACCGAACGCGGACAATATATCATCTTATTATTCTTCCGTTTTTTCGTGAAGAGGAACAGGTGGTGCGGGAGAGTGTTGAATCGCTTGCGCGTTCGTCATACCAAAAAGACCGCATTATGGTGGTGCTGGGAATTGAAGAACGAGCGGGGAAAGAGGCGGAAGAGATCGCGGAAAAACTTTCGCGTGAGTTTGGTAATGTATTTTTTAAATTTTTTGTGGCGCGGCACCCCGCGGGAGTTGCGGGAGAGCTTATGGGCAAGGGGGCGAACGAAACATGGGCGATTCGTCGCGCAAAAGAAACATTGATTGACCCCCTGCGTATTCCGTATGAGGATATCGTGGTTTCTTCTTTTGATATTGACACCAAGGCAAGCCCTGATTATTTTTCATGCCTTACCTATCATTATTGTGCGGCTCCCGATGCTTTGCATACGTCGTATCAGCCGATTCCGGTCTATAACAATAACATCTGGTCTGCCCCCGCGGTTTCGCGCGTCGTTGCGACCTCGGGCACGTTCTGGCAGATGATGCAGCAGGCGCGTCCCGAACGCCTCACGACGTTTTCTTCTCATTCCATGCCGTTCAAGGCGCTCGTTGATATGGATTACTGGCCGACGAATATTGTCTCGGAGGATTCGCGGATTTTTTGGAAATCGCTTCTTTTTTATGATGGCAAATATCGGGTGGTTCCGCTGTATTATTCCGTATCTATGGACGCGAATGTGGCACCTACGCTCTGGGGTACGATTAAAAATGTGTATAAACAACAGCGGCGTTGGGGTTGGGGGGTTGAGAATGTTCCCTATATGCTGTTCGGATTTTTCCGGAATCGCGCGATTCCTCTTCGCACGAAATTATATTTTACCTTTAACCAGTTTGACGGGTTTTGGTCGTGGTCCACAAATTCCTTTTTGATTTTTTTGCTCGGTTGGCTTCCGCCGTTCATCGGGGGGCAGGTATTCGGTTCCTCTTCCCTTGCGTATAATCTTCCCTTTGTGACGCGTTTTTTGATGACACTCGCCATGTTCGGGCTCATAACATCCGCGATTCTCTCAACCATGCTGCTTCCCCCGCGCCCTCCGCGGCATCCGTTCCGCAAATATCTTTGGATGGTCGGGCAGTGGACATTGCTTCCGTTTATTATCGTCACCCTCGGTTCTCTGCCGGGATTAGACGCTCAAACCCGCCTAATGTTCGGGAGGTATATGGGCTTTTGGGTTACACCAAAATATCGTAATAAATATGAGAACCCAAAAGCGGGTTAAAAAAATGCAAAGGGCTTTGCGTTTTTTTTAACCCCGGAATTTGCCGAGGGGGCAAATTTCTGGGTCACGCCCAAATTTAGGCGTGACCAAGAAACGGGCTAAGAAAACGTAAAAGTCTTTACGTTTTCGTGCCCTGGAAATTTCTGAGGAAGAAATTTTTTGGGTTACTCCCAAGTATCGCAATAAATAAATACGGGAAACTCAAAAGCGGGCTAACGAAATGTAAAAGTTTTTACGTTTTGTTAGCCCCGGAATTTGCCGAGGGGGCAAATTTTTGGGTCACGCCGAAATATCGAGGTCGGGATAAAAAATAAAAAAATCGGCAATGATTATTGCCGATTAGGGAGTGGTTTGAGACAAACGCAACACACGTTCTTTTTGGTTGCGCATTTGCGACATAGTTTATAGCCGGTACTTTTAGTTGTTTCGGAACATTCTTTGCATTCTCCCATCATTCTCGTGTAGGCGTGTTTAGCACATTTTTCGCACATCTCGTTACCCTCCTTTTATAAAAAAAATCTATACACAATATAGCATGATATCGAATATTTTCACAAGCTCCTTATTCAAAATGAATCTTTTGTGAAATTCTCTCAAGCCGTTCTTTCAAGAGCGGATATTTTTTTAAGTTTGGGTCTTCGTTTACAATCATGGCGGCCTCTTCCCGCGCGGCTTCAACCATTTTGATATTTTTAAGGGCTTCCATTCCCGCATCCGACATGCCCCATTGGCGCGCGCCCGAAAGCTCTCCTGCTCCGCGAAATTGTAAATCATATTCGGCAAGCTCAAACCCGTTTTTTGCCGTCTCAAGCGCCTTTAGGCGTTCTCGCGTTTTTGCTGTTTTGGAATCGGTAAATACAAAGCAGTATGACTGGTGTTCTCCTCTGCCGACGCGCCCGCGGAATTGATGCAGTTGCGCCAAACCAAACCGCTCGCCCCCCTCAATCATCATAATCGTCGCATTCGGTATATCCACGCCGACTTCCACAACCGAAGTGGAAACGAGTATGTGCGTTTCGCCACCTTTGAATTGTTTCATAATTTTTTCTTTTTCTTTCGCTGCGAGTTTTCCGTGAAGCATCGCGATTTTGAACTCAGGAAATATTTCTTTGGATAATTTTTCGTATTCCTGTTTCACGGCTTTCATTTCAGAAAACATCTGCATCGCGCGCACTGATTTATATTGTTTGCCGTCCGGTTTTTCAATGCGGGGGCAAATCACAAATGCCTGTCGCCCTGCGTGTATTTCGCGCCTGATAAATTCGTACGCATCACTACGTTTCGCGGCAGGGACGACTTTGGTTATTATTTTTTTCCTCCCCGGCGGCATTTCGTCCAACACCGATAAATCAAGATTGCCGAAAATTGTGAGTGCTAAGGTGCGCGGAATCGGGGTTGCGGTCATGGAAAGCAGGTGTGGAATTGCTTTTGCAAATCCGATTTGCGAGGGCTTAAGAATGCGGATAGTATCGTGGTGCGCCACCTCTTCCTTTTCTTTGGCAAGCCGCGCTCGCTGTTCGGTGCCAAAGCGGTGCTGTTCGTCAATGACAACAAACGCAAGCTTTTTGAATTTCACTTTGTCTTGAATAAGCGCGTGCGTGCCGATAAGAATTTGAATATCGCCACTAGCGACAAATTTAAGGAGTTGCGCTTTTGATACTTCCGCGGTCTTTTTATAGCCGATTTTTGATGGAAATTTTTGAGATTCTGATGAGGTAAGCAAGCCGATTCGTACGCGGAACGGTTCAAGCCGTTTCATAAATTCATAAAAATGCTGGCGCGCGAGAATTTCGGTTGGCGCCATAATAGCGCTTTGTAATCCAGATTTTGCGGCCTGCAAGGCAATCGCCGCCGCAACAAGCGTTTTTCCCGACCCTACATCACCTTCAAGAAGCCGCGCCATGGGCTCTGGCTTTTTTATGTCTTCAAAGATTTGCCAGATGACCTTTTGTTGGGCGTTGGTAAGTGGGAAGGGGAGGGATGAAATAAATTCTTTCGCAAGCGTACTGTCGGGCGTAATCGGGTTTGCCCTTTTTTTCTTATGTTCTGCGCGCTCAAGCTGGTGGTCAAGCTGAATGAAAAATACTTCTTCAAAGGAAAATCGTTTTTTTGCTGCCTCGGTTTCGCCGAGGGTGCGTGGGAAATGAATTGCGCGTACTGACCTTTCAAAATCGGGAAGATGATATTTTTTTAAAATTTCCTCGGGAAGGATTTCGGGCCAGTCGCGGATTTGCGAAATGAGTCGTTGAATTTGCATCCGAAGCCAGAGCGAGCTTACGCCGTAGGTTTCGGAATAGACGGGCAGAAGCGTAGAAGCTTGTAGCTTGTAGTTTGTAGCTTGTAGTTCTGCGGATAGGAATTCCCACGTCGGATTTGTGAAGAAAAGCTTTCCTTTTTTGTATTGCACTTTTCCTGAAAGCCGTACGCGCATTGCGGGTTTCAGCATATTTGCAAGATACGGCTGGCCGAACCATACCGCGTGCATCGTTCCGGTTTCATCTTTAATAACGGCTTCGGCAAGAAGCATTTTTTTGCGCCATGTTTTTTCGGCTTTCGCGTTTTCAATCTCGCCGATGATTGACGCAGATTCGCCGATAATAAGGTCGCGGATTTTTTTGAGTCCCGCAAATTCTTCATAACGCGCGGGAAGATAGGTAAGTAAGTCGCGCGCGGTTTCAACCCCGAGTTTTTTTAACCCCGCCTTTTTTTGCGGAGTTAGGCGGATTATTGTTTCCAGTTTCGTTTCCAGATTCATTTCTTCATTATTGCACGAAGTTGCGTATGCGTATTGTCTTGACAAATTTGTATTTATAGTTTAAAATGATTATAGATGTTTTCAACAAACGGAGGAGCAAATGCGATTTTTGGCATCGCCGCACGGTTTTTTGTTTAACGCGATCCTAATAATTCTTTGCGCTATCGTTCTTTATTATACTCCTCTTATAAAATTATCATGGCGGAAATGGATGCTCTTTTTTCTCTTTGCGGAGGTTCTTGATGTCGGTAGCACTTTTCTTATCGTGTATACCTACAACGGCGGAGATTGGTCTGGGGAGCTAAATCCCGCCCTACAGTGGCTAGGGCCCCGCATGGGCTTCGATGCCGCATTACTCTTACATACTGTATGCGTGCTGTTTTTTCTATTTATTGGGGGGGTTGCTACAAGAAAAGGTGACCCAAAGAAAAATATTTGGTCATTTGCGTACAGCCTTACTTTATTCGCTTTTTCTCTATTACGCTTGTACGCAAGCGCGAATAATATAATGCTTCCCCTTGTTGAGTTTTACCTCCCATTCTATTAGGACAGGATACGAGAAAACATTTCGCATCTTAAGAAAAAACGGCCTCGCGGCCGTTTTTCATTTTTGGAAAACTCAAGAATTTAAAGAATCGGAGCTTGCATTTTTGAGAAAATAATCAAAGCAATGCCGATGATAATAACGGCAATGCCAAGCAATTGGAGTCCCGAAACAGATTCTTTAAATAGCAGCCAGCCAGTTAGAGATGCCAAAGCAACGGTACCGCCATAAATCAGAGGAACAACATATGTCAGTCCGCTTTTTTCAAAAATCTTTATAAGAAGGATAGAAAATAACGCAATCGCAATACCGGCAAGTATGGAATAGATTATCCCCGAACTGGTTGTGGCAAGTAATTTTGCGCCTTTTGAGAATTTATAAAAAATATAAACTGTCAGGGGAAGGATTGCGCCCAGCCCATTGAAAATTACCGAGCTTAAATTCGCGTCAATCCTATTTCCCGCGCGGGAAGTAAAAATATCAAAAAGCGTATAGAAAATTGTTGCGAAAATGATTAAAACGATGAGTGGCATTTAATGTGTTTTAAAAATTATTTTTTCCCCTAACCCCCTCTCAAGGTGAGGAGAGGAATTTCGCTTAGTCATTTTTTGCGCCCACGAGGAATCGAACCTCGATTTTAAGATCCGCAATCTTATGTCCTGTCCGTTGAACGATGGGCGCGTTGTTACTCCCTAAATCAGATTTATGAAATAAATCTGATCGGGCGACCAATCCCGCAAAGCGGGATTGGTTTAGCTAAAAAACTTTCTTCCGATAATATCCGTCAATGATTCTTCGTGTTTTTTTTCAGGAACGAATTTTAAAAGCGTTTCGCGAAGTTTCACGGGGTCGGTATCGCCAAGGGGTGCGCGGATATACGGCATCATGGTTTTTTTGCTTTCCAAACTTAGTTCTTTTATATCAGCCGGGTCATAGAAAATCCAGAATGATTTAAGGTCGGAAAATTCATACACGCGGTTTTCTATTTTTACCCCGCGCGGGGTTATGGCGCACTTCACCACGCTTGGCTTTTTTCCCGTACTAGTATACAACACAAACGCCGCAAGCGCAATAAAAATCGCAAGCAGATAATTTCCCATAAAGAACGCCACAAGCGCTATGATAAACGCTCCTCCGATGATAATGATATTTTGTCCCCGCCGTTCCTCCGTATTCAGCGTCGGGTTACCTCCGATCCATTCAAAAAGCGGGGCAAAATATTCTTTTGTGGGTGCGGGATTTTCTGTCACATTTTTTTCGGCGGGTTTTGCTGTTTCAACGGATGCGGGGGGCAGAACTTTTTTCATCTCCGGCGCGGCAATTTGCGGCGCTGTTGTCCGAAGTGTCGCGAGAGCGGATACAACGCGCGGACGCAAAGATGCTACGGACTTTTTTACGGCCGCAACCTCATTCTTTTTTCGCAAATCAATAATTTTTTGCATACATTTTTAATTAGTCCTCCTAAGCGAGGAAATATATCTTTCAAAACACTCGGCATTGCCTTTTGCATGGTTCTGTCAACGCCCGAAGCGGCTTGACAGAAAAAGGCAATGTCGGTGAGTCAAAAATCCACGCTGGGGATTTTGACGATTTTGAAAGATGTATTTCCAAGCGATGCTCCCAGCGGGATTCGGTCACAACTCTCGTCGGCTTCCGCCTCCTCGGTCGCGACCCCGGCTCGCTGCCTCACTCGCCCGCTACTCGTTCGGCATCGCTCCGCCTTTCGAATCCCGACGCGAGCAAAGCAGTTTGCTCGCTCTGGTCGCTATGATGCTCCCAGCGGGATTCGAACCCACGTACCAAGCTTGAAAAGCTTGTGTCCTAGGCCAGACTAGACGATGGGAGCAATGTTCTTTTTATAGCATATTTTTTTTTCAGAGGCAAGAAAAAAAGAGTATTTTCTACTCTTTTTTGATAGTAGTATTCAGTGCTCTCTGAACGCACGCAAAGAGTTTTGGGTATTTTTTCTTGAGAGATTCATGGGCGCGGGGGTCGTAGCAATACATGAAAAATCCATCTGCAAAGATTTCTTCAAGATCGTACGGGGTTGGATCGCTTTGAATACCTTGCGCAATATCCGGATCAAGCGTAATTCCGTGAGTTCGTCTGATATAGTGGCCGCATTCATGAAGAATAGCACGAGCGAGGTCTCCGGAATCTTTGTGATACGTTCCGGTAAGCCCCACAAGGATCATATAAAGATTTTCGCGGCGCATGGTAAGGGTTATCGTAAGAGAGCGCAGCATTGCGAAGGGAATTTTTTTGCCCTCGCGGTCTGTAGCGTGATGCGCTGTTTCTTTATATTCTTTCGCTTCGGGTTGGCTGGTGAGCGGCCCGTCAAAGAATATAAAATGGAATGTTGATTTTTGGAGGGCAGTGAGGCACGAGTCCGGAAGTGATTCAAGTATCTCAAACGCTTTTTGCAGATCGGGATGTTTTTCTTCCCGTGTTGCGGATCGATATTCATACATAATGCCGAGTTTCTGATGTTTTTTTAACATGCGTCCGCTCCCCATTATTTTTCAGAGATCATTATTGTATTCTTACCATATTCATGATATTTTGTAAACCATGCGTATACTCGCTATTGAGACCAGCTGTGACGAAACCGCGATTGCAATCACGGATTTTTTGGGGACACGAAAACGTCCTCGTATTCGGGTGCGTTCGCACATCGTATTGTCACAAATAAAATTGCATACGAAGTTTGGCGGAGTGGTGCCGAATTTGGCAAAACGGGAACACCAACGCAATCTCGTTCCTATTCTTCTTTCGGTACTGAAGGAATCGAGATTGCTAAAATCAAAAATCAAAAATCAAAAATCAAAATTACAATTCAAAATTAAAAATATAGAAAAAATTTTGGAGCGGGAGCCGGAGCTTCTTTTACGATTCAAAAAATATATCGTGCCGTTGGCAAAGCCGAACATTGACGCAATTGCGGTAACGTATGGACCAGGACTTGCCCCAGCACTTTGGGTCGGTGTTAATTTTGCAAAAGCGCTTTCGGCGTTATGGAACGCGCCGATTATTCCGGTGAATCATATGGCGGGACACCTTTATTCCGCTTTTTTGCATAAAAGCGGAATAAAGAATTTTCAATTTCCCGCGCTCGCATTGCTGGTCAGCGGCGGACACACAGAATTGGTGCTGATGCGTGGGTACGGAAAATACAAAGTCATTGGAGAAACGCTTGATGATGCGGCGGGAGAGGCGTTTGATAAAGTGGCGCGCCTGCTCGGGTTGGGGTATCCGGGCGGTCCTCATATTGCGGTTTTGTCGCAATATGCGCAGACACACGCAGAAAAATACGCAGACACGCGCAGAAATTTTCTGCGTGATTCCGCGTTACGTCAGCGTAGTTCTGCGCGGGAGCCGAAGCTCCCGAGGCCGATGATGAATACAAAGGACTACAATTTTTCATTTTCAGGATTGAAGACGGCGGTACTGTATTTATTACGCGACCATCCGGAATTGTTGCGAAGTAAATTCGGTAAAGCCGTAGTTGCGAAAGAATTTCAGGATGCGGTGGTTGAGGTGCTTGTCGCGAAAACCATTCGTGCGGCAAAGGAATATAAAACAAAAACAATATTGCTCGGCGGTGGAGTTGCGGCGAATCGATCATTACGCGAAGAATTAATAAAAAATCTTCAGAAAGAATTGCCGAAAGCTGTATGCTGGATGCCGGAAGCTGTGCTAACGGGCGACAACGCCCTCATGATCGCCCTCGCCGCATTTTTTGAAAAGAAAAAACCGATTAAAGATTATACAAAGTTTTCTGCGGAAGCGAATCTCCGTTTATCGTAGATATGGGCTATTTCCTAATAGGCTAATTCGCACGAATTAGCCTATTAGGATAAAAATAAAAAAAGCTCCGAAAATGTTTTTCGGAGTTTTTAGTTTTTTCTATTTTCTTGGACAATCGCAACTACGACCGCATATCGGACAAGGACGACGAGAAGGCTTCGGTATTCGCGGTCCCCAATATCGTATTTGATTTTTCATGTTTCTCAGACATTTCTTAGTTTTGCTGATAATTCTGAAACTCTTTCCGGTTTCATTTGTGCGGGGTGAGTGAATGCTATATCGCAAACATCGCCAAATGTTACGCCATTTTTTCTGGTTTTCAACCAGAAATACAACATCGCCCATAGCATCATTTCTTGCCTCTCTTTGTTAGCTGTGTTTGGAACAGCTACTTCGTTCGTAAGGTCGTCTGCATATTTCGCACCAATCGCCCATTGGAGGTAGGGGGCCAACTTTCTGCCGTGTCTGATTTTTCATTATTCTCTGTCCAGATACGGTGGAGCGAAATCGTCTGACTTTACGAATGTTGACCCGACGGTTCCAAGCTCAACCCATTGGAGGAGATTGGTCCACCAGCCGACTTTGCTGTTGGTTCCGGATTTCCGTCCGCCGGAGAATGGCTGGAAGTTTACCATAGCCCCTGTGGTTTTGAAATCGTAGAGATTTCCCGCTACATATCGGAGCTCTTCAAGCGCTTCGCAGTATTCATAGATATCGTTGGTATGAATCGCGCCCGTGAGACCGTAGGGAGATGTTTTGTTGCACAGTTGTTTTACTTCTTTTTCAAAACGCTCTTTCGGAAGAACGCAGATCGTTACGACGGGTCCGAAAATCTCTTCCTGCATGGTTTTGTAATGCGGGTTATCCGTTGCGATAACCGTTGGGCGGATGAACCATCCGTCCGGATTGCCACCCCCATGCACTTCTTTTACGCCATCGCGTTTCATGGTGACAGCACGCTGTGCCTCTGTGATATATGCGGCGATTTTCTTAGTTTCACTTTCGTTAATGATCGCGCCCATATAGTTTCTGAAATCAGCGACATCGCCGACGCCGATAGTATCCATGAAGGCACACAGCGGTTTTCTCACCTTGAGCCACATCTCTTCGGTCATATAGACGCGCGACGTTGCGGAGCACTTTCTTCCCTGTGCTCCGAATCCGCCCATGACGGTGGCAACCGCGGTGTGAATCGGATCGTAGCTGTCATACACCACAATCGCGTCTTTGCCGCCGGTCTCACCCACAAGCCGCGGATACGAATCATATATTTCGATATTTTTCGCAATCGTCTTCCACATATCATTGAAGGTATCCGTGCCGCCGGTAAAATGCACTCCGGAAAGCTGTGGGTGGCTCATGGCAATATCGCCGATGGCCTTCCCGCTTCCATGAATGACCGTGAGTACGTCTCGCGGGAGGCCTGCCTCAAAGAGCGCTTTTAGTATAACTTTGTGGAATGAATAGACGACATCAGAAGATGGTTTTACCACGACTACGTTCCCCATGATAAGGGGTGCCGTGCAGAGGTTGCCGTTGATGGCGACGAAGTTATTTGGCGGAATCGCTAAGATAAATCCCTCAAGCGGCCGGTAATCCAGAAAATTTGACATGTCGCGATTGCTGTTTGGCTGTTGCCGATAAAGCCATGAGGCGTAGTATGCGTTGAAATTCCAGAAATCAATCAGCTCCTGTACGTCAATGAACGCCTCATACGGGTTTTTTGAGTAATCTTCCATGACAGCCGCAACCGCCTCGCAAAGATATTTCTTTTCAAGGAGCCGCGCGGCTCTTTGGAAGATATTGATGCGGATGAACCATGGAATTTGCGACCAGCGTTTTCGGGCAGTCAGCGCTGTTCCAATTGCATCATATACATGTTCTTCGCCGGCAACAGCGTAGGAGCCGAGCCGCCGGCTTAAATTATGAGGGACCAAACATTCCTTGGTTTTTCCCGTCAGTACGGGACCGTTTATCCAAAGAGGGAAGACGGTATCTCCGTATTTTGTTTCTTCGCGCAGATTTTTAATCGCGCGTTCAAGTTCCGTTCGCTCCGCTGTTCCTTTCGCGAAACTCACAAACGGTGAATTTTCCGGTTCAGGAATTCTGGGTATTACGTTCGGCATGTAGGCCATCTTGTTTTCCTCCTTTCGTTTTATTGAGGTGTTTGGCTTTCGGTTATCGCTTTTTTTGCCAGAGCACGGTACCGTCTTCATGGAGTATGCGTTCTATCTCGGAATAATGAGGTTCAATAATATCTTCAATCCGGGTGGAATCCCTCGGATTTTTTTTGGAGCACTGAAAGCGATGTGTCGAAGC
The DNA here is from genome assembly GCA_030649305.1 of bacterium. GTDB lineage: Bacteria > Patescibacteriota > Minisyncoccia > Sungbacterales > GWA2-42-14 > JAUSFV01. The sequence continues at coordinate 27,163 of JAUSFV010000018.1, forward strand.
GGAACTATTGGGATTTTTGACCCATACCACCGCGTCTGTGAATGTTATAGCCGGAACAGGAAGGCCTCGGTACTCTTTGATCCATTGTGTGGAAATATGATGGGTTAAGAACGTCGTATGGACGATGAGTGTCTGGCTCCACTTTTTTTCCACCAATTTCATTTCTATAAGAAGGAGGGGATTCAGGCAAAGGGTAATTCCCGCGTGATATTCACTCTTGTGTTCTTCGCTCATTGCGCTTCCTCGGGTTAAACAATTGTAAAAGAGCCCGCGAATATGCGATAATGGGAGCGCGTATTCCTATATCATTGGTAGCGTCTTTTTTTAAAAATGTCAAGAGGTGGGAGCGAGTCAGTTGCGGATTTTTCTCCGCAGTATGACCCAAAAACCGTTGAGGATCGTATCTATAAGCTCTGGGAAGAGGGGGGATTTTTTGCGCCTGAGGCGCATAAGTCTTCGGCTGATAATTCGAACAGCAAAAAATCTTTTACTATTGTGGTGCCGCCACCGAACATCACGGGCTCTCTGCATATGGGGCACGCTCTAAACGCGACGATTCAGGATATTTTAGTCCGGAAAAAACGGATGGAGGGGTACAAAACGCTTTGGCTTCCCGGTACGGACCATGCGGGTATTGCGACGCAAAATGTTGTTGAGAAGGATTTAAAAAAACAAGGGATTTCGCGCCATGACCTCGGCCGCGAGAAATTTCTTGAAAAAATATGGGAGTGGAAAGAAAAATACGGCAATATTATTCTGGACCAATTCAAGAAGCTCGGAGCATCTATGGATTGGTCGCGTACGCGCTTTACCATGGACGAAAAATACCAAAAAGCCGTGGCGGAAGCGTTTTTGTACTATCATAAAAAAGGATGGCTCTATAAAGCGGAGCGCGTTATTAATTGGTGTGTCCGATGCCAGACATCGCTTTCTGATTTGGAACTTGAATATAAACAAGAGGACGGAAAATTATATTTTATTCGTTATCCTCTTGTTTCGCAGAATAACGCTGAAAACTTTCTGCGTAATTCAGCGTTAAGTCCGCGTGGGTCTGCGCTTGTGGTCGCAACCACAAGACCGGAAACCATGCTTGGCGACTCCGCGGTTGCGGTGAATCCAAAAGACGAACGGTATAAAAATCTTGTCGGAAAAAAAGCAATGCTTCCGATCCAGAATCGGGAAATCCCTATTATCGCGGATGACCATATTGAGCAGGAATTCGGAACAGGTGCCGTGAAAGTGACGCCCGCGCATGATTTCGCGGATGCGGATATGGGCGAGCGGCATAAACTCCCGTTCAGAAAAATCATTGATGAGCGCGGCAAGATGACGAAGGAGGCGGGTGCGATTTGTGAGGGATTAAAAATCGGGGAGTGTCGGGACCGTGTTGTTGCGGAACTGAAAAAAGAGGGATTGATAGAAAAAGAAGAGCCGTATCGCCACAACGTCGCGATTTGTTATCGGTGCGGCACCGTGATTGAGCCCCTGCCGAGCATGCAGTGGTTTTTGAAGATGCAGGAGCTTGCGAAAATGGCGTTGAATGCGGCGGAGTCGGGAAAGGTCCGGTTTCATCCGGAGCGATGGAAGGACGTATATATTGATTGGTTAAAAAACGTGAGGGATTGGAATGTGTCGCGGCAAATTTGGTGGGGGCATAAAATTCCGCTTGAGGGAGAGACGGATGTTTTGGATACGTGGTTTTCATCGGCATTATGGCCGGTTGCGACACTCGGATGGCCCGAAAAAACAAAAGACCTGAAAACATTTTATCCGACTTCAGTACTTTCCACAGCGCGTGATATAATCAATTTGTGGGTTATGCGGATGGTATTTTCGGGGCTTGAGCTTATGAATGAGGTTCCGTTTTCGGATGTGATTGTGCACGCGACAATTTTGACAAAAGACGGAAAGCGGATGTCAAAATCGCTTGGCACGGGCATTGACCCCATGACCTTGATTGAAAAATACGGGGCGGATGCGACGCGGTTTGGTCTCATATGGCAGGCAATGGGCGGGCAGGATGTCCATTGGAGCGAGGAACATGTCGTTGCGGGAAAGAAATTTTGCAATAAGATTTGGAATGCGGCACGGTTTGTGCTGTCGCAGCTACCAGCTACCAGCTACTCTACAGGGCCGAGCCCTCGGGCTTTAGGCCAGCTACCAGCTTCGCCGATTGCGAATACCGATGAAGATAAAAAAATTCTGGAACGATTGGAACATGTAAAAAAAGAAGTAAGCGGGTTGATTGATACGTATGAATTCGGACAGGCGCTGCATGATTTGTATGACTTCTTTTGGCATGAATTTTGCGATATCTATTTAGAGACGGCAAAAAAACAATTGCAAGACGAGAAATTAAAAGAAAATACAGAAGAAATTCTGTCTTATGTGTTATATACTTCACTCAAGCTTCTACACCCTTTTATGCCGTTTATTACCGAAGAAATTTGGTCAAAGCTTCCGATCGAAAATAAAAAACATCTTATTATTGAATCGTGGCTTGGGCAGAAAGTTTAAGTTTTAAAATTTTAGCAATGACTTTAAATCATATGAAAATTCCTAAAAAATTTTTATTTTTTGTCTTTGCGGTTGCTTTGCTTTTTTTTGGTATTCGGATTTCATTCGCGCAAGTAACTACCGGCGCCATTCAGGGGTACAAGGTTGATCAAAACGGATCTGTTTCCGATTCGGGTGCCACCATCACGATTGCCGCCATTGGTTCTTTTTCGGGCAATCCCTACAACTCGGGCCAGATCGCAGCGGCGACGTACACCGTCTCTTCATCCCAGCCCTCCGGCTACACCGTTTCCTATTCCACCAATCCCGGCGGCGGGGCCACAACCTATCTATCGGGTTCAAGCGTTGTCGTGAGCGTGAGCGCGGGCGGCACGGTGAATTTGTGGTGGAAGTATACGCCGGTTGCGGCACCAACCACCGGCGCTGGTCTGAGTGGCATGACGAACGTGTATTCGCCGTCGGTCGTTAACTCGAACGGAATAAAAAAAATGTGGATGGGCGGTTGGCTTACCGAAGGCGATATTGGGCCCGATAAAATCTACCAAAGTCAGTTCTTCTCAAGCGGCTGGTCTCGGCCGGCACCTCTCAATTGGACGAATGCGGGTTATTCTCCGGGTTTGAAGCCGGGGTATCACAGCAATGATCCTTCGGTTGTCTCAGACCAGATTCGGGGTGCTTTACTCATGTATTATACCGCTCTTAGTAATCAAGCGGCCCAACCGCCGTTTCAGTTAAATCAGCATGCAGTCGGTCTTGCTATCAGCCTTGATGACGGAGGGGCGTGGACGGATCAAGGAATTGTTATGAATCCAACGGAGTCCGGGGATGGCCAGGGGGTGTGGTCTCCCGGTGCTGTCGTGGTGGGGGATGAAATTTGGGTTTACTACCATACCGGCACACAAGATTTTTCCCAACCCATTAATTTCCGGCAGCGTTTTAGTTCCGATGGTCGTACAAAAAATGGATCACCGGAGAGGTTGCGATTTATCAATGGGACTGGGACAGTCTTAGTATCGAATCTCGACGTGACGCGCCAAGGAACTAGATTTATCATGGTCGCGAATACCCTCGACTTAAAAAGTATTGTTCGTTATGTTTCTCAGGACGGCCTTACCTGGACTACGGAAACCGGGGTAAGTAATCCATTGGTGGCAACGACGAATGGATTTGTATTGACGCCTCATTTAGAATTTCTGTCATCCGATCGTTTCCAGGTCTATTATGGACGAGATACCGGTGGCGGATCTCACGAAATATTATCAGTAGAATTTTCTCAACCGACAGCAAGTGTAGGCGCTACGTCGGCAGTAACAAGTATTTCGCCATCTATTCCCACCCCACTCGTATCGGTTTCGGAATCTGCTCCTTCCACGAATAATCAGCAAGCCATTCAAACTCTTCTTGATCAAATTCGGGTTCTTCAGATGCAGATTGACCAACTACAGGAAGTACAAACATCCGCCGCGCCTCCGGTTGTATCATCAACTGATTCGGGTTTGAACGGAAACAAGACTGAGGAGTTTTCCTATATTTTTAATTACAACCTTTATTATGGCTTAATGAACAATTCTGACGTCAGGGCTCTTCAGAATGTCCTTTCGCTACAGAGAATTTATACCGGACCGATAACGGGCAATTTTTTAAAACTGACGCTGCGCGCGGTTAAAGATTTTCAGATAACGTATGGTATAAGCGCTACAGGATTTGTCGGTCCCCTGACGAGAAAGAAGCTCAATGAGTTTTCTTCTCATTAAAACTTTGTGGTTTTATGATTTTATAATATTCTGCGATTTTTTTGCAGGGTAACCGCGAAGCGAAAATAAAAAACATCTTATTATTGAAACATGGCCGCATTTATAACTTCGTATTCCGGTTATATTCTCGTAAGTTTTTTGCCTCCGGTTCTGTGGCTGCTTTTTTATTTGCAGGAAGACCGGCATCCGGAGCCGAAACGTATTTTGATGCTCGTTTTTTTTGGCGGGATTGGTTCCGCGATTGTTGCCGTATTTTCCGAATTATTCTTAATCGGCACGCGCCAAACACCCGGGCTTATCGCTTCTTTGTATTCGGGTCTTTTTTCAAATTATCTTTTTTTGTTCGGGTTGATCGCCTTTGTTGAAGAGTATTGCAAGTATCTGGCGGTAAAGTTTTTGGTTTTGCATAATAAGGATTTTGACGAGCCGATTGACGCGATGATTTATATGATGACCGCGGCAATCGGTTTTGCCGCGATTGAGAACGTCTTTTTTATCGTGCCGGTTTTCGGGGACAGCATTGCGTCGGGATTTATCCTGACGGCAAACCGGTTTTTGGGGGCCAATTTGCTTCACGCGCTAAGTTCGGGCATTGTGGGGTATTTTCTCGCGCGGGCATTTTTTTCGCCTTACCGGCACCATTTTCTCGGGCTTGGTATTGTGGTCGCCTCTCTCTTGCACGCGTTCTTTAATTACTTTATCATTATAAGAGACACATTTTCGGAGAGCGTATATTTGCTGGTGCTTCTGATTCTGGTAATGACGCTGATGGTCTTGATTGAGTTTGAAATTCTTAAGAAACGTTCTTAAATTATAGAAGTCGCCCTTTACGCCACCGGCTACGCTAGACATGACGCCAATAGCGTTATGATGGCGTATCATTTTGCGTTGTAATGGCTTCTACGTATATATGGCAAAATCATTTTTTGACCGCCTTACCGGCAGTGTGAAGGCGGATGATGAAAAAGAATTTGGTGGGTCGCCCTATGTGCCCACGGTACCGGATACAGAGGAGGAAGAAACGGAAGAGGAGGTAACGGAAGAAGCAGAAGAGACGGAAGAGCCCGAAATTCGTGCGGCAAGCACAATGGCTCTTTCGCGTCCGCGCGCGCGCTCAGCTGTTCGCGCGCCGCGGGAGCGTAAAGTCGCGATTCGCGATGAAGACGGCTCATCGCAAACACTTTCGCGCACCGAGGAGGAAGAAGAGGGTCAGCTCACGGTTGATATTTTTGATGACGGGAATAATCTTATCATTCAATCAACGGTGGCGGGAGTGAAGCCCGAAGACTTGGATTTATCCATTACAAACGACATGATTACGATTCGCGGAAAGAGAATGCGGCATGAAGAAGTGAATGAAGAGAATTATTATTATAAAGAATTATATTGGGGAACGTTCAGCCGTTCGGTGATTTTGCCCGAAGAAGTTGATTCGGAGCGCGCGGAGGCCGTAATTAAAAACGGATTGCTTACGGTGAAGTTACCGAAGAAACGGAAGGATGTACAGCAAAAAATAAAAGTAAAAGCTGAATAAATAAAAATAAGGCTTCTTTGAAAAGAAGCCCGAAATGTATTCGTTTAATTTTTAAAAACATATGAACCCCGTTAGAAGTCTTTGGCAGAAAAATTTTCTAATTGGGTAATATCAAAAAATATGTTCAATGTATATAGCATCAAAAAAGACAGAAGACAGACTTCTAACGGGGTGAAAAATGTTCAGTCCAAACAAGGATTTGTTCCCGCATTCGTTATTGCGATTATTGCTCTGCTTCTTTTGGGCGGCGGGGGTTTTTATGCCGCGCGAAAGGGGCTTTTGAAGAAAAAAAGTGTGGATGATACAAATACTCCGCCGGGCCTTATGATGAAAAGTCCGATTACCGTAACGCTCGGTGCGCAAAATAATTCTGGCGAATCTGGGTCGGCACTTCTTGAAGATTTAAATGGCAAGACTAAAGTATCAATTCGTTTGAGCGGCGCGCCGTCAGGAGTGCCGCAGCCCGCGCATATTCATCTCGGAGCGTGTCCCGCGCCGGGTGCCGTGAAATATCCGCTTTCCAATGTTTCAAACGGCAATTCCGAAACGATGCTTGAGATATCGCTTGAAAATCTTCTCAAAGAATTGCCCCTTGCCATCAACGTGCATAAGTCAGCTGCGGAGGCGGGCGTATATGTTGCCTGCGGGGATATTACGGACGATGGCATGATGATGGATGATAAGGGAGAATTTATGGGTGAGAAAAAAGGTGAATCAATGATGGGGGAAGATGATGATACTATGATGCAGGGAGGAGACGCGATGATGGGTCAGACAAAAGTGTTCAAAATCACCGGGCAGAACTTCGCGTTTTCCCAAAACGAAATTCGGGTGAAAAAGGGGGACCGCGTTAAAATTGAGTTTGAAAGCACGGGCGGGTTTCATGACTGGACGAACGACACATTTAACGCGCGCACCGCGCAGGTGAATACGGGCGGGAAGGCGTTTGTTGAGTTTGTCGCGGATACAACGGGAGAATTTGAATTTTATTGCAGTGTTGGGAATCATCGCCAGATGGGGATGAAGGGAAAACTGATTGTGGAGCCGGCGCCGAGCGCTTCACTACAATTTACCGGAGCGAAACTAGCGGGGATAAACTCCCCGCTTTTGGATTTTGTGAAAGCGGATTATGATAAGGCGCGTGCGTCGGGGAAGCTCATGGTACTTTACTTTTACGCAAACTGGTGCCCGATTTGCCGCGAAGAGTTTCCAAAAATGCAATCGGCGTTTAACGAATTGACGACTGACCGCGTGATTGCGTTTCGTGTCAATTACAACGATAATGAAACTGATGATGCGGAGCGCGAACTCGCACGAGAGTTTGGAGTTGCCTATCAGCATACGAAAGTGTTTGTAAAAAATGGTGTACGCGTCGGGAAATTTCCTGATAGCTGGTCAAAAGAAAAATATCTATCCGAAATTAATAAATTTCTTAGTCAATAATTTATGGAGAATATTTCTTTAGGCATTGCTTTTATTGGAGGGCTCGTTTCGTTTCTTGCGCCCTGTGTCCTCCCGATTATCCCCGGGTTTCTTTCGTATCTTGCGGGGTCTTCCACGACGGGGGGCGCCCCAAGCCGTAGGGCTGTTTTTATGAATGCTCTCTTTTTTGTGTTGGGTTTTTCGGTTGTTTTTGCGGCCCTCGGGGTTTTACTGAACACCCTTCTTGAAGCGGTCGCGTATGACGCGCAAATTTGGCTCTCGCGCATCGGGGGTGCTTTGGTTATTTTCTTCGGATTGTATCTTGTCGGGCTTCTGAAAATCCCCTTTTTGGAGCGCGAGCATAAAATTGCGGTGCGCACGCGTTTCTCTTCGCGCTACGCAACGTCGTTTCTCTTCGGGCTTGCGTTTGCGGCCGGATGGACCCCGTGCGTATCAGCGGCACTTGGCGCGATTCTCGGCATTGCGGCGACACAACCGGGTACTGCGTTTTACTTGCTTCTTTCCTACGCGCTCGGACTCGGCCTGCCGTTTTTGCTCGTCGGCCTTTTTGCAGCACAGGCTACGGCGCTTATTAACCGATACGTGGGGGTGGTTCGGTATATTAATATTTTCTTTGGCATAATTCTTATTGGTCTTGGCGTACTTATGTTTACGGGTAATTTGAGTCGTATCGCGAATTTTGAATTATTAAACCGATGGCTGCTCCGATAAATCCCCACACCTTCTTATAAAATGCCGAACACCATAAGAAAAACGTGAAGTAGTTTTGTATGGCTATGAAAATATTTTTTGGTACTCAGGAAGGTGTGGGGATAAAAAATTTCGTATCTCTTGCCGTAGCGCTCCTTCTTATCGGAGGAGCGATTTGGTATTTTGAAGGGATGCGCCCGCAGAAGATTTTTCCTGGGGAGGAGGCGGAAATTATAACGAAGGATTCTTCAGCGCGCGTTGCGGAAAAAAGCGGGCGGTTTCCCCGCGCGAAAGAAATTGTATCGCCCGCGGGATTTATCAATACGGAAGGAGTCAAAATTGCCGACCTTGTCGGTAAAAAAATTATTTTGGTAGATTTTTGGACGTATTCCTGCATCAATTGCCAGCGCACAACGCCCTATTTGAACGCATGGTACGAAAAATATCAGGATAAGGGGCTTGAAATTGTCGGCGTGCATACGCCCGAATTTGAATTTGAAAAAGTGTACGCGAATGTTGCATCGGCCGTGAAAAAATTTTCTATTCAGTACCCCGTGGTGCTTGATAATGATTATGGCACGTGGAATGCGTATGAAAATCGCTATTGGCCTCGCAAGTATTTGATAGATATAGACGGCTTTATCGTTTTTGACCATGCGGGCGAGGGCGCGTATGAACGGACTGAACAAAAAATTCAGGAATTGCTGGAAGAGCGTATGGCGGTATTGGGGATGCAAGACGGGATAGCAAAAGATATTGTAAAACCGGAAGGCATTTTGGAAACCGACACTTCACAACCGCGAAGCCCCGAAGTATATTTTGGTTCGGCGCGAAACTTGTCTTTGGGCAATGGCGTTCGCGGGGTGGGGGGCGAACAGAATCTCCGCGAGCCCTCAGCGGGCATTGTAAAAAATATTTTATATCTTGTCGGCGCGTGGAACATTCAGGAAGAATACGCGGAGAATACGGATGCGGGTGCTAAAATAATTTTTCGGTATCAGGGAAAAGACCTCTATCTGGTTGCAAGCGCGGAAAATTCTGTAAGTATTCGGGTGCTGCGTGACGGGACATGGCTTCGCGCGGAAGTCGGGGAGGATGTTGTGACACGCGAAGGTGTGAGCCGCGCAACAATTCAGGAAGACCGCCTCTATAAACTGATTCAGGATACGGAATACGGGGAGCATACGATTGAGATTATTATTGAAAGCCCGGGTTTCAAAGCGTTTACGTTTACGTTCGGGTAGGGCTCAAAAATATAGTTTTGAAAACGTTAAAAATCCCCTGCGAGGATTTTTGACTCGCGAAAATTGCTTTCACTGGTCAACTCGATTTTGGGTTGACAAGGCCATGCTGAAAGCAATTTTCAGCGTTTCAAAAACTATATTTTCTCGTCAGGTGGGTTTACTGTAGGGAATACAAAAAACGAGCACGCGCTCGTTTTTTGTATTGCGACATTATATTTTCGGTGATACGATAGCGAGTGCGGTTCTTTGATGAAAGGAATAGCCCATGATAACAGTTGAAGATTTTGGTTCTGCCCGGTTCGACCCATGGCGGGCGCTTCAGGAACTTACGCAGTATGGCGCGACCTCATTTCCGCTGCTTTCTAAAAACGCGCGTCTGCGGCTTTCGAATGAAGCGCGGTCATGCCGTTTTACCCCGGAAGAAGTGGTGGTGCCTCCGTATAATGTTCGGCAGGAAGTGAGTTCGTGCAGCGAATTTCCCGAGGGGAGCGACTTTTGGCGTTTTCGCGATATGCTACAGGGATTTCTTCTGCAACATTTTTCAAGAGAAGCACTTTGTTCAGATCTTTTTCAAACTCCGCTTTTCTTTAACGATTTGGTGGTCCGGAAGTATGAGAAACGGTCGTGTGGCATTACTCCGCATCGCGATTCTGCAAAACTCATTAATCTTATTGCGATTGTGAATTTAGAAGGCGAAGCGCGTTTTTGCGTGTGTGATGACCGTGAAGGAACGAATACGCGCGAAATTGACCACAGGTCCGGTATGGTGCTGCTTCTCCGCGCGCCCGGCTTTCTTTGGACCGACTTTCGCCCGTTTCATTTTGTCGGTGAAGTTACACAAGAGCGATATACATTTGCCCTGCGGCAGAATATAAAGCGAGGAGGATAGTCAATGGAGCGCTACGACCCGAGGCCTGTTTCTTCTTCGGCGATGAACGACCAATCTTACATCGTGATGCCAACCGATATGAATATTAGAGGAACGATGTACGGCGGCCAAGTTATGAAAATATTGGATTCTTTTGCAGCAACCGTTGCGATGCGCCATAGCGAACGGATGTGCGTGACTCTGTCTGCGGATGAGATGAGATTTTTAGCCCCCGCGTATTTAGGCGAGGAATTGCGGTTTCAAATTGCTGTGAATCGCGTATGGGGTACTTCCATGGAAATAGGTGCTAAGGTGTCTGCGTATAATCTGCTTACGGGTGAGCAACGCCATGTGGTTTCCGCGTATTTTACATTCGTTGCATTGGATGAGAATGGAATATCAACGCGGGTGAGGCGTGTTTTGCCTGAAACGAATGACGAGGCGCGTCGTTATCATGAAGCCGATGTGCGGCGCGCGGAACGTCTTGAAAAAGCAAAACGAAAAAAAGGAGCGTAAAGCTCCTTTTTATATTTTACTATTTCCACATATTCTCATTTCCGCCCAAGGCGGACAAGCGCGCCCTAGTCCGACCCGCGGACCTAGTCCGAGCGCGAACGGTCTAGGACGGGTTTAGGACGAATGAGAATATGTGGAAATTACAAAAACAAACGCCAATTACAATATAAAAAAACTCTCTCCAAAAGAGATCGGAGAGAGTTTTTTTTGAAACATTATTCGTCTTTGAGAAAACTTTTGACTTCCGCTTCCAGTTCCGGTGTGCGCGCGTGTCCGTGCTGGAGAACCGCGTGGTCAACTGCCGCCGGTACCAAATGTTCCTCACTGCCGCTCATAACCAAGTCGCAATTTTTTTCGCTTGGCATGGTCCGGCATACCCTTCTATTTATTCTTTCATGGTCGGGTACGAGTATGCCCCGCACCTTGGTAATCCTAGTTTATAAGTTGCTTGCGCCAGACATTATATAAATATATAAAATGGCATCCGCTACTTTTCGTGTTGACATAATTGTTGATGAAAAATTATGTATGTGCATTTTTCGACCTCTTGCTAGAGTAGCAGAAGCGCATCGGTGGGGCAATAGGGAGTTTTGTATTGTACAAGATTGGACTTGACACGGAAACTTAAAACTAATAGTTTTAATAGGATCTGTCGGTTTTGTTAAGGAGGTGGGTGGTGGAACTAAAAGACGTGATGAGAGGAATTAGGGTGAAGGCGGCAAAAAAGATCTTTGATATGATGCCAGATACGCCGGCCGTCGAAAAGGATGCGTCGGGTATCGTTGAGGGTGTCTATGGGGGGGCAAGTCTATATCCTATTCACTTGCCGCCGATCGCAGTCAAGTTTGATGGACGAGATCGACAAACGATGTGTTTTCCGACAGAAATAACTCCCGAGAACTAAATAAACGTTTTTAATAAAAGGGCTTTCCAGGCGGAAGTCCTGTTTTATTTTATACGAAGCTAATCTTAGCTTATTTTAATAATCTAGGATTGAGCTCAGCCGATTGGACCGAGCTCAGCTCGATGGTGTCTTTTCAAAAAAGTTAGAACCCATTTTGCGGAGAACCCTGAAAACTAATGCGGACTCGGCAGGGCGAAACATTTGTCTGGGGGAATGGATTCGCCCTGCCTCGGCTGATTTCCCGCCCGCAGGAGGGGTCTGGGGAGGAATGCGGGCGGGATTCGGACTGGGGGTTTTCGGAAATTCGGCGTCAATGTTAGGGTCATGGTTTTTGAAAAAAAGTGAGACCTTTTTCATCAATTGATTTCGATTTTAAGTAAAGGTCTTTGCGTATTGCCACGACCAACGGTTGTAAATCTCCCGCGGTCATCTGAAAATTACCATTTTCTGCGGTTTTGCTTTGTTCTGTAAATTTTTTGTTAAATTCTAATATTTCTCCAACAACTTCATCAGAGGCAAATAGAAGCGCTTCATTAAGAAATATCCTAAGTTGTCCCCAGTCTGGTTCGTTGCCAGTAAACTTAGCAAGTTCTTCTATTAGTTTAATATACTTTTGGATTTTTATCTCATGTGTACGCAGTTTTTTATCATACAAATGCGAAAGAAAAGCGGTAATTAACCCAGTGCTGATTAGTGTTGAAAGAATTAACTCAAAAATATTCATAAATGGATTTGTTATATTGTTTCAATAAATGTGACGACTAGCCCTCGAAAAGCAGAAACTAAAGCAGATTTTTTGTCATCTCCAAGTTCTCCGGTGTAACTAGAAACTTTTTGTACAACGCGGTCAATTATTTTACTGCTATTTTTAGTAAATTCGTCCACCTCGTTCCATAAAGCATTACATTCTTCTGCACGATTCACCGCGTTGATAAATAACTCCCTCGATTTTTCTGCTTTTTCGAGGCTCACATTTTTGAAATGCGAAATCAAAAACAAAATGCTCATTTCATACAGAACATAGAACGCCTCCTTATCAAACTTTTTTACTTCGCCCTTGATAATGCCAGTATCGGGGTGAAATAACATATCTATACCCGTGTTAGAAATT
>JAUSFV010000019.1 GCA_030649305.1 bacterium
GATGATTCGCGGAAGTACGGGATTGCGCACCCTAACCTTACTTCGTTCGGGATAGTGCGGTGATTTGTTGCCATAATCGCTTCGCGATTTTGGACAAACAATAAAAAAAGCTCCTCGGATGAGGAGTGGGTATAATTGCTAAAATTGTTCCAAGTCAAGAAATTTTTAAGTAAAAAATCACCTTATTATAACGTTGAGGCGAAATTATAAAATTTTCTTTTTTTCACAGAATTTACAGATTTTACATTCGAACTTCATTATATGCGGTATCATTAAGAGTCCCATAATCGTGATGCCTAGCATAAAATGTGCCCAATAAGGTAATCCGAAACGTGGAAACGAAAACCATGTTACGAGTCCGACAAGCATAGCGCATATACCAAAGAATATTACTCCTGTCACAAATCTACTGATTTTTTGAAGCATTTGTATTGTGAGCAAGGGAAATCCTCCATTATGGTGGTGATAGTGATTGAGCGTGAAAAGGCCTCATTCATAAATAGCATTATCTTTTATATATGTCAAGAAATTCTTAGATTTGCATTATGTTAAATAAACTATTAGGAATATTTTCAAAAGACATCGGTATTGACCTTGGAACGGCCAATACTCTTGTGTATGTTCGCGGCAAAGGCATTGTTATAAATGAGCCATCGGTTGTCGCTATCAATCAAAAGACTGAAAAAATTGTCGCAATCGGGAGTGAAGCAAAAAAAATGGTTGGTCGCACTCCCGCATATATCGTCGCGTCGCGCCCCCTCGTTGAGGGTGTCATTTCCGATTTTGAAGTGACGGAAGAAATGTTGCGCTATTTTATTCAAAAAGTGCATCAGGAAACTTTTTCGCTTTTTCCGAGGCCGCGCGTGGTTGTGGGGATTCCGTCGGAGGTAACCGAGGTGGAGCGCCGCGCCGTTGAGGACGCCGCGAAAAACGCGGGAGCGCGCGAGGTGTATTTAGTTGAAGAGCCCATGGCATCCGCAATCGGCGTGCGTCTTCCCGTACAGGAAGCGGTTGGTTCCATGGTTGTTGATATTGGGGGCGGAACGTCGGATATCGCCGTAATTTCGCTTGGCGGAATTGTGGTTTCAAAAAATTTGCGTATTGCGGGAGACAAGTTAAATGACGATATTATCCGTTTTGCTCGGGACGAACACAAGCTTCTTTTGGGCGAGAGAACCGCAGAAGACATAAAAATCGCAATCGGCTCGGCGTATCAATTGGAGGAAGCGATGGAGGTTACGATGCGCGGGCGCGACCTTATTACGGGGCTTCCGAAAGAAGTCGTTGTTGATGATTCGGAGATCCGAAGAGCCATGCGCCATTCTATTCGTACGCTTGTGGATGCGATTAAGGGAACGATTGAGGCAACTCCGCCTGAGCTTGTTGCGGATATTATGCACCGTGGAATTGTTTTGGTTGGCGGGGGTAGTTTATTGCGCGGTCTTGATAAGTTGGTTTCGGAAGAAACGGGAATTACGACGCGTGTTGCCGAAGACCCTCTCACGGCAGTGGTGCGGGGGACTGGTATCATTCTTGAAGATATTGATGGACTTGAGAACGTTTTGGTGGGGAGCGAATATCGGAGAGAAGCTCCGGTGCACGTTTCGAATATATCGCGTATATGATTTTTTCTAAAAAAACTCTTTTTTTTGTCGTTACTTTTTTTTTACTCGTCCTTTTTTTCTCGGGCGGGCGGGCCTCGTTTGTTCGCGATCAGGTGATTTCCCGAACTGCTTCATTCAGCAGTCTTTTTTCACGCGGGGGGGCAGTACTTGAAGGATATTGGGATGGTACTGCTATTTCTCTTAGTAACGACCGTATTCGGCTTTTTACGGATGCGACAGAGCTTTTTTCGCTGCGGAAGGAAAATGAGGCGCTTCGTGTAGCACTCCGCATCGGGACAGCAACCCAAAAAAAAGTTATTCCCGCATCCATCACGGGAGTCGGGAGGGAAATCGGCGATGAATATATTTTGATTGATAAGGGTGCGGAGGAGGGGGTAGGGCACGATTTTTTAGTACTGGAGAGCGAAACGCTGCTTATCGGGAAAGTAATTGAGGTGTTTTCTCACGCATCGCGCGTGCGGCTTCTTTCAAGTCCGCAGGAAATCGTGGAAGTTTTGATTTTGCCCTCGGGAATTCGCGCGGTGAGCCGCGGAATGCAGTCGGGAGAACTTTCGCTTGATTTGGTGCCTCGCGAAAGCGTTCTTGCCGTCGGGGATGTCGTAGTGACATCCGAGCGAAGTGCTTACGGAAAAGACTGGGTGGTGGGGGAGCTTTTGGATATTCGTGCGGCGGATAACGAAGTTTTTCAGGCAGTTTCCGCGCGCCATCTTTTTGATCCGTTCTCCGATTCTGTATTCGTTGTTATACCATAATTTTTAAAATTCGAAATTCGAATATCGAAATTCGAAACAAATTTTAATTTTCGAAATTTTAAATTCTAAACGAGTTTTGAAAATTCGGATTTAGAATTTAGATATTGTTTCGAATTTCGTGCTTCGTGCTTTGTTTTTTTCGTACCCGTGGTTTCTTTCCTTTCTTTCTTCTTTCTCCTCTTTTTCTCATTTCTTTTTGAGCAGAGCGTGGTAGTACCGCTCGGTCTTTCGCCAGGAGTTTTTTTTGTTCCGTTTTTTGTTTATATCTCCGGGCTTTTTTTTCTGGAACGAAAGACCGTGTGGTGGTTCGTATTGTGCGGCGGGATGGTAGCCGGAATATTTTCTGTATCTCCGCTTTTTTCGTTTCTGTTATTTATGGGCGCGGGAGTGCTTTTTCTTTTTGCGAAATTACTTTTGCCGGTTGAACGTATGTTTTCTTTTGTTGTGGCGCTTTGGTTCGGGATTCTGTTCTATGCGATTATGCTGGTTCTTCTGTGGAGTAGTGCCCGGTTTATGGGTTTTTTTGATGCGGTTCCGTTTTCTTCTCTTGTTTCATCTCTTACGGCAATCACCCTGTTCGCGTTTGGTTTCTTGATTCCTGTAAGTGTAGTATGGTGGTTACTGGTCTATCGGAAAAGAAATACGCGATCGTATATGTTGCGGTAGTGTTTTCGTTACAATTATAAATCTTTAGCACATTAGTATCATTAGTAAATTCGTATATTGGTATCGATACTAATATACAAATGAATGCTAATTATACGAATGGAAGTGCTCTGTATTTTATGAAGAAGAAGTATCTCGACCCCGATGAAATATTTGCGGACGCGATTAATCTTCCGTCATTTTCCGAAAATACTCCTGAAGGACGCATGGAGAAGCCCCTGACGCGAGGTCCTTTTTTTCTTTTTGCGCTAGGTATTGCGGGAGGACTCGCGGTACTTGCCGTTTTTTTGTTTCGGGCGCAAATTTTGCGGGGAGCGGAGTATCGTGTCCGCGCGGATGATAACAAGTTTTATGAGATTCCTCTCCGTCCTCCGCGCGGGGTGATGTATGACAGCCGGGGTGTGATTCTCGCCTCGAACGAATCAACATTCGGGGTTTACGTGGAAGGGGGCGAGCTTCCCGAAGATGCGGCGTCCCGCGAGCTTATTTTTTCGCATCTCGCGAAGATCATCGGAAATAACGTTTCGGCAGACGTCATCGCCGAGGAGTTTGTCAAAACGCATACCGTTCTTGTGGCATCCGACCTTTCCCGCGAAACGGCTTTGGAAATTCTCGCTCGCCAGGATGAATTGCCGGGGGTGTTTGTGCAGGAAGAATTTTCCCGCCGTTATCCTTTCTCCGCGAGTGTGTCGCATGTGCTGGGGTATGTCGGTCGCGTGACGCGCGAGGAGACTTCGGGAGTAAGAGGTTTTTCGCTTACGGATGTTGTGGGACGGGACGGGATTGAGGCACAGTATGATTCGGATTTGCGCGGGGGGGAGGGCAGAAAATTGATTGAAGTAAATGCGAAGGGTTCATTTGAGCGCGATCGTCTGCTTGAGCCGCCGCGCGTGGGATTGAACGCGGAGCTCGCCATTGACGCGGAATTGCAAAAAGCAGCTTTTGAAATATTTTCGCGCCTTGCCGCGGGCGGGGGTGCGAAGGCGGGTGCTGTTGTGGCACTTGACCCGCGCGACGGGGCGGTGCGGGCGCTTTTCAGCTATCCTTCGTTTGATAATAATATGTTTACCGTGGCTCCCGATAACGCGAAAATCAGGAGCATTCTTTCCGACCCGCGCTTCCCGCTTTTGAATCGCGCGATTTCTTCCACCTATCCTTCCGGTTCAACCATAAAACCGATTATCGCGACAGCCGCGCTCGAAGAGGGAGTCATTGATGAAAAAAGAAAAATTTTGGATGAGGGATTTATTTCTATTCCCGATCCGTATCATCCGGGTCAGGCAACGATTTTCCGGGGGGTGCGGCCTCTGGGGTGGGTTGACCTTCGCCGCGCCATCGCGAATTCCTCAAACATTTATTTTTATACCGTGGGCGGCGGATATAAAGATATCGTGGGGCTTGGCGTTACCCGCATTAAGCAATACGCGAACCGTTTGGGCCTTGGCACGAAATTGGGTATTGATTTGCCGGGGGAAGCGGCGGGGTTTATGCCGGACCCCGAATGGAAAAAGGAGCATGTTAAAAATGACCCGTTATGGCGCTTGGGAGACACGTATAACACGAGCATCGGGCAGGGGTATGTGAACGTAACACCTTTGCAATTAACTGCCGCAATTTCCGCAATCGCAAACGGCGGAACGCTTTGGAAACCGCGTGTGCTCACCGCACTTCTTGATGAGAGAAAGGACGTTGTGCGGGAGACGGCGCCGGAGGCGATTCGAAGCAACGTTGTGTCTTCCGAAACCCTGCGTATTGTCCGTGAGGGCATGCGCCTATCAGTTACGGATGGTCTTGCGGTATCACTCAGCGATCTTCCGGTGACGAGTGCCGCGAAATCCGGAACTGCCGAGATCGGAGAAAAAAATAAAACGCACGCGTGGTTCACGGTATTCGCGCCGTATGAAAACCCGGAAATTGTTTTGACCGTTTTTGTGGAAAAAGGGGGGGGAGGAAGCGTTGTTGCCCTTCCGGTTGCCAAAGAAATATTGCGCTGGTACGCGGAAAATAGGTATCAGAAGACGAGTAATACACAGTAGTATCTTGCGCTTTTTTTTGTAGGAGATATAATAAATAGCAATTTAATCAAATGACTAATGCCTAATTGATCTAATTTCTAATCAATGCCTAATGCCAAAATGTCCAATGTCTAGTTTTGGTCATTCAAAGATTGGGATTTGATTAGAAATTAGAAATTAGAAATTAGAAATTTCTTCGTTTGTGTCTGAATACATCTCAGAAGAAGGTTTAGAAAAATTAAAGCAGGAACTCCATGAGTTGAAGACGGTAACGCGTCAGGAAATTGCGGAACGGCTTGAGGCCGCGAAAGCACTCGGGGATCTCTCCGAGAACGCGGAGTATCAGGAGGCGAAGGAGGCGCAATCATTGAATGAAGCGCGTATTTTGGAGTTGGAAGAGATGCTTCGTAATATCGTTGTGATTCAGAAACCGACGAGCGTTGGCGTAGTTCAGATCGGGTCAACCGCAACAGTTTCGCACGGCGGAGGCGAGGAGCGCTACATGATTGTCGGGACAGAGGAGGCGGATCCCGTGGGCGGAAAAATTTCTAACGAATCGCCTTTGGGCAAAGCGTTTTTAGGCAAAAAAATTGGGGAAGCTGTCACCGTTAAAACGCCGGCAGGGGAGATGGTGTATAAGATTGTTCGGATTGAATAATTTTTGGGAAAAAATTTTAATTTTAAAAGGGTATCCGAGGTCGGATACCCTTTTTGTGTTAAATGAATGCAGGAACTGTCGCGGATGTTTTGTGTGCCGCAACGATCCTGTTGATTTTTGCGAGACGGTGCCATCCTTCAAGGATGACCCTGGTTGTTCCTCCTGCCCAGGAGTTGAGTTCAATTTCTGGCGGGAGGGACGAATTCTTGGAGAAAAGTTCGTCGGGAATTTCATCAATAAGGGGATTTTGCCCCTGTTCTTTCCAGGGGTATTTTTGTCTGGCTTGATAGCCGCACAGGCGCATGCGGTTCCAGTAGCCTCGTACTATTACCTCAATGAGATCTTGCTCCTCTGTAGTCGGTTTTTCCAAAATGCCGATAATCATTTCGGGGGGGATGTTTGTTTTCTCTTTCATGCGAAAGCAGGTTGAAGACGGCTTAAGGTCAATATATTTTTCAAGGTCGGAAATCGCTATCGCGCATACGATAACACCATATTGCCCGTAGTCAAAAGAACCGCGTAGTTTATGGAGGAGGTAGGGCGCCTCCCGAAGGTCCGTATAATCCGCAAATCGTTCATGATTTTGGGGAAGCGCGAGAGAGACATCGTCGCTCCAGCTGAATGTGATGCCGCCTTTTTCTTTGAAGTCTTGGTAGTGATGCGGCCATCGTACTATGATTGCGGCATAGGCGTTTTTTCCGGTCGCTGATAAGGAAAATTCACGGATGGACCGTTGAATGGCCGGAATGTGCGTGGTCCTTTTTCCCCAGATTTCATTTGTGTAGACGCGCGGAGAGCCGCTTGGCATTGCAAATGTATCGGGTGGCGCGTTGTAGAGGTCAAGCACGCCATTCAGCCCCAGTTTTGCTTCAAGTTCGGCGAATTTTTGGATAACGCCGATTGTTCCCTGGTTCAGCGTTGTTTCTATATCCTCGAGTTTTTTTAGGATTTCTTTTGTAGAGAACACGATTTGCCTCCTTTTTGACCCGCATTGGATGGTTTGAAAGGCGTTTGTATCTTATCATCTAAAACATTTTTTGTCAACAGTTCATTCCTCTTTATTCTTTTTCGGCGTTATTTTACTATAGTATATACTGCTGTATATCGCAGAATAATGCAGACCGGACGCAGAATAACGCAGACGCTTTCTGCGTAAGTCAGCGTTTAGTCAGCGTAGGTCTGCGCTTTTGAGAATGGCTTTAGATGACATCCGCAACGAACGGATTAAAAAACTGGAAACGCTTGAGAAGAGCGGTATTGACGCATACCCAGCGAAAATCGCGGCGCATCGTTCCATTGGAGAAATTGTAAAAAAATTTTTGGCACTCGCGCGCGGAAAGAAGAAAGTGGTGATCGTGGGACGCATCATGGCAAAACGGGAGCATGGCGGCTCTACATTTTGCGACCTCAAAGACGCGTCAGGAAAAATCCAGCTTTTTTTCAAAGAGGACGTATTGGGCGATGCGTATCGTCTTTTTTCGGATACTGCGGACATCGGCGATTTTCTGGAAGTTGAAGGAAAAGCATTTAAAACAAAACGGGGAGAAGATACGATTGAGGTTGCGTCGTGGCGAATGCTCGCGAAATCCCTTCTTCCGCTTCCCGAGAAGTGGCACGGGCTTCAGGACGTTGAGGAGCGTTTTCGGAAGCGCTATCTCGACCTTTTGATGAACGATGAAGTGCGCGAACGTTTCATATTTCGTTCAAAAATTACCACAGCCCTTCGGGGTATTATTGAAAAAGAAGGATTTCAGGAATTTGAAACACCGATTTTACAACCACTTGCGGGCGGAGCTTTAGCGCGTCCGTTTAAAACGCATCACAACGCGCTTGACACAGAGTTATTTTTGCGGATAGCACCCGAATTATATTTGAAGAGACTGCTCGTAGGTGGCTTTGAGAAGGCGTATGAGTTAGGGAGAATTTTTCGGAATGAAGGTATCGATGCTACGCATAATCCGGAATTCTCGGAGCTTGAACTCTATGCCGCGTATTGGGATGAGGATGATATGATGAAATTTGTTGAGCGTATGATGCTTGGGTTGTTGAAAGCAGTTTTTAAAAAATCCGAAGTTTCGTATCAGGGGCAGACAATAAAAATGAAAGCTCCGTTTGTGCGGGTTACGTTCAGAAATCTTTTGAAAAAATACGCGCTGGTTGCGGACTATGACCACGAAACGCGCGATTCATTGGCGCTTACCGCGCGGCGGCTCGGTTTAGACGTTGGCGCGCATGAGGGCAAGGGAAAAATTGCCGATGAAATTTACAAAAAAATATGCCGTTCAAAAATCATAGAGCCGACGTTTGTTGTGGAGCATCCGCTTGATATCTCACCCCTTGCGAAAGCCAAGGATGGCGCCAAAGATACAGCGCGGCGTTTTCAGCTGATTCTGGGCGGTATGGAGCTTATGAACGGCTTTGCGGAGCTAAATGACCCTCAAGACCAGCGAGCGCGTTTTGAGGAGCAAATGAAGATGCGGCCGCCAAGCGAAGCTGGGCGAGCCTCGCCCACTGTAGTGGGCGGGGGAGATGAAGAAGCGCACCCATTTGATGAGAATTTTGTGGAAGCCCTTGAATACGGTATGCCGCCGGCCGCGGGACTCGGCATCGGGATTGATCGCCTGGTGATGCTTCTGACGGATACAAAAAATGTTCGAGAAGTGATATTGTTTCCAACGCTTCGTCCATTAAGAAAATAGAAAGTAGTAAGTAGAATATAGAATTTATCGTTTTCTATTTTCTACATTCTATTTTCTAAATTCTGGAAAATGTTAGACATCAAATTCATCCGTGAAAATCCGGACATGGTGACAAAAGCCTTGAAAACACGGGGTGCTGTTCTTGATAGTAAGAAATTACTCGCGCTTGATGAGGGGCGGCGTAAAAAAATTCAGGAAGTTGACGAATTGCGCGCGCGCCAAAATATATTAAGTGAGGAAATCGCGAAGGCGGGCGCCGGAGAGCGCGATGTAAAAATTGCCGAATCAAAGGAACTAAAGACACATCTTGTTGAAGCAGAAGCGCAATTGAAAATTGCGGAAGAGGAATTTGGCATAGTGATGCGCGCGCTTCCGAATATCCCGAAGGAGGGGTGGCTTGTCGGGAAAGATGAGCACGAGAATGCGGTTTTGCGTGAAGTTGCCGCCTCTGGCGAGCCTCGCCCCGCTGGGCGGGGGGAGAAGCGTGATTTTAAATTTACTCCGCAAGATTACATGGCGATTGCCGAAAAGCTTGATTTAATCGATACCGAGCGCGCGGCGAAGGTATCCGGCTCGCGTTTTGGGTATCTCAAAAATGAAGCGGTGTTGCTGGAAATGGCATTGGTACAATTTGCATTCGCGCATCTGGCAAAAAAAGGATTTGTTCCCGTTGTTCCTCCTGTTTTGATTAAAGAAGAAATGATGCGCGGCATGGGCTATGTGGATTCGGAAAAAGATAAAGAGGAGCGGTATTTTCTTGAAAAAGACAATATGTATCTCGTGGGAACATCCGAGCAGTCAATCGGACCCATGCATGCGGATGAAATTTTGAATGAGGATGCTCTGCCGAAGCGCTACGCGGGATTTTCAACGTGTTTTAGGCGTGAGGCGGGCTCCTACGGAAAAGATACGCATGGTATTTTGCGCGTGCATCAATTTGATAAAGTGGAGATGTTTATTTTTTCTCGGCCCGAGGATTCAAAAAAGGAGCATGAGTTGATGCTTGCTTTGGAGGAAGAGCTTATGCAGTCGCTCGGCCTTCCGTATCGCGTGGTACAGCTTTGTACGGGCGACCTGTCGCAGCCGTCAGCCGGAACGTATGATATTGAAGCGTGGCTCCCTGGGCAAAATAAGGGCGAAGGCCAATATCGGGAAACGCATTCAACCTCAAATACGACTGATTACCAGGCGCGGCGTTTGAACGTAAAAATACGGAGAAAAGATGGCACAACGGAATTCGCGCATCTTCTGAACGGTACGGCATTCGCGATTGGTCGCATGATTATCGCAATTTTGGAAAATTACCAGCAAGATGACGGCTCGGTAAACATTCCCGAAGCATTACAGCCGTATATGGGAGGGATGAAGCGTTTGGCCTGAAATTTTAAGTCATCAGACGTAAAAATTGCAGTTGTCAAACCTTTACCCCGTGAGATAGAGCTCGCAAGCTCGCTCATCTCATGGGGTGCTCAATTTTATAAGTTACTCGTTTCACTCGTAAATAAAATTGGCATGGGTGAAAAATTAAAACAAGCTCGCGTGCGTCTCGGGTTTTCCGAAAAAGCGGCAAGCGAAGAAACAAGAATTCCGGTTGCCGTTCTTACCGCTTTTGAAGCGGACGATTTTTCTCATACGGGGGCATACGTCTATGCACTCGGGTTTTTAAAGCGATACTGCTTATTTTTGGGGCTGGACGCCGCTTGGTTCCTCAAGGAATTTCGCGGGCAGAGCATGATGGCAGAAGAAGGAAAATCGGCATTGCCTCGCATGGGGGTTATTCCCTTTTTTCCATTCCGGTTTCGTTCTCCCGCGTTTATCGTTGTGGGGTGTTCGATTTTGCTTCTTGTTGGATATTTCGGTATAAATCTTGTCGCTTCATATTCATCTCCCGCTCTTACTTTTTCTGACGGAGGAGGCGACCGGGAGATCCAGGAACGCGTATTCGCATTTCAGGGCACAACACATCCCGAAGCGGATTTGACGATGAACGGACGAATCGTGTACCTTAATGAAAGTGGCGAATTTCAGGAACGAGTACTTCTTGCGAATGGCCTGAATGCGTTTGAGTTTGTTGTAGAAAATAAATTTGGAAAAATTACCAAAATCATCCGGTATATATATGTGAAATAGCAATCCTTCATAGTTAATTTGTATAATTAGTACAATTTGTATATTAGTATCGATGCCAATATACGAATAATACTAATGATACTAATATATTGGTATGGCGAAAGAACAGAGAGAGGAGAAGCTAAAAATCCTTGAGGAAACCGTCAAAGAAATTCAGGAGAAGTTCGGGGACGGTTCCATCATGAAATTGAGCGAAGCAAAGAGGGTGGATGTTGATGTGATCCCCACGGGGTCGCTGTCTCTTGATATGGCGCTCGGAGTCGGGGGAGTGCCGAGAGGGCGCGTTATTGAAATTTTTGGTCCGGAATCATCGGGGAAAACGACGCTCGCACTCCATATTGCCGCGGAAGCGCAGAAAAAAGGCGGTTTGGTCGCGTTTGTGGACGCGGAGCACGCGCTTGACCCCGAATACGCAAAAAAAATTGGGGTCAAAATAAACGACCTTTTGATTTCCCAGCCCGATTCAGGGGAACAAGCGCTTGAGATTGTGGATTCGCTTACGCGCTCTGCCTCTGTGGATGTTATTATTGTTGATTCGGTGGCGGCATTAACGCCGCAAGCCGAAATTGAGGGTGAAATGGGCAAGCAGCATATGGGGTTGCAGGCGCGTCTTATGTCCCATGCGCTTCGCAAACTTACGGCAAGCGTTTCAAAAACAAATACTATTATCATTTTTATTAATCAAATTCGCATGCAGATCGGTATTATGTTTGGGAATCCCGAGACGACACCCGGAGGGAAAGCGCTCAAATTTTATTCGTCAGTACGGATTGAGGTGCGCCGTTCCGCACAAATTAAGAAAGGGGAGGAGGTTGTCGGCAATAGGGTCAATGTGAAGGTGGTAAAAAATAAAGTTGCTCCGCCTTTTACGCGTGCCGAATTTGATATTTTTTATAATGAAGGCATTTCGCAAAGTGCCGAGATTCTGAATTTGGGTGAAAAATACGGGGTGGTTAAAAAATCAGGGGCAAGTTACAGTTTTGGTGCTACGAAATTGGGGCATGGGTTTGATACGGCACGCACGTTCTTGAAAGAAAATCAGAAGTTACGGGAAGAAATTGGGAAAAAGATTAAAGAGGCTATGTCGCAGAAGGATCAAAAAAGTGATGTGAAGTAACGTATAATAAAATGAACCCTCTCGGGGTTCATTTTATTTCGTCGTATTCATAAATCATAAATTTTAAATCAGTGTAGCGTGTATGGTACTAATCCGAGGTATCGCGCCCGTTTGATCGCGGTTTTGAGCATGCGCTGATGTGAGGCGCAGAGATTCGTTTTTCTTGTTGGGCGGATTTTTGATTGTGCGCTCAAAAAACGGCGGAGCAGTGTTCCGTCTTTATAATCAATTGCTTGTTGGTTTGTTGTGCAGAAATGGCACTGTTGCTGCATGCTAATTTTCTCAGCGAGGCAAGCAAGTTTACTTGCGTAGCTGAGATGTTAGAAAATTGAGCACCCCGTGAGATAGAGCTCGCAAGCTCGTTCATCTCATGGGGTAAAGGTTTGGCAGCTGATATTTCTTCGCCTTTGGCTTGAAATATCAGGCCAAGCCCTTTAGAACGGTATATCTTCCGGCTTTATCTCTTCTTCATCCGTTGGATATTGCACAGTCGGAATTTCTGCAGGGGGTGCGTCTTGCGCGGCGGGTTCGTGAGATGATGCGGGAGCTCCTCCTCCGCCTCCTCCCTGCGGTCCGAATTGGATGGTCTCAGCCACGATTTCGGTTTTATATTTTTTTTGTCCGGTTTGTTTATCATCCCACGAGCGCGTCTGCAATCGCCCTTCCACCAGAACGAGGCGGCCTTTTTTAAGATACTGGTTGGTAATTTCAGCAAGGCGCCCCCACAATACGACATTATGGAATTCCGTTGCCTGTTGTTTTTGGCCCGCCGGATCGTTCCATATGCGGTTTGTGGCAACGCCGATAGTGCATACATTTTGCCCCGAGGGCGTTTGGCGCAGTTCAGGATCGCGCGTAAGATTGCCCGCGATGATGACTTTGTTGAGGTTCATGCCATAAATATCCAGATTTTGTAGCCGGATAGACGGCAGGGCCGGATGTCTGGCGAACAAAATATGGCTATATTTTTGAGCACCCCGTGAGATAGAGCTCGCAAGCTCGCTCATCTCATGGGGTAAAGGTTTGGCAATTATATTTTCTACGCCATCGGGCTTGAAAATCTAGGCCAAGCCCTTTATTTTCCTAATATCTCCTCTAACTTCTTATCCAGCGCCGCAATATCCATTTCGGGCTTTTCTTCTTTGGGTGTTGGTGTTACGGGGCGTACTGCCGGCGCTTGTGGTGCGCGTGCGATTTCTTTCAGGCGAATGGGTTGCGGCCGCGCATGCGTGATTCGTTCATCGTGCAGCACCAACAAATGCCGCATAATTCCTTTTTCTTCTTTTACCTTTTTTTCAAATACGGCGAGATTGTCGGGATGTATAGAAAATGTCGTCCAGCCAAAGTATGCGTCAAGATGTTTTTTAATAAAGTAAGCGAGCCGGATTTTTTTCGGTTCCTCAACTTTTTTTATCGCGCCGTGTGCTTCTTGTATATATCCGCTTATTTTTCCCGCAACGCCAAATACCTCGTCCTCGGAAGCAGACGGTGAAATCAAATACGCAATTTCGTAGTTTTTTGTATCGGAATCCATAAATGTACCAATTCAGAGTAGCAGAACCTCCGTTTTTATGCAAATGCTTGACAAAAAAATACAAGGATGATACAATTATAACAACGTCTGCTTCCTTGTTATTTAATAATTTGGCTAACCATAAAGGAGGGGCCCCATGTTGATTTCACGCGCGAAGGTTAGGAGCTATCTGGATAAATTTCTTTTTGCAGAGGATAGAAAGCATATCGATTTGATAGCCGATCTTTCGTGGGCGGCAACAATAATGTTAGAGTTCGGTTTTCAGTGTCCAAAGAATAAACAAGCAGAAATGGAAAAGAAGCTTCTCGAACTTGTTCAGAAGCTTAGTAGTTCGATACAGGGGGTTGAACGAAAAACAAAGGCTTTCATAGCAACCGATAATTTGAATGATGAGTCGCCATTTCCTTCAGCATGGATAGATATTGGGGTTGTTTGCAATATTTTTCACGCACTTACTGTTCAAAGAAGAATAATTGAAAAAGAGAAAATGCTCGCCTGGCTGAAAGAGGCGTGGGATGCGGGTGTGTATCAGCAACGGGTTTATGCGATGGAAGTTGAGGGTGGCGCGATGAACGAGTATGGAATAGTAACTAACTTCGGAGCGGCTCTTGCAATGTTTGGTGTTTCCAAGGGATTGCTTCCAAATTAATCGTTAGTTGCGTCGGGTTATCGATTACGCCGCATGGTTCTCACCCAGCGGCTTTTTTCTTGCCCCCCTTTCCCCGGCATGATGGAGAAGTCGCCCTATTTTTCGGAACTCAAGAGGGAGTCAAAACTTTTGCCCCCTCGGCAAAAGCCGGGGCAATTTTTAACGGCTTGCGAGGACGCTCGCCTAAATTGCCCGCCAAAATCAAGCAGTTGATATTGGCCCCATAACGGCATTATGATAGGGGAGTTCAAGGGTCACCCTCTTGGTGGAGAAAAATAGCGGCGGCTTCTTATATCTTAAATCGTAAATCTTAAATCTTAAATTCAACCACATCTCCATCTTGCACCACATACCCCTTTCCTTCCGTGCGGAGCCAGCCGCGCTCGCGCGCGACAGCGTATGACCCCGCTTCAATCAGTTTTTCATATGTAATCACTTCAGCGCGGATGAATTTTTCTTCAAAATCGGAATGGATTGCGCGACCCGCGCGCGGGGCGGTTGAATTCCGCGGGATCGTCCATGCCCTCGTTTCCGTTTCTCCGGTAGTAAGAAAGGTGATAAGTCCGAGCGTTTCATACGCCGTTGTAATAAGCGTATCAAGCCCCGAGCGTTTGAGTCCCATGCTTTGTAGAAATTCTTTCCGTTCGGCATCTTCCAGCGAGTTTAATTCATCTTCAATTTTTGCTGAAAGAACAACAAAGGAGCGATTTCCTACTATGGTTTTCAACGCATCATCCGGCATCCAGCCGTTTTGTACCATTGCTTCCGAGGCGTTGCAGACGAAAATAATCGGTTTCATTGTAAGAAGCCCGAGTTGGCGCGCGATGTTGTTCGCATCCTCGTCGGCGGGGGGGAACACTTCGCCGAGGAGTTTTCCTTCCTCAAGCGTTATTTTCATTTTTTCAAGATTTTCTTTCTCCGCTACTGCTTCTTTTTTTTGCGCCCGCACATCGCTTGTAACGCTCACTAGGCGTTTTTTTATTATTTCAAGGTCTTTTAAAATAAGTTCAAGATGGATAACTTCGGCATCTTCCGCGGGGTCAACCTTGTTGTGCACGTGGATAATATCCTTGTCCTCGAATACACGGATAACTTCCGCGATGGCATCCGTTTCTTTAATATGCGAAAGGAATTTGTTGCCAAGCCCTTCGCCCTCCGCCGCTCCTTTTACGAGCCCCGCGATATCAACAAATTCAATGATGGCGGGCGTGATTTTTGCGGAATGCGAAATTTCCGCGAGCTTTTGCAAGCGCTCATCGGGTACCGCGACTATCCCGACATTCGGTTCAATCGTCGTAAAGGGATAGTTGGATACGTCTATTTGTTTTTTGGTGAGCGCCCGAAAGAGAGTAGATTTACCGACATTCGGCAGGCCCACGATGCCAATTTTCATGGTATACCTACGAATTACGAATTCGTAATTCGTCCTTATTCGTAATTGGTAGAAGTTTATTGTATAATAAAGTAATATGCGCATCAACCCCGCAATTATCAAGGCATACGATATACGCGGCTTGTATCCGTTTGAAATAAACAAAGAGACGGCTTTTTTATTGGGACGTGCCTATGCCGCATTTCTTCAAAAAAAACTTAGGAAAAAACGCGTCGCGCTTAGTATCGGACGCGATCTTCGTTTTTCGTCTGATGAACTTGCGCGTTTTTTTACGCAGGGCGCGACAGAAGCGGGTGCGGATGTTATTGATATCGGCGAGGTGACCACCCCCCTAAATTATTTTGCCGTATCGCATCTTAGATTAGATGGGGGTGCTATGATAACCGCATCCCACAACGGCCCCGAATATAATGGAATAAAGTTTATAGTACGAAAGGGGAGGGGGATGTTTCAAATCGGGAAAGAACAGGGATTATCGGTTTTGCCAGCGCTTGCTAGAAAAAAAATACGGAATGCCGCAACGGGTATCATAACAAAGCGCGAAGTACGAAAAAATTATGTTGATTTTTTACTACGCATTGTTCCTTTGCCCCGTTTTGATGTATTCACCAAATTAAAGATTGTCGTTGATGCTTCGGGGGGTTCCGCGATTATCGTGCTTCCCGAATTGCTTTCGCGTATCGGTATTACCTACAAGCCGCTTTTTTTTGAGCGGGACCCTCATTTTAAAAAACATAGCCCAAATCCCTTAAAACCCGAATCCCAGCGCTTCGTGCAGGAAGAATTAAAAAAGGGAGGATATGCTTTTGGCGTTGTGTTTGATGGTGATGCGGACCGGGTGCAGTTTTTTGATGAACGCGGACGCGCGGTGCCAAACGGCTCAATGCTCGGGGTTCTTGCGGGTGCGGTACTCGGACAAAAGAAGCGGCTAAACCAATCGGCAAAGCCGATTGGTCGCCCAAACGATTTAAATCGTTTTAGGGAAAGCGTTGTGGTGCTTGACCCATTTATTTCGCTTGGCGTTGAAGAATATATTCGCGAACGCGGGGGGGTGCCGCAACGGGTATCTACCGGCACGGCGTTTATAAAGGAGGGCATGAAAAAATATAAGGCACTCCTTGGAGGCGAGTATTCGGGCCATTTTTATTTTAGGGAATTTTTTGGGAGCGATTCTGCTTTTGTTGCGTTTTTGTCGGTGTTGAAAATCGCCATGCGTGAAAAAAAAATTTTTTCTGCCCTGACTCGGCCTTGCGAGCGTTATGTGTCTCGTTTTACGGATTTGGCGGTAATAAAGGGGCGTGCGGGGGGGATAACGCGTGCTATCGGTGCGTACTATAAAAAGAAGGGTGCTAATGTTAAAAAATTTGACGGGCTTGGCATATCATTTCCCGATTGGCGGGCGCATATTCGTCCCTCAAATACCGAACCCGTATTGCGGGTATTTGTGGAAGCCAAAAGCGAAGAGGTGTTAGAGGAAAAGATGAAAGAACTTTTATCTTTGTTGAAGGTATAATCCGAATGATACGAATGATTATCTGAATGCTACGAATATTATTTGTGGCATTCGTATTTTATTCGTAGATTCGTATTAATGCGCGAAGCGCATATGTGGCACTCTACATCTCTCGAAGAAACATATAAACGGCTTGATGCGGGGCCGGACGGTTTTTCTCCTGATGAGGCAAGGAAGCGCCTCGTGCGATTCGGCAGAAATGAATTCGCGCGTTATAAGCAAAAGCCCCTTCTGCTTGTTTTTTTGCGTCAGCTTCGTGGTCCCCTGAATCTTGTTTTGATAGTTGCCGCTGGCGTTTCTTATATGGTTTCCGATATGAGTGACGCGGTTGTGATTTTAGTAACGCTTGCGATGAACGCAAGCGTCGGTTTCTTTCAGGAATCAAAGGCCGACAGAGCGTTCGTTGCGCTCTCGCAGACGCTTCAGGAATATGCGTATGTGCTTCGGGGGGGGCACGAGCTTGAAATTCCACGCGAAGAAGTGGTGCCCGGAGATGTGCTGTTGTTGAAGCGCGGTAAAAAAATTCCTGCGGATGCGCGCGTGGTCGCGTCCGATAATTTACAGATGAACGAATCATCCCTTACGGGAGAATGGATTGCGCAAAAAAAGAAGCCGGGAATCGTTCCGTTTGCAACTCCGGTTGCGGATCGTTCCAATATGGTATTTATGGGGACGCTCGTGGATGAGGGTTCGGGAAGAGCAATTGTAGTCTCGACGGGAATACGAACCGAGTTTGGACAGATCGGAACTCTGCTTCGCGAGGAGTATGAAGTTAAAACTCCTTTGGAGCGGAGGGTGGCGCATTTTTCTTCCCGTTTCGCGTATGCGATTGGGGGTGTCGCGATTCTCCTTTTTTGGTTTGGTGTTTCTCGCGGGGTTTCTCTCCTTGACATGTTTTTGACGGCGGTTGCGATGGCGGTTGCCTCTGTTCCCGAGGGGCTTCCGGTGTCTCTTACGATTGTTCTTGCAATCGGCATGCAGAGAATTTTGAAAAAAGGGGGGCTCGTGCGAAACCTCTTTTCCACGGAAACGCTCGGGGGAGTTTCCATTGTCGCGACCGACAAGACGGGAACGCTCACAAAAGCTGAGATGCTTGTTTCGCATATTATAACCGCGACAAAACAAATTGTTCGCAAAGACGGGCATCTTCGTCCGCGTCTTCATTTAAATGGCAAAGAGGCGCACATGCGCGCGCTTGAGATTGCGATGTTGGAAAGCGAGGCGGTGATTGAAAATCCGGAAGATGAATTGCATGAATTTCGGATTCATGGAGGTGCTACCAATAAAGCCCTCTTGCTTGCTGGAATTGAAGCAGGTCTTCGGAAAGAGGTGCTTCTGAAAACGTATCCCTTGGTAACATCCATCCCATTTGACTCTGAAAGAAAATTCAGCGCATCCCTCCACGAGACGCGGGGCGGCTATCGGATGTTTGTGCTCGGGGCTCCGGAGCTTGTGCTGAACGGGTCTTTGTTTTTGGATTTTGACGGCAAAAAAGAAAAATTAACACCCGCGTGGCGCGAGAGTATTTTGAAAAAATATGGGGTGATGGCAGGGGATGGCCTTCGGGTTATCGCCGCCGCGTATAAAGACACGCGTGAAGATGCGCTGAACCCCGCTCAGGTAACGGAGCATTTGGTTTTTGTGGGACTTCTTGGGTTAAAAGACCCCGTGCGGGAAGACGTGAGGCACTCCATTCAAGAAGCGGAACAAGCGGGCATCCGCCCCATTATCATTACGGGAGATCACGCGCGTACCGCGGAAGCTGTTGCGCGCGAGGTAGGAATTTTCGTGGCGCGGCACGAGATAATTGAAGGAGAAGATTTTGAAAAGCTTTCGGATGAAGAACTTCGCGACGCATTGCCTCGGTTTAAAATTTATGCGCGTATTGCTCCGAAGGATAAATTGCGGATTGTTGAAGCGTGGCGCGCGCGGGGAGAAACCGTCGCGTTTGTGGGAGACGGCATCAATGACGCGCCGGCTCTTCGTAAAGCCGATATTGGGGTAGCACTCGGCTCGGGTACCGATGTTGCGAAAGAAGCTGCCGACCTCGTCTTGCTTTCGGATAGTTTTACGGTCATCATTGATGCGGTGCGGGAGGGGCGCACGATTCTTGCGAATATAAAAAAAACGATTTTGTTTCTTTTGACAGATGGCTTTAATGAACTTTTAATCATTGTTTTTGGGCTTGTTGCGGGGGTTCCGCTTCCGATCCTGCCCGCGCAAATTCTTTGGATTAATCTTGTGGAGGATATTTTACCCGCTCTTTCTCTTGCTTTTGAAAAAGGAGACGCTCATTTGCGCCCTTTAACGAAGGAGAAGAGAGGCACTCTGCTTGGTCGTGAAGGCGTTCTTATTATTCTTTGGTTCAGTATTATCACTACCACATTTGTTTTTGCGACGTACCTTTTGATGCTTCGCCATTTTGGCGCGGAATACGCACGTACTATGGTGTTTTTGATGATGGGTATTGATTCTCTTTTCTACATCTTTAACATAAAGACCATGGGCAGAATGGTTTCTTTTCGGGCGTTTTTTGATAACGCATTTATGTTAGTAGGAGTTTTTGTTGGTTTTTTGCTTTTAGTATCTGCCGTTTTGTTTACGCCGTTGCAGAATTTAATAAAAACCGTTCCTGTTTCCTCCGTGCATTGGGGGTTTGTATTCGCATACGGTGTGGGCGTATTTTTGATGATGGAAGGAGTGAAGCGCCTTTTGGGGCGCAAGGATGTATGATGTAAGATTGAAGATTTAAGAATTTATAAATCTTAAATCATAAATTAGTCCATGGAATTCTTCTTCGGCATTGACCTCATTTCATTCATCCGGGCTGCTGGGTATCTCGGCCTTTTTTTCGTCGTGTTCGCGGAATCAGGACTTTTCGCGGGTTTCTTTCTTCCGGGCGATTCTTTGCTTTTTACCGCGGGGTTTCTTGCCGCGCAAGGATATTTTTCTATTTTTATTTTGGTGCCTCTTTTATGTGCCGCGGCCGTACTTGGCGATAATTTCGGGTATGCATTCGGAAAAAAGATTGGGCCGAAACTTTTTCGGAAAGAGGACTCCTTTTTCTTTCATAAGGACCATATTGACCGGGCTCGTGAATTTTACAGGCGTTTCGGAGGAAAAACCATTATCATCGCGCGGTTCGTTCCGATGGTGCGCACCTTCGCTCCTATTCTTGCGGGAGTGGGGGAGATGCCCTACAGGACGTTTTTTTTCTATAATATACTAGGGGGATGCCTTTGGGCGATTGGCGTACCGTCTCTCGGGTTTTTGCTTGGCAATATCATTCCGAACGCTGACGCGTATCTTTTACCGTTGATTCTCGCAATTGTCGTGGTATCCTTTCTCCCCGCGGTTATTCCTATTCTGAGGGAGAAAGAACATCGGGAGAAAATAAAATCATTTTTTAGGTTTTAGTTTCTAGTCTTTACTCGCTCAATTGTCTTATGGTAACCATGTTTCAATTAAAAAATAAAAAGGTTTTAGTTATCATATCCGGTTTTCTTTTGATTGTCGGGGTTGGCTATTTTATTTTGGTAAATACTGGAAATTTAGTCGACATTTTTGGACTTAAGGAAGCAAATATAAAAAGAGAAATTGCTAAGGCTAATTATTGCAATGTGGCATCCGATTGCCGGATAATTGCGGCGCAGTGTCCATTCGGTTGTTATGCGCCGGTAAATAAAAAAGAAGCTGGACGAATCGAAACGATGATAAATGGTTACGAAAGTATGTGTATATACCAATGTATAAAAATTAAGGGCGTAGATTGCATTGATAATAAGTGCCAAATATTGGAATAAGTTTTATTATCTTCTTATAGCTTTAATTTTTCTCCATTCTTTATGTTTACTTCTTTTCTTATCTTTATTGTTGCTTTTGCGGCACTTGTTCGTTCTGGTTCCATTCTGGTCAGAAGTTTATCAGCGCTTTCTCGTATCTTGGGAATTTCCGAATACGCGACCGCATTTATTTTGATGGCGGGAGCGACCTCTCTTCCTGAGTTATTCATTGGTATCTCATCCGCGTTTTCGGGTTTTCCGGAACTTTCTCTGGGAAATGTACTTGGCGCAAATTTTTTGAATATCACCTTAGTACTTGGTGCTGTAGCAATTATCGGGAACGGACTTACGGTGCGCGAACCCGTACGGAGCGAAGACGTGCGGATGATCTTTGTGTTGACGGTTATCCCGTTTTTGCTCGCGCTGGACGGCGCGTTTGGCAGGGTGGACGGCATTATTATGATAGTGCTGTTTATCGGGTATCTTCTGGAGCTTTTTGAAGAAAGCAGGGAGCGGGAATCGCTTATGATGGCGCATGCTTCTTTGCGTTCGCCGGTTTCGGGTTTCGGGGGTCATGCCGCGGCTTTTATCGGCGGCATTGTTCTGATGCTCGTGAGCGCATATTTTGTCGTATATTCTGGTACGCGTCTTGCGGGGGCGCTGGAGCTTTCTTCGTTTCTGTTTGGGGTTGTCTTGCTTTCTCTGGGCAGCACCCTGCCCGAGCTTGTATTCGGCGTGCGGTCAGCACTCTTGAAGGAGGGCGCTTTGGGGCTTGGTAATGTAATAGGGAGCGTTGTTTTCAACACCCTCTTTATTCTTGGGGTTGTTGCGGTTATCCACCCTATCGTATTTCCGGATCGCGCGGCAGTGCTGCAGGGCTTCGTAAGCGTTTCTTTGCTGATTCTTTTTGTTCAGGCGCTGACCTATTTGAAAGGCAGTATCTCGCGGCGGGTCGGAGTTTTCCTCCTTATTCTGTATGTGGTATTTTTGATATACCAACTGGTATAAAATATGATGCCAATCCAATGCGAATAGTATGCCAATTCGGCGAATTGCGAATACGGATTCGCGATTTGTAGATTAGCATGAGATTTGTAGATTTGCATCACCATTATGGACATCGGATTTCTTATTCTTTTGGTGATAGTTGTGGCCGGCTTTGCGGGTCTGTTTTTCTTTCTATTGAAAAATGCTCAAAAGCCGAAAGAGGATACGCAGGGCCTTGTGTTGCTGCAAAACCAATTAAGCGAGATTACGCGTACGCTGGATCAAAAACTTGGCGAATCAACAAGGGTACTACAGCACCAGTTCGGAGAGAATATTAAGATAATCGGGGATGTGCGGGAGCGCGTTGCCCGCGTTGAGGAGATATCGCGCCAATCAGCAAACTCGTTTGAAGAAATTCGGAAATTGCAGGACATTTTGCAAAATCCAAAACAGCGGGGGGTGTTAGGGGAATACTTTCTTGAAACCGTTTTGAAAAATGTGCTTCCGCCGGGTTCCTACCAAATGCAGTACGCTTTTTCTGATAAGGTAATTGTTGACGCGGTCGTGTTTGTTGATAAGCGTATTATCCCCATTGATTCAAAGTTTTCGCTTGAAAATTATAACCGGATTTTGGAAGCGCGCGATGCTGTGGAAAAGAAGCGGTATGAGGGTGCCTTTATCGCGGATTTGAAAACCCGTATTGATGAAACGGCGAAATATGTGAAGCCAGAGGAGAACACGATGGATTTTGCATTTATGTTTATTCCGTCGGAGGCGGTCTATTACGACCTTCTGATAAATAAGGTTGGTGCGATAGGGGATGATACGCGAAACCTTATTCATTATGCGGGACAAAAAAAGGTGGTCATTGTTTCGCCCACGTCATTTCTTGCGTATCTGCAAACCGTTTTGCAGGGATTGAAAAATCAAAAAATTTCCGAGCAGGCAAAAGAAATTATTAAGCAGGTAGAAAATTTAGGAAAACACCTCGGAAGCTACGATGCCTATATGAAAAAGGTAGGAGCTCACTTGGGAACAACGGTTGGCATGTACAACAATATGTATAAAGAATTCGGCAAGATTGATAAAGACGTTTTGCGAATAAGCGGAAAAACAATGGATATTGAAATATTGCAGATTGAAAAGCCGAAAGAGGAAGAAGGGGTTTGACTTTTTATATACAAGGAGTAATATAGATTATATGACGTATTTAGAACGTATTGAAATCAATCCAAAAATACTGGCCGGCAAGCCGGTTATTAAAGGGACGCGCATTCCGGTGGCGATCATTTTGAATTTACTTGCGAGGGGATATACCATTGAGCGAATTGTGCGTGCGTATCCAAATCTTACCAGAGCCGATGTGCGTGCGGGAATCCGTTATTCTGAAGTGCGAATGCGAAGAGAAATAGTGAGGCCGTTTGCATTAGTACGATAATGGAAAAGGTACGACTATTGCTTGATGCGAATATTTCGCCCGAGACCGCAATTGTTTTGCGGTCTTTCGGTTTTGATGTAAAAAGTTTGATTGAAGAGGGGTTGGGCGGCATCGAAGATTTATCAGTCGCAAAAGTTGCCGAACGCGAGAAACGCATTCTTATTACGTTCGACCTTGATTTTGGTGAGATGTACTATTTTGCTTCTCGAAAGACGTTTGGTGTTATTGTGTTGAGGCTTGATGATCAGCGCGTGGAGATGGTTAATGCGATCTTGAAACAATTCTTTAAAAATATGATACCCGCAGCAGTACGACGCAAAAAGAGGTTAATTATTCTTACGGAAGCTGAGATAAGAATCGCTGAATAGAAAGCAAAACGAACGATGCAGTAAGGGTTTCGCCTCCCACAGGAGATGAAATCTTAAAGCGTTGATATAAAAATCTCCTCCGATTTGAATCGGAGGAGATTTTTTTGTTTTCCAAAATACTGTCAATATGCCCGAAGGCTTTTTTCTTGTTCTAGCAGAAAATAATGAAGAGAAATAATATTCAAGTATATACGGGGAGTATTTTGAGAAACACGTTTTTAGTATTTTTTTCTTTGTATCTTTATCAATGTTTATGTATATCTCCTAAAGTTGTTTTTTCAATGTTTTGAATAGCGTTTCTATAACATAAAAAATTTATTGTACAACATATTTATAATTTAGCAATTCTTTGTTGGTTTATCCACAGAGGATCTCGGGGGTTGCTGTATAATGAGAACAGAAGAAAATTGAGTATTTTTTGGACTTTTTAGGTGATGACGATATATATCGTGAATGGTTTATGGTGTCATGGTAATATCTCTTTTTTGTGATGGCTGGTTCAGATATAAAATTGATTCTCATAAGTGAAGCTGCGAAACTTACTCCGTATAGCGCGGAATACTTGGGATTGCTTGCCCGGCGGGGCAAGTTTTTTTCTAAAAAGGTTGGGAAAAATTGGTATACTACGGAAAAAGCAGTAAAAGATTATTTGGCGTATCAGATTGGTAAGGAATTTCAAAAAAGAAAACCATCTTTGCGCACACCTTCGCATCCTTTGGAGATTCGGGCTGCTTCTTTTGCGGATAGGCTTTCTGAAAAAATAGATATTGTTTCTGAACCCCCCGCGTCTCAAGAGCCGAAAGAAATGCATTCTCCGCTCGCTCTCAATGAAGAAATAATTTCAAAAACGATTAGTGAAAATATTCGTTCCTACCTTAGGCAGGATATTACATTACTTCTCCGGGAACAAAAACGTTCTTTTGCGGGACGAGTCTTCGGTTCTTTGAAAAAAACGCTTCGGGGCAGTTTTCGTTTATCAGCGTTTTTTTTGCTGATTTTTTTTGTTCTTGTTTTTCCGATGCGTTTTATTTTTGGACACGTGGGGCATGTCTTTTTTAAGATAAACGAATATTTGGATACCGCGGAAATGCTTCGCGGCCACACCCCCGGCTACTCCGCGAATCAAGTATTGCTTCTGAGCAAAGAAGGGGACATCTCCATCATCGGCCATATTGAGACCGAAGGTCAGCTTCGGTCTTTTATTGAAGAAGGTATCGCCCCTATCGTCGTTGATTCCACAACACAGGTAAAAAATCTGAACGCGGATTATCTGGACAGCTTGTCCTCCGAAGATTTTACGCTCGGCTTTGTTACCAAAAACGGAAACATCACGTATGAAGACGTGTTGCTTGAAGGAAATGTGGAAGTCGGAAAAACCCTCACCGTGAAGGGTGCCACAAAACTTCTTTCATCTCTACAGATTAGCGGAGAGGTCCGCGCGCTCGCAGACGTATTCCTGTCTCAAAACCTTTCGGTAAAAGGCGTTGCCAACCTTACCACCCTTGCCGCTGACTTCATTACGGCGCGCCTCATTACGGCGCGCCAAGCTGTCGTGACTAATCTTGAATCTACTGATAGCTTTCTTGCTAAAAACATGACCGTCAACGGCCAGGCGGTTTTTAACGGCATGGCAATGTTTAATGAAGGCCTTGCCGGTACGTACGGCATGTTTTCGGGCGGATTGGAGACCTCGGGCAGTTTTTTTGCATCGGGAAAAAATATTCAGCTTGGAAGGACGGGAAACTCGGATGTGACGATTAATTCGCAGGAATGGAATATTCAAAAAAACGGTATTGCAGCATTTGCTTCCACTACGGTAAACGGCCTGCTTGCGGTAACCGGAGCGGGGACATCTACGGTTGACGCGCATCTGAAGCTCACGAATCTTGAAATTCTTGGTGCGTGTATCGGATGCGGCGCTTTCGCGCAAACTGCCACCGGCTGGACGGATGACGGAACGACAATACGTCTTACGACCGCATCCGATGTTGTGGGTATCGGTACCACCTCTCCTTTTGCGAAACTTTCTGTTGTCGGTGCGGGCACCACGACGGGCTTTGCCTTTGCTGTTGCGAACAGCACGAGCACGACACTCTTTGTCATTCAAGATAATGGGAGGATTGGCATCGGCACCACAAGCCCGTTCGGCGCGCTCTCGGTCAATCATACGAGTGGTGAGGTCGGTTTTGTTATCGGCTCCTCATCCGCGACAAGTTTTATTGTGGATCAGAACGGAAAAGTTGGTATCGGAACCACAAGTCCGCAATCTATGGTGGAGGTCGTGGCAACCCAGCTTACCGGACCGCAAGGATTTCTTACATCCACAGGCGCCCTCAGACTCACGTACGGCAAAGACGAGGGTTCCACACTTTTTGGTTTTCAGGATTACTCTCTTGATAAACCGATTTTAACTTTGCGAACGCCAAATGGTTTGCTTCCTAATCGTGATCTCGCGAAAGGCGTGCAGACGGCACTTTTTATTCAGGCACATTCATGGGAAAGGGGAACACCAGGGGCGACAAGCATTTCTAGTAATGGTGTCGCTATCACACTTGGCGCAAGCACATCTTCGGGTGCCTCGCGTATTGTGCATAGTGGGAATAATACCAGCGATAGCAATGGGCGGATGCAATTGCAAACAACAAATGGCAATGGCACATGGGATCCGGGTATTGTGCTTTATTCTTCGGTAACACATCCGACAGACGGCGTGGTGACAATAGGCATCCCCTACCTCAGTGTAGATTTTGAAGGATGGAACGGGGCTGGTACTCCTTGGGCAAATGCGGCACTCGTGGTGGACGGCTCTATTCTTGCGTCCACCACTCGCCAGGATCTCGGTACCTCCACAGTGCGTTGGGATCTTTTCGGCGGGACTGGCGATTTTAGTGATAGCGTTGGTATTGGTACTACCACGCCTTACGCAAAACTTTCTGTGGTTGGAGAAGTAGTCGCGTCACACTTCACGGGTACCACTACCGCAACCTCAACATTTGGACTACTTAACATTACCAATCAAAATGCGAGTTCAACCTTCGCAAACGGCATTTCACTTGCGAATGGTTGCTTTGCGGTTAACAACATTTGTATGAGCGGAAGTAGCGGCACATCCGGCTGGACGGATGATGGCGCCGTAGTGCGGCTTACCGCCGCTATCGACTATGTTGGCATTGGCACCTCAACGCCGCTTACTCCGCTTTCCGTCTACGGTTCCACCACGATTCAAACATGGCAGAATGTTCCTACGGCATTTCAGATTCTTGATAGCGCCACCACTTCGGTCTTCACTATTGATACCGTGAACGCATCGGGAACCATTCGGGTAAACTTTAACATCGGGGGCGCGCTTACTGCGGACGGCACCATCACTTCGCGCTCAGGCACCTCCTCGCTCGCGAATCTCGATCTTTCCGGGGCGCTCGAAGTCCGGGGTTCCGCCACCACCACACTCAATCAACCCCTCGCGCATGGTTCGGGCGATTTGATTGTGGCGCGGGGTGGTGCAGGAAATCTTTTGTTAAATCCGTATGGCGGTAACGTCGGTGTCGGAACAACCTCTCCGCAGGCATTATTTGCCGTCCACAACAATATTCTCTTCGGCGGTACCTCGGGTGCTACCCCCCAGCTTTCCGGAACCTCAACCGCGGTTGCGAACTTTGAAGTCTACGGCAACTTCAGAATTAACGGCACCTGTATCGCGGGATGCACGAGTGCGGGCACGGTGAGTGGCAGCGGCTCTGAAAACTTCATTGCTAAATGGACCAATGGCACCACCATCGGCAATTCCTCTCTTTTTGACGATGGCCTTTTTGTTGGCATCGGAACTTCTACTCCACTTACTACCGCATCGCGCTCGCTCGCTATTTATGGCAGCACCACCATTCAAACATGGGAAAATGTCCCCACCGCATTCCAGGTTCTTGACGCAGCCACGACATCCGTTTTCTCTATTGACACAAGAAATGGCAAACTCACGTTTGGGTACGCATCTTCAACCGCGCAGCAAATCACCTACGCCTCAACCACCTTCCTGACAACAACCTACGCATCAACTAC
This sequence comes from bacterium, assembly GCA_030649305.1. Classification (GTDB taxonomy): domain Bacteria; phylum Patescibacteriota; class Minisyncoccia; order Sungbacterales; family GWA2-42-14; genus JAUSFV01. Next base: position 27,383 of record JAUSFV010000019.1, read on the forward strand.
CGCACTCTCGGCAACGAACGGCACCATTACGAATGCCTCATCCACATATCTTTCAACTTTGCAGAACTTAAACGTCGGCAACGACCTTTTCATCACGGGTGACGCATCATCAACATATTTCTCAACGAGTCAGAACCTGCAAGTGGGCAATGACCTTATGGTCACCGGCGATGCCTCTACTACCTATCTTTCCACATCGCAAAACTTAAACGTCGGCAACGACCTCATGGTTACGGGTGATGCTTCCACCACGTACTTCTCAACTTCACAGAACTTAAACGTAGGCAATACCCTTGACGTCGCTGCATCCGGAACCATCCGCACCGCATTCAACGTGGGCGACCTTCTGACCGTGCGCGGCAACACCGATTTCCAAAATCTCTTTGTCCGCGCCTCATCAACCCTCCAGAATTTCACGGGCCTCAATGCCACCACCACCCAAGCCACCACCACAACCTTTGCCATCACGGGCCTTACAAATTGCAACACGCTTGATACGGCAGGGGACGGCTCGCTTCGTTGCGGCACTGATGCCGATACCCTTGCGGGCTCCTCCGGCACCACCAACTTTGTCGCAAAATTCACCGGAGCTACAACCCTGGGCGACTCAGGCATCTTTGACCTTCCGCAATTCACCGGCATCGGCACCTCATCGCCCAACGCCCGTCTCACTATCTACGGAACCTCCACCGTCTTGTCAGTTCAATCCTTCTTAAACTCAGCTACCGCGTTTCAAGTATTAGACAGCGCAACCTCATCCGTCTTCTCCATTGATACCCGAAACGGCAAACTCACCTTCAGCTACGCATCATCAACCGCGCAACAAATCACCTACGCCTCAACAACCTTCCTCACCACCACCTACGCGTCAACCACCGCACTCTCGGCAGGAGCGGGCACCATCACGAACGCCTCATCCACATATCTTTCCACCTCTCAAAATCTCAACGTGGGGAACGACCTCATCGTTACGGGCGATGCCTCATCAACCTATCTCTCCACATCGCAAAACTTAAACGTCGGCAACAACCTCTTCGTTACGGGAGACGCATCCACCACCTACTTCTCCACTTCGCAAAACTTGAACGTGGGCAATTCCCTCATCACCGGCGCCTCGTCCACCTTCGGCGGGGTCATCAACGTTTCATCCGGAACTTCCACTTTTAACGGTGGCATCACCACCGACGTTCTTGCAACTCGCAGCACCTCTGCCTCCTCCACCTTCGCGAACGGCATTGTTCTTACAAACGGGTGCTTCCTCTTAGCGAACAACACCTGTGCCATCGGTGCCGGAGGGGCGCAGCTCGCATCCGGCTGGACGGATGACGGAACCATTGTCCGTCTCACCACCGCCACCGATTACGTCGGCATCGGCACCTCAACCCCGCTCACCCCGCTTTCCGTCTACGGTTCCACCACGATTCAAACATGGCAGAATGTTCCGTTCGCGTTCAACATTCTTGATGCCGCGACATCCTCCGTCTTCTCGGTTGACACAAGGAATGGCAAACTCACCTTCGGCTACGCATCATCAACCGCGCAGACCATCACGTACGCCTCCACCACCTTCCTCA
>JAUSFV010000010.1 GCA_030649305.1 bacterium
CTACCCCGAAACACCCGCGCACTTTTCGCATAACTCACTCCTTTGTTTCCATAAAAAGATCTTTTTTTACTCTATCACGCAAGCGCAAATAAAAAAATGTCCCTGTGGACATCTTTTTACCCATCCGTTTTTGGCTCTGCCACTTCCCCACTCCGGCGCTTCTGAATCGCCTCTTCAAGCTTCGGCACAATATCGTCAATAGAAAATCCGTACGTGTTATATCCGCCGAGCTCTGATGCTCCGTCGTTTTTCCCCGCGTGATACGTATCCGCGTCGCGATGAAAATCAGAACCCGCGGTCCGAAGTATTCCGTATTTCCCCGCAAACATATTTAAAAATTCCACTTCATCCTCAGAGTAATCCGGGTGAAATGCCTCAACGCCATCCAGTCCGGCGCCAATGAGCGCTTCAAGCGTCTCCTCAATTTTTTTCGCATCACGGTCAAGGTGAATCGCGGGATGCGACCACACGGCAACCCCGCCCGCGTTATGCAAAAGCTCAATCGCGTCTTTCATCGCAACATGTTCCCGCCCCACATACGCTGACTTTCCTTCCACCAAAAATTTTCTGATGACCGTGGAAATATCATACGCGTCTCCACCGAGCTTTGATTTATTTTCAGGATGCATAAGAAGGGCTTCGGCAATCGCGGGGCGCGCCACCGACCCTTCGGCAAATATACGAACTTCTTTCATAGTAATCACAAAACCGTCCCGATTAAGATTCTCAACCATTTTTTCAGCGCGCCGAACCCGGTCTTCCTGAAACAACGCGAGAGCGGAAAGAAGTGCCGGGTCGGCATCATCCATTCCGAATCCCAACAGATGAAATTCGTGATGCAAAAAATTGCACGACATTTCAATACCGGAAATCACTTTCACACCGACCTCTTCCCCTTTTTTCATTGCCTCGCGCACCCCCGCAACCGAATCGTGGTCCGTAATCGCGACTGTTGTAAGCCCGAGGCGCTTTGCGCGCTCAACCAATTCAGCCGGCGGATATTTTCCGTCGGATTTGTTTGATTGGATTTGCAGATCAATTGGATTCATCATATCAAGAAAGATACCACGAATATATGAATGCGCACAAATTCACCCCGTTAGAAGTCGTCTTTATATGACCGAGGCCAGTCAATTTCAGGTGGCCGCAACTTAATATAATGAACACCCAGCAAACCCAAAAACTTCTAACGGGGTTCACGAATTCCGATTTCTTGACTTTTTTCAAAAAACATGTAACCAATGGGTTAATAATGTTCGCTGACAATAGGAGGAAAACGATGCCTGATTTTGATGCGGCGGTGATCGGCGCGGGACCCGGCGGGTATGTGGCGGCGATTCTTGCCGCACGCGCAGGTTTAAAAACGGCACTCATAGAAAAAGAGGAGCCGGGAGGAACGTGTTTACAAATCGGATGCATTCCCTCAAAAATCCTTCTTCACGCGGTCCATATACAAGAACAACTAAAATCATTCAAGGAAATTCTTGACGGACCAATGCCAAATTATCGCTACGATGGCTTGCTCTCCTTCTCAAGAAAAAAGGTTCGTGACATCACCGCGAGTCTTCGCGGAATCATCAAAAGAGAGGGGGTTACCCTCATTGGAGGAACCGCTCAATTTGCGAACGCCAAGACGCTTTTGCTTAAAAAAGAGTCTGGCGAAGATACTATACACGCAACGCATATCATTATCGCATGCGGGGCGCGCGCGAAAACAAAAGCAGACGCACTTCCCGACATTCCTTATCCGCATGAGCGCGTATGGACGAACCGCGAAGCGCTCACTCGCACCGAGAAACCGGATAAGGTCCTTATTCTCGGCGGGGGGGCAATCGGGTGTGAATTCGCAAGTTTCTTCAATGGCTTAGGAATACCCGTAACCGTGATTGAATTCATGCCGCGAATCCTGCCCGGAGAAGACACGGATATTTCCAAAGAACTAGCGGGTGCATTCAAAAAAAGAGGTATCGCGGTACTCACGGGGCGCACAGCAAAGACGGTGGAGGCGGATACACAAAGCGTCCGGGTAACGCTTGATGACGGTAGTGTACAAGAAGGATCACATCTTATTATCGCAGCCGGCATCACGCCCTCATCCGACGGCCTCAATCTTGAGAAAGCGGGAGTAAAGCTTGACGCGCGCGGATTTATTCCTGTCGCACTTCCCTCCTACACGACAGATGCAAAAAATATCTATGCGATAGGCGACATCATCGCGGTCCCCGGAAGAGCACATCTCGCCTTGGCACATGTCGCATCTGCGGAGGCAGAAAACGCTGTCGCGGCAATAACCGGCAAAAAACCGGAACCCATTGACTATGACAATATTCCGATCGCGACATTCACCATTCCCGAAGTCGCGCATGTCGGATTTACACAGGAACAGGCGGATACACTACCCTGCAAAAATCCTCACCACAAAATTGACGCCTATCAGATCGCATACTCAGCACTTGGCCGCGCGTATGCGCTCGGACTCACAGAGGGTATGGTGAAAATTGTGGAGCATCAGGATATATTCAATAAAAATCCGATCCGGCGCATTGCGGGAACACATATTATAGGAGAAAATGCTTCTGAAATAATCCACATCGCCGCCGAAGCACGCCACGCAGAAGATTCCATTCCCCACATGAAGCGACTTATCCTACAGCATCCTACGTGGTCGGAACTCTACGGCGAAGCGCTCCGCACATCAGATAACGAGGCGGTACATATAAGGAGCGGCAAATGATGCTTCGCTCCTATTATCTCCCCCCGATTTCCGTCGAAGAGAGCGAAATACTGCTTATGCGCCTTACGCGCCTCCGGAGAAACGATGCCATCCAGGATACGCTTCTTATATTTGAGTATCTGCCGGCATTCGCGTTCCACCATTGGGAACGCGACCAACACGCCATACGGGACCAAACGGCTTTTGATTCGTATCGCGCCGCACACAACATCCCCCTCGTCTCTGCTCAATACCGCGGCGGAGGCATGATGTATCACGGTCCGGGACAAATTGTATGCGCACCGGTTATCAAATGCCGATACGGAATGGGCATAGCTGAATACCAAAAGAAGCTCGGAGATACCTCTCTGTATGCGTGCAAAACGCTCTTCGGCGTAAAGGCGTTTCGAGTGAGATATGATACACCATCCGCATCGTGGCAGACAGAAAAAGGAGACAAGATTTCTTTTTCTACGACAAATCCCCTCGGCATCCAGGGGGCGTGGGTTCAAGACAATAATGAAATCAGAAAAATAGGATTTCTCGGCTTTCGTCATAGCGCGGGCGTGCTCTGTCATGGCTTTGCTCTCAATCTCTATCCCGGCCTTGAAGCGTTCCGGCTCATTGATCCCTGTAATCTTTCGGGCATCAACGCATCATCCGTAGAACGCATCTCCGGCATACGATATGAAATAAATCCGACACTTGCGCAAAACATTACAGCTCTTTTTTCAAAAACATTTAACTACGACGCACATACCTTTCAAGAAGAATCCCTCGAGAATATGCTCACTATAAAAACAAAAAACCCCTGAAAGAGGGGTTTTCTTTTACAATGCATTATTGTTTTTAGCCGAGCGCCAAAATCTGTTCGGGGCGTTCCAAAAGATGCTGAAGCGCCCGCAAAAACATCTTCGGCTCATGACCCTGCACGACCCGATGGTCAAACCGAAGCCGGAATTTCATAAGCTGCACTCCGCCTACTTCCCGGATTGCGCCGAATGCAAGAATCGCGGCAGTATGTCTCGGGATAACCGGGTCAGGATCTTCGTCTCCGGCAAATCGCATTCCGTTCCACTCAATCGGATTTCCGGTATTGTTGACCGTAAACGTAAGGCCCGCGAGATTATCTGCCCGCGGCTTTCCCGATACTGCTTCGCGTATAAGAGCCTCAGCCTTCTTCGCGATACCGGCAAGTGACCGCCGTGGCGCATCCTTAATGACCGGAATAACAAGGTCAGAAAACCTTCCTTGTGCCTGCGGAGGAAGAATACCCACCGCGATGCCGATATTCACATCCTGATAAAGCTCAATGACATCGCCGCTGTCTTTCTCAAACCAGCGCGCGTTCAAAATGTGGAATTCCGGCCTCGTCAGAAGCCATGCGCATGCCCGCACAACAAAGTATTCGTAACGAAGCTTAACACCGTGCAGTTTTTCAAAATCTTCCCGCATACGCGCCCGCATCTCCACGAGCGGAACCGGATTGATATCAATCCCCGGAGAAGCATGCGGGGCTACCCACGCAAACTCAAGGGCGCTTGCCGTCACGAGTTGCCGCTGGGGCGGTATATAGAATCCCGCTTCAACAATATCCTTGGGTGATTCGATCGACGTCCCGGGTTCAGTAACCGACGACGCAACCCGCGCCGCAGCAGCTGCCCGAACATCACATTCGCGGATAATCCCATCCGGACCGGAACCCTTCACCTGATTCAAAGATACGCCAAGATCCTTTGCAATACCCCGCGTATACGGAGCTGCAAGAACGGCATCCTGTTCACGGGGGACAAGCGGCTGCGACATATGCTTATCCAAAACATCCTGCATACGCACGATCTCGCCATTGTTCTCCGGCAACGGCACACCAAGCGCTTCCGCACATTCCCGTGCAAGCCGAGTTCCGCACGGAGGGGCCGTTTCGATTTGTTCCGCAACTTCAAAAGAAGAACGCTTCTCTGCGACGGTATCCGGAACTTCAAGTACCGCAAGACGCATAGGCTCCTTTCGGAGATCTACCGTAATACCTTTTTTTCCTGCCGGCTCAAGAATCTGTACCAACGTCGCACCGATTTCCCATCCTCGCGCCGTTATAATAGAAATTCCTTTACCCGATTCCTCAAGATTCAATTCCACGATATCCTCGCCCTCAATCGTACCGCTATCCACATCCTGAAGGCCGAGAATTTTCTCTCCCTCTTTCTTAAACCACCGCACGACATCAAATTGAACGGGCGCGGTAACGGCGTTATATGCCCCGATTCGCTGTGCGGTCTGATTTTCACCGTCAAGAGTAATTTCCAAGAATCGTCGCATCTTACGATTCCTCCATAAGCCGCAACGCGGCCGCCACAACTTCATCAACCTGCGGAAGGCGGATATCTTCAAGATTCGGATGCACCGGTACCTGCGTATCGGCTGCCGCAAGGCGCACAATTCTCGTCCGTAGGCGATGGAATGTTTGAATCTCCTCGCCGATAGATGCGGAAAATTCCGCGCCCGCATGAAATGACTTTGACGCCTCGTGCATAATGATAACGCGTCCGGTTTTCTCCACAGAGGCAAAAACGGTTTCTTTGTCCCACGGCTTAATCGTCCGAAGATCAATAACCTCAAGCGATACGCCTCGTTTTTCAAGCTCTTCGGCTGCCGCAAGCGCGCATTTCAGCATGAGGGCGCCATAGGTTACGAGAGTCGCGTCTGATCCCGCGCGACGAACCAAAGCTACGCCAAGCGGGATAAAAAATTCTTTTTCAGAAACCCGCTCGCGCATCCCTAATTCGTGAATAGGAACGATGATGTAACATGCGTCCGGATCGCGGATTGCTGATTTTACCATACCGATCATGTCTGCTACCGTTGCGGGTTCCAAAACTTTCATGCCGGGAAGCGCCGCAAAATCAATTTCAATACGAGCCGAATGAGAATTATTACTCGAAGGAACCTTACCGCCGGGCCCTACGAACGTCACGTTTGCTCCTCGACCCGTACGCGTGGCAACGGTTGGCACGTAGTTAGAAAATATTTCTCCGGCCGATCGTGTAAACTGAAGGAACTGAAATTCCATACATACGGGATATCCGAACATCCCCGATCCTACGGCGTGCCCCGTACCCGCAGACTCGGCAATCGGCATATTCCGAACTTGTTTTGGAAACTCTTTGGAAAGACCAAGCGTTAAACCCAAAACGCCGCCCTTCGGATCCGCAACGTCTTCTCCGTAATAACGAAAGAGTTCGTTCGCGCCAAGTTCCTCCCGGATCGCTCGCCGGTAAGCCTCACGAAGCGTGTATTCTTGTGTCGGCTCCGCAAGCGGAAAACGAACCGCAAGCTCTTTGCTGATACGGCACTCGGGGTCTATCAACGCCACCGTAAGATTGTTACGATCACGCGCCGGATCTTCTGCCCGCAATGCCGCATCATACGCGCCCCCCACCTCGTTATGCGCCCCCGCGATTTCCTTTTCTACGGCGACAGCATCAAGAATGCCGCACGCAACAAGCTCCGTACGAATCTGCGCGAGAGGGTCGTGTTTCTTTTTTGAATATTCCCGAAATGTATCTAGTCCGTATACTTCCTCCGCATATTTCGTATCTTCAATCAAATTGTGTCCTTCTTTCCGAAACGCGCCGACCTTCATAAAAGAAGGGTGCGATGTCCTTCTGGAAAACATAAGGAGCCAATGGTTTACCAAATACGTAAGAACGGCATCTCTGCCATCTACGGGAATACCCGGCATCTCATAGCCAACCGCGCGATTTACAAGATCAATCCCGCCATGCTGTTCTTTCGACGGAACCGAAAGCGCAATCTCGTTATCGTGGCAGACAAAAAGCGCTCCGATGTTCCATGCCTTCGCGAGATTCATACCCTCATGCACAACACCGTTTGACGCAGCTCCATCGCCGAAAATCGTAACCGCGGCAATCCGCTCATCGGGCAAAAGTTCACGCCCAAGTTTTTTTGCCTTCTCCCACATCGCGGGAATTACGGGACCCGGACCGATACACGCGGAAATCCCCATGGTGGAAATCCCGAATCCGAAATTATGATGCTCGAGGTCGGAGAAATGAATATTACCCTCATGTCCCCGCGTTGGACCGTCTTTCTTGCAGAGATGATTCATCCATGCGTCATACAAAATTTTTCGCAGGCTCGCGCCGCGCACCTCTATACGGTCCTCGTTCATCACCACGTAAAAACTAAAACTGCGATGATCGGGATACCCGTAATCATCCGGCCGCATGGTACGACCCGCGGCAACTCCCGCAACTTCCTGCCAATGGCCGGAAAAGGCGGGGCCCGGAATCGTCCCGTCGCCCGTCTTGCTCAAATGTTTTTTGATTTCGTCAAAAAACACGCGCGTCAAAAGAATATCCTTATAGAGCTGGATAAAAAGTGAAACGGGAAAATGTTCGCCACGATACAGCGCCTCGTCGTAAGCGCGCCGCAACTCATCCATGAGCGCTGTACCGCGCCATGATTTATACATAGGAATCAATAATTCGCATCGACCCCACGCCGTCCGAAAATATTCCCGCCGCGCATCAGTCAGAAGATTAACCGTTTCCTGTATCATTTTGGTCTCCGAAACAACGTATTCAAATATCAAAGCATCTGCTCCTATAGGTAGCGAATTTTTGACGATTTGTCAACGGCGACATGAACAAAAAAATAAAACGGCATTGCGCCGTTTTTGTTTAACTTCGATACCGATATCCTCCGTCAATCGCAACGGATTCCCCCGTCAAAAAACGCATGGCTGGCACATCGCTTGCAAGAAAATGAATAAGGTCGGCGACTTCTTCGGGCTTTCCTTTGCGGGCAAACGGCACGCGCTTCAAGTATTCCTGTAAAAATTTTTCCGGAACCTCTTTTGCCATATCGGTATCAATAACACCCGGCATCACCGCATTCACGGTAATCGCGAGAGGCGCATCACTCCCCTTATTGGGATAGGGAGCCTCAACAGCAAGAGTTCTTGTCATACTCATGACGCCGGCTTTTGCGGAGGCGTACGGAAGATTGCCCTGATCTCCCTTCTCACCCATCACGGATGCCACGCTTACAATTCTCCCGTATCCATGTTCCCGCATATGCGGCAAAACCGCCTTACACCAAAAAATGGGGCCAACCTGATTCACCATAATGGAGCGCACGATATCTTCGGGTTTTGTTTTCACCAGGGGCGTTAAACTAAAAACCTTTCCCGCGACATTCACCAACACATCAATCCTGCCGAAGCGCTGCGCCAGAAGCTTCGCGCATTCTTCAATCTGCCGATAACACTCATCAACACTCCGGAAATTCATCACATCAACATCGTTTGTGTACCACGTTACATAGCCGCCCTTATTCATTGCCGTATCAAGTTCCGATACAAATTCTTTCAGCTGCTTCTCGCGCGACGGATGATCCACCAAAACGAGAAGTTCGTTATCTTTCGCAAATCGCCGTGCTGTTGCCGAACCAATACCGCCCGTCGCACCCGTAATCACCACGACACGAAGCGCCATGACGCCCCCCTCCTTTCTTAAATTTCTATTAAATTTTCAAAAAAACCACACCCCAGTAGTAGCAAAAATCAGCTAACTTGACAAGACCTAAAAAAAAACCTACGAATACTACAGAAGCACCTTCACAAAGAAAGGAAGTAACATGAACGATTTCACGATTGCGATATCGGGCGTCCAGCTTGAAAACGGAGCCGAAACCACATCGGGTATTGTCGCGCGAACGTTTTTTCGGGCCGGGGCACGGGTAGTACGCTTCGGAGATTATCTCTCCACAATCTATGGAGGAAAAGCCGGAACAACCGTATATCTCGTGCGGGCCGCTGATAAAGACATAACCTGCCCGGGAGACGAGCAGTGGGACACTCTTATTTGCCTGCAGCTTGGACGCGAAAAAGGAATACTTCCGGTTTCTGCCACAAATTATCTCAACCGGATGAAACTGGGCGGCATTGTCGTCTACGATACAACGAAATCCGGCGAAGCACGCCATGAACTCTGCGAAGAATTACACCTTCAACTGCTTGGTATTTCCGCTCTGGATATCGTCGGAAAAACATATCCGGGCGAAGATACGCAAAAAACAAATCTCATGCGAAACGGGGTGCTCGTTGGCGCCGCGTTCGCCGCACTCGGATTTGATACAAAACTTGAACGCCATCGCACGGCACTTGAAGAAACATTCGGGAAAAAGAAATTATCTGTCGTGGAAAAAAATATGATTCTGGCGCGAAAGGGCATTGAGGCGTATACAGCAAGTTCACACGCCGAGGCTCGTACCGCCCGCCCGCCTCTTTTCGCTACGGAACCGAAAGCAAAACGCCTTCTCCTGCGGGGGAATGACGCGATATTCTTAGCCCCGCAATTTCTCGGAAAGCCCGTGTTCTACGCGGGTTACCCCATCACGCCCGCATCGGATGTGTTACTGCGAAACGAAGAGTTCAATCGTCCGCCTCACGGCATTACCATGCAGATGGAAGATGAAATAGCGGCACTCGGCTCTGTAATCGGAGCGGCATGTGGCGGAGCGCTCGCGTACACCGCGACGTCCGGTCCCGGCTTCGACCTCATGGGCGAGATGATCGGACACGCAAGCGTCCTTGAAATTCCGGTTGTTATTTTTGACATCCAGCGCGCGGGCCCCTCAACGGGCATGCCGACCAAAACCGAACAAAGCGATCTTTCCTGCGCTCTCAACATAGGCCACGGGGAATTTCCCCGCATCATCCTTGCTCCGGGCGACGTGGAGGAGCATTTCTATGAAACCGCACGCGCCTTTTACCTTGCGTGGAAATATCGCATGCCGGTCATCGTCTTGAGTTCGCTTGAGGTTGCAGAAGGATATCAGACCCCGAATTATTTTGATTATGCCAAGCTTGAACCCTATCGCAATTTTTTCACCAATCTGCGCCTTCCCCCGCAGGAAGAAAAATTTTATCCTTTTGCCATTACTGATTCCGGCATATCGCCGCATACTATTCCCGGAAATCCGGGCACAACGTTCGTGCTGAACGGCACGGAACACTGGATTGACGGCCGGGTCAGCACGAACCGCGAACGGCGAATTACCATGATGGATAAGCGTATGCGAAAACTCGCAACCTGCCTGCGGGAAGATACGCGCGGTCCCGTCTGCTATGGAAATGAGGAGGCGGCAATTGCCCTCATGGGCTGGGGAAACACAAAAGGAGCCCTGCTGGAAGCGCAGGAGCGTCTTACTGCGTCCGGTCTTGAGACAAAAGTGCTTCACTATATTGATATCTTGCCGTTTCCGCGCGTCCGAACGAAGCGCCTCATTCAGAACATCAAAAAGGCATTTATCGTTGAAGGAAATAAAGAGGGACAATTTGCCGAATACCTTGCGGGTGTCATGGGACGCATGGGCGTTGCCTGCTCGGAAGATCGTTTCGTTGAAATCAACCGATACGACGGAGCGCCGATTGAACCCCGTATCATTGTAAATCGCATGAAGGAGGTGATGCGCCGTGTCCACTAATCCAGACCAGACCGCGATTCCTTTAAAACTCTATAAAGAAGGCACAGCGGACCCACAGTGGTGTCCCGGGTGCGGCGACTTTGCGGCACTCTCGGTGTATACGGAAGCACTCCGAGACCTCACGAACCCCGAACTTTTCAACAAACCGTCGTGGGAGGCGTATCGTTCTGTCAAACCAATTGATACACCCGACGGCTACTGCCAGAAAACATTTATTGGCGTCGCCCCGCACACCATCGTAACAGACGGCGGTATCGGCTGTATGGGACAGTTCCCGCAATATGTAAACACGAACGCGGTGAAAATGCCCCATGGACGCCTCCTGCCGTTTGCCGCGGGCCTCAACGCTATGCGGCCCGATCTTACGATCTTCGGCGTCGGAGGTGATGGCGACGCATTCGCAATTGGCGCTGCGCACATGATAAATTTCCCAGGCTGGGGTTTGAATATCACCTATCTTGTCGCAAACAACCGCGTATACGGATTAACCAAAGGACAAACCGCTCCCGGATCGCCGCGAGGGATGGTAACCAAAGGAACACCATACGGGGCCCCACGATATCCCCTTAATTTCGCAAGGATTGCGGTTTCGTGCGGCTGGACGTTTATCGGACGAATTGCCGTATGCGGAAAAACCAAAGACGGCTTCGATACAAAAAGGCAGGCTGTCGAGGTCATGAAAAAAGCGCTCGTACACCGGGGCCCGAGCATAATTATCGATGAAAGCGAGTGTCCAACATATAACAAAGAGATGACCCCGGAATATCTGCGAGAACACGTTATGCCCGTTGAAGCGCTCGGCGCGCACGATCCGACCGACGAAAATGCGGCATACCGCCTTGCGGGTCTTGAAGAAAAAGAGGGGAACATCATCCCGACCGGCGTCTATTACCATATAGAACGCGAAACATTCCATGAACGCCTCGATATTATCGAGCCGCTACTTATAGCGGGGCGAAACAGAGAAGAGGCAGAAAAACTTCTTACTATGTTTGCATAATAAAAAAATCCTTGGAAATATTCCAGGGATTTTTTCTTTATAAAAAACCACTACGGACGATTAATCAAACCACCGACATAGATAGCAAGCGTTGCCAAGCTATTGGTGATAATTAGCTTATACACGTCATCAAAACGATATGCCGGCGAAAAAAAGACGAGAAGCGTTGATACGACCAGTAACACGAGCCACATCGCAACAAAAAATTCTCCATAGTGTTTACTCTGCTCATGATGATAGCGTTTTCGAATTTCTTTTAAAATCACATATACACCAAGTCCCCCAAGATACGGCTCCTGCAGGGCATCAAGTAGACCCACAAGTACGGGCCACGATGAAGCCGTACGGAAAAAGAAAAGAAGCGTTAGTGTTCCCCCGTAAAAATGGGTAAGCGCCCCAATAATAAAATAAAATGCGTCAATTGCGCGATGGCGCATAGTAAGCCGTTCCATAACGCCGCCCCAACCCCCTTGTTTATTTTCTTCCATACACTAAAGCAAAAGCAGGACGACGCCAGCCGCAGTCAAAATAGCGCCGCCAAATTGCAAAATAGTAATTTTTTCTCCGAGAAAAATAACGCCGACCAAAACCGCGACCAACACGGAGCCGCCGCCGGTAACGGGTGCGAAAATTGCAACACGCCCCCCGCCCTTAAACACATAAATTGCGATGAGATCAAACACCGCGAGTGCCAAAGCCGTACAAATCAAGAATAAAAAACTCGCTCGGTCAAAATGAAACACGTCGCGAATCCCCCGAAGGTTAGACAATAAAAGCGCCAAACCCGCTACGCCAAACGCCGCGTACAACACAAACAGAGAAAATACCGGGTGAAACACGCCCGACCCGAGCTTCAGAAAAACGCGACCGAGCCCGAGTGCCGCCGCGGCGATAATAGTAAGCATCAAAATATAATTCATATGAGAGACGCGCTGTCAATAACATTCCAACATTCTCAAGAATGTTGGAATGTTATTATTTCCCGCCGCCAAGCTTTTTAAGCGCCGCTTTTACACGCTTTTCGGCGCCAACGATTTCTTCGGGGATTTGTTGAAGCGCCTCGCGCGCTTCGCGCTGTGAATACCCAAGTTGCACCAACGCATCAAGTGCGTCCGCCTCTTCTTTAAGCTCCGGCGCCTCCATACTGGAAACGCCTCGGCCCGCCATTTTTTCACGAAGTTCCAAAATTATTTTTTCCGCGGTTTTTCTTCCAATGCCGGAGACACGGGTAAGATATGAGGTATCACCCGAGGCAATTGCTTTTTTAAGCGTATCCACGGGCGCTACCCCCAATACGCCAAGGGCGCCCTTGGGGCCTATGCCTGAGATACCGATAAGTGTTTCAAAAAGTTCAAGCTCGGCAAAATGCAAAAAACCATAAAGTTCCAGCGCGTCTTCCCGCACATACTGATGCGTCCATATTTTGACATTCGCTTCTTTTTCTGGTATTTTATGTAATGTTTCTGCGCCAGCAAAAATTTTGTAGCCAACACCGGCCACATTCATAATAAAAAACTTTTCGGCTTTCAGTTCAATTGTGCCTTCAAGAAAAGAAATCATTGATAATAATCCGAATCTATGAATAGTATGCGAATGCCACGAATGAATGGGTGATTCGTATATTTGTCCCGACGTTTCTCCTAAAATCTGCAATAAAGAAGTCGGGATCCCACTATCCTTTATTATAACTCTAAAGTAGATAGCGGGATAGATTAGTATAAAATTTGTAGATTTGCATTATACAAGCGAAGCACAAAAAAAGCCGATATCCAAATTCAGGATACCGGCGCAAAAACTAGTTATCAGCGCTCAATTACGACCACCAAAGATGCAATCGGCGCCTTTCCCTTATACAGGACAAATACGAGATTGCACGCTTCTTCTGTGTCGCAGTCAAAAACTTTTGCGATATCATCTCCCTGCTTCCAAGCGCCATCGATAAACAAATAATATCGTATGCCGTTTGGAGAGGCAATTGCTCCGTATACTCGTTTCCCGCCAGCATCATCCATAAAACCATAGGAGACAAGCGCGGCAATACAATTGGGATTCTCAATCTTTTTAATGCCGACAAAGATTCGCTTTTCCGGATCGGGAAAATAACTAAGGCGATGCTCATAAATACGATACAATCCCCTTTCTTTAATCTTAATTTCATGCATCGCCCACGCGGAATTATCTGGATCAAATTCCATGGGGCACGAATCTAATTTCTCCACGGCAAATGCCGTCGAAACAGACGCTAAAATCGTAAGTAAAAGAACAAAAACGCCAAGCCTACCCGGAATCTTCATTTTCCCCCTCCTTTTCATATCGATTATTTTAATATTATTTATTATATGAAATTCATCCTAAAAAGTCAATATAAACCGACTGGAGACCAACCGAGTGCCATCAACCAATTAACGGCAAACGTAAACACGGGCACACAACACCAAGCCCTGCTTGGCGTGACGGGTTCAGGAAAGACATTCACGATGGCGAATGTAATTGAGCGTGTGCAAAAACCGACCCTCGTGATTTCGCACAACAAAACCCTAGCCGCACAGCTCTATCAGGAATTCAAAGAATTTTTTCCGGAGAATGCCGTACACTATTTTGTTTCCTATTACGACTACTATCAACCCGAAGCATATCTCCCCCAAACCGACACCTATATAGAAAAGGATGCAAAAATAAACGAGATGATTGATTCTCTGCGCCATGCCGCAACCGCTGATTTACTGATACGTGATGACGTAATCATTGTTGCTTCGGTCTCCTGCATCTACGGCATCGGAAGTCCCGAAGAATACAAAAAGGCGAGTATGGAAATAAAAATGGGGCAGAACATTTCACCCAAAACCCTCGCGCGCGATTTGGTGCTTTTGCAATACCGCCGCAACGACTACGACCCGCAGCGTGGAGAGTTTCGCATGCGCGGAGAACAGACGGAAATCTATTCGCCGTCGGGCGAAGAAATAATTGACATTGAATTTTCCGGCAACGCCGTCGTGTCAATCAAAAAACGGAAACAAAAAGAGGGGGGGCTACAAACTACAAGCCACCCTAGGGCGACCGCGCCCGGGCTAGCCAAGCTACAAGCTACTCACGTCTTCCCCGCAAAACACTTCGTAACCCCGAAGCAGAAACTCGCCTTTGCCATCCGTAATATTAAAAAAGAACTAAAGGAACGCCTCGTGGAATTAAAAAAGCGCGGCCACCCGCTTGAAGCCGAGCGCCTGAAACAGCGCACGAATTTTGATATGGAGATGCTCGAAAAAACGGGTTACGTAAACGGCATTGAAAACTACTCGCGCCACTTGGATTTCCGGGAATCGGGCACTCCACCCTCAACACTCCTTGATTATTTTCGATATCGCGACACCAATACACGAATGCACACGAATGACACAAATGTGCCACCCGATTTTCTTACCATCATCGACGAGTCCCATGTAACTATCCCGCAAATCCGCGGGATGTATTATGGTGACAAGGCGCGCAAAACTACGCTTGTTGAATACGGCTTCCGCCTGCCCTCCGCAATTGATAATCGCCCGCTAAAATTTGATGAATTTAATAAAAAAATTGGGCAAACAGTCTATGTCTCAGCAACGCCCGCCGACTATGAACTGGAAAAATCAAAATCCCGCGTCGTCCAACAAATCATACGGCCAACCGGCATCCTTGACCCCGACGTGGAGGTGCGCCCGACAAAAAACCAGATTAGAGATGTCATCAAAGAAATCAAAAAGCGCGTCGCGAAAAAAGAGCGCTCGCTCGTTATGGCGCTCACCAAACGCCTCGCCGAAGACATTGCCGAATATCTGACGGAGGCGGGTATTAAAGCGGAATATCTCCACTCGGAAATTAAAACGCTTGAGCGCTCTGAAATCCTAAAAAAACTCCGCACAGGAGAACACGACGTTCTTGTTGGTATTAACCTTCTCCGCGAAGGCCTGGACTTGCCCGAAGTATCGTTCATCGCGATACTGGACGCGGACAAAGAGGGGTTTTTGCGAAACGAAACAACGCTTCTCCAAATTATCGGAAGAGCAGCGCGCCACACCGATGGCAAAGTAATTTTATACGGCGACACCATCACGAAATCAATGAGGGCCGCAATTCACGAAACCAAACGGCGCAGAAAAATTCAAGATGCATATAATAAAGCACACGGCATCACCCCGCAACAAATTGAAAAAGCAATCCGAAAATCAATTTTGGAAGAGCAAAAACGGGAGGAAGAATTTCCGATTCTTGAGGGTACCGCCGGAGAAATAGCGAAGTCGCTTGAAAAAGAAATGCGCCGAGCCGCGCGGGAGCTCAATTTTGAATTGGCCGCAAAAATTAGAGATCGTATCAAGCGGATGAACGCGATTTGACAAATAAGACCATTCTTTCTACACTACTCTCATGCCTATTACCCAATCAGCCGCAAAGGCCCTGCGACAATCAAAAAAACGGCGCGTCCAAAACCTTACACGAAAAGAGGCCTTTAAAGATGCGTTAAAAAAAATAAAAAAACTTCTTTCGGAAAAGAAGGCTGATGAAGCAAAAAAATTAATTCCGATCGCCTACAAAGCGCTTGATAAAGCGGCAAAGACAAACGCCATCAAAAAAAATACCGCGTCCCGAAAAAAAGCGCGCCTCATGAAACTCTTCAGAAAGTAGAGGTAAAATTAAACGCTACCGAATACGCCAATGGCGTTTCAATAGCGTATCGTTGGCGTATCTCGTGGCTTCTACGGCAAAGGAATATCAAAATTGAGCCCCGTTTCCACTATCCTCATGACGACTGACTCCGCCGGAAGAGTTCCGGTTTTGGCCAATATATCAGCGGTAAGCAGCCGCTGATATATTTTTTTAAGCTCAACAAGAGAAAAACGACCCGCTTGTATCATAAGTTTCTTTGCGACAAAAGTATGCATTCCTTCGTTGTTGGCAACACGCGCGCGCTCACCCACGTCTTTCGCTGATTTCAAAAGCAACATTCCGCGAACCGCGTTAACAAAAACCCCAAGCAATAACACGTCGTCAACGGCAGCAACGTTCTTCAGTGTATGCCACGCGCGCAGAGCATCGCGCCGCCCCTCAATAACCGCATCCGCAAGATGATATGGCTTTATCGACGAAACGCTGAACGATGAATTCTGAACGCCAAACAGTTCGTCTTTGGCGTTTGGCGTTTGGCGTTTGGCGTTTAATTGAATGAGCTCATATTTTTCAAGCTCCCGCACCATACGCCACGAATCGCCCCCCGCGGAAAGCAGCGCTTCTGTCGCCTCGCGCCCAAGCGAAATGCCGCGCTCTCGTGCCTCCTCCGTAATCAACCGCCGCAAAGTAGCGCCGTCGGGTAATGAAAATTCTTGGGTTTTCGCGGAATTTTTTTCCAACAATACGGCAGTTTTTTTTCTCTTTTCGGAAATTAGGCGCTCCCAAAATATGATGATGGTATTCGCATCGTCTTTCCACGCGGGAAACCGGACCTCCAGAAATTTTGTATAGTCCTTTTTCGCAGCAAGCGCGTTTTCAATTACGATAAGCGTTTTTTGCTGAAACAGCGTGGCTGAATGCGGAGGCAATTTTTCAAACAAATCATCCTCCTCCGTGTCAAGGCGCGTACATCCTAAAACGCCCCCTGATTTTTTCTGGTAGGCGTCAATAAGTTCCCGCAATTTTTTACGGCTCCGATAGGTATCGGGGCCATGGAGAAAATAAATCATGCCAATTTTATTTACGAGTGAGGGGAGTAACTATACAATTGAGCACCCCGTGAGATGAGCGCTTCGCGCTCTATCTCATGGGGTAAAGGTTTGGCAACTGCGATTTTTTTGTCTAACGACTCAAAATCGCAGGCCAAGCCCCTTATCTCAATTCCGTATACTGCTCACGAAGCACTTCTCGTATGCGCGAAATAATTTCGTCAGGCGTGAAGTTTGCCTTCACGAGATAATCCGTAGCGCCGAGGTCTTTCGCTTTTTTTACATCCTCCTGCTGGCCGAGGTTTGTCAAAATAATCACGGGGATTTTAGAAAGTTCCGGCGTGGCGCGGATATGTTTTAATACTTCAAATCCGAGAATGCCCGGGAGAAGCAGGTCAAGAAGTACCAGGTGTGGCGTTTCTTTTTTAAAAAACGCGAGGGCGGCGTCTCCGTCAATCGCCTCCCGAACAAGAAAGCCCTCTTTCATAAGTTTTTCAGAAAGAAGCTGGCGCAAAAATTTATCATCCTCCACGACGAGAATAACGGGGGATGCCCGCTGTCCGTCGCGCTCCCCGGAAGAAGGGGTGGGGGCGATATTTGTTGTTTTTGTATCTGGAAAGGTGTTGTTTTCCATACTAATAAAATTCTGTTGTGTTCGTTCGATCTATCCCCCCATCGGGAACTCTCCAACCGGCGGAATAGAAGGAATAAGCGCGTGGTCCGTCGGAATGGTTATAAATACCGTAGTGCCCCTGCCAACCTCCGAATCAACCCATACATCTCCCCCGTGGGCAAGAATAATATTTTTTACAATAAAAAGTCCAAGCCCCGTGCCTTCGGTCTGCAAACGCACAACGTTATCCCCCCGAAAAAACTTGGTAAAGAGGCGTTCCAGCTGGTGCGACGGAATACCAACGCCGGTGTCGTGTACCGCGACGCGGACATACGGCGACATGACGTCAAATACAATTTTAATTGTACCACCCGACGGCGTATATTCAATGGCGTTATCCAACACGTTCGTAAACGCGAGACGAAGTTTCTCCGGATCAAACACGGCGCGCGGCAAAACCTTTTCCTCAAAAATACAACGAAGCCCCCGATCCTGCATGCGGGGCAGGAGCTCTCCCACAATCGCTTTGAAGAATTGTACCACATCACCCTCCTGAAACGCATATCCAAACCTTCCTTCTTCAATGCGGGAGGCGTTGAGTAAATCGTTGACCAAAAGAATCATCCGTTCGTTTGTGCCATACGCCTTCTCCAAAAAATCCCGCTGTTTTGGGGTTGGGTCGCCAAAGTCTCCGTCAAGAAAAAGCCGCAGTGCCCATTTGACACCCGAAAGCGGCGTGCGAAGCTGGTGCGCCGCGATGGAGATAAATTCCGATTTCAGACGCCCGATAACTTTTTCGCGCGTACTATCCCGCACGATAAAAATACCCCCCAAAGAAACGCCGTCTTTCCCGCTTAACGGAATAAAAGATACCCACAAAAAAAGTTCGCGCGGCGCCTGCCCAACCACAATTTCGCGACTCAATGATTCTCGGGGCAGAGGATCGGACGGCGCGCCCGCTTCCCCAACGACGGCAGCGAGAAATCCAAAAATCGAATCTTTGGTTTTTAACGCCGTTCCGAACGACGGAAGAACACCGACTACGCGCTCGCTCCTGAACGAAAGAAGCTCTTCTGCCCGTCGGTTCACACGAAGAATGCGGCGCGACGCATCAATTTCCACAAGACCATCCGCGAGATTCGCGATGATTGTCTCGGCGCGTTCGAAAATTTTTTTCATTTCCTCAAACGCCCGAACAAAAATCCAGATAAGCCACAGGGCCCAAACAAAAAAGAAAAAAGCGGCGGATCCGAAAAGAACGCCCCAGAGAAACGAACCGCCGAGAAGAAAAACGGCGGCTCCGAAGGCAAAAAGCGCCCCCGCGAGAAACAGACAAAAAAGCGCGCCAATATAAAGTCCGCGCCCCCCATGTCTTACTGTAGTGTACCGTTCTTTTTGTTCTGCCATTACTCTTTAGTATAACAAAAAATAGGATGGCTCGCCCTAAACCATTTTGCTCTACAAAATGGTCGGGCGATCAATACAGCACACTATGCTGTATTGATTTAGCCCCCATAGTACTTTTTGCTTCTGTCGTGCGTGTTTCTGCGCTCTATAACTCCGCCCACGTCTTTCCCTCATGCGCGTCCACCGGAAACGGAACCGCGCCCTCAAAGCACGATTCCATAATTTTTTTAATTTCTGTTTTATAATGTTCTGATTTTTCTTCGCGCGCCTCAAAAATAAGTTCATCATGCACCTGCAAAAGCATCCGCAAATCCCCGCGCTTAAAATCTTCGGCAAACGCGGCCCAAATCCGTATCATGGCGCGCTTCAAAATGTCCGCCGCCGTTCCCTGAATCGGCGCGTTTACCGCCATGCGCTCGGCTTCCGCCACTTCACGAAACCCGCCGGAAAAAAGCTGGGGCAAATACCGCCGCCTGCCGAATGCCGTCTCCACATACCCCTCGATGCGGGCTTTTTCTTTTGTCTCTGCAATATAATTCGCAATGCCCGAAAAATCGCTGAAATATTCGGAAAAAAACTTTTTTGCCTGTTCAAGCGGAATACCCGCACTCTCCGCAAACGAACGCACGCCCATGCCATAGAGAATTCCGAAGTTAAGCGCTTTTGCCGCACGGCGCATCTCGGGCGTTACCTTTTCAATCGTCGTATCATTCACTTCCGCCGCGGTAAGCGTATGAATATCCATCCCGCGCGTGAACGCGTCAATCATCTTTTTGTCTCCCGCTAAATGTGCCGCAATCCGCAATTCCAATTGCGAATAATCAAACGCAAGAAAAGAAAAACCTTTTTCCGCAACAAACGCGGCGCGAATTTCTTTGCCGCGCAGAGTTTTCGTAGGAATATTCTGTACATTGGGGTCAGATGAAGAAAGGCGCCCCGTAACGGTTCCTGTCTGGTGGAATGTCGTATGAATTCTCCCGCCCAAGTCAACAAGCTTCGGAAGCGCCTCAATATACGTACTCTGTAGCTTTGCAAGTTCCCGATATTCAATAAGGAACGGAATGATGGGATGTTCTTTCTGCATACGCGAAAGCTGGTCAATGTTGGTAGAAAGGCGTCCCGTTCCGGTTTTTTTTATGCGGGCACTCTTGCCAAGGCCAAGTTTCGTAAAAAGAATTTCCGAGAGCTGTTGCGAAGAATTGATATTAAATGATTCGCCGGCGTTCTTGTATATTTTTTCTTCAAGAATGCCTATCTCTTTTTTGGTTTTTTGCGAAAGTTTTAAAAGATACCCCGTATCAATCCCAATGCCCCAACGCTCCATTGCGGCAAGAATCACAGGAAGAGGCATTTCAAATTCTTCAAATATCCGGAGAAGCTGATTTTTTTCAAGATCATCTCGAAGGCGTCGGGCAATGCGCGGGAGAAGTGCAAGCAGGTCGCCCGTGCTTATATCAGCCACATCTTTTTGTAAAAACCACGACACAAGTTTTCCAAGCGAATAATCGCGCCTTCCGGGGTCTGCGATAAACCAAGCGAGCTTGCAATCAAAAAATGTTCCCCACCCCTCCGCAAACGGAGCTAATTTCAAAAACGCCTTAAGATCGTGCGTGATAAGGTCAACGCCTTTTGTCGCTGTAAAAAAATCTTCCGCCTCGCGGGAACGCAATAATTTTTCCGGCACAGCGAAAAATTCCGAAGATCCCTCGGGCCTAAAGCCCGACCTAGTCCGACCGCGGACGGTCTCGGATGGCTCGGCCGTGTAGGGCAGAATAAAAAACGTTTTTGACGCCTCATCAAAAAGAAACGCGAGCCGCGTGCCGCGCAAGGAAGATACAGGAAGAAGATGCCAATCTTTGCCATTCGTAATTTTCACTTCTTTTTGTTTCGGCGCCTCCGTTTCTTTTTCAAAAAGCGTCGCCGGCCCCGGCGCTGTTCGCGTCTGTTCGTTTTCTGTTCGTGGCTGTTCGTGTAAACGTTTCAGAAAGCTCGAAAAGCCAAATTTTTCAAAAATAGGTTCGAGTTTGTCTTTATGAGATTGCATCCCCCGCCATTCGCCCTCTTCAAGCGTTACGGAAACGGGAGCGTCCCGCGCAATAAGCGCAAGTTCTTTTGAAATACGCGCGTTTTCTTCCCCCTCTTCAAGTTTTTTTCGTACAGAATCGGAAAATGAAAATGCGCCCCTTTTTTTAAGAGCTTTGTAGGTATTTTCAACAGAGCCATATTTTTGCAAAAGTTCTGTTGCAATTTTTTCGCCAATTCCTTTAACTCCGGGGATATTATCCGAGGGGTCGCCCCGGAGCCCCTTATAATCCACAAGCATCTCGGGCCCGAAGCCAAACCGTTCGCGCACGGCTTTTTCATCATATAAAATCGTATCCGAAATGCCCTTTTTTAGGGTAAACACGGACACGCGCGGCCGCACGAGCTGGAGCGCGTCCAAATCGCCCGACACAATAACAACTTCATAATCTTTCTTTTTTGAAAAACTTTCCGCGAGCGTCCCAATAACATCATCCGCCTCATACCCTTCTTTTTGAATGACCGGAATGCCAAATGCCTCAAGAATTTCGCGCACCATGGGAATTTGTGTGATAAGTTCATCCGGCGCTTTGGGGCGATGGGCCTTGTAGCGCTCATACGCAATATGGCGGAACGTTGGGCCCGGCAAGTCAAAGGCAGCAAACACAAAATCGGGTTCTAATTCCCCGAGCATTTTCAGAAGCATAGAGGTAAAACCGTATGCCGCCTGGCTTGGTTTGCCGTCGGGAGTGCGCAAACCCGGCAGCGCATGAAAGGCGCGATGGATAAGAGAATGGGAATCAATTAAGATAATGCGCTTCACCCCGTTAGAAATCACCTTTATATGACTGGGACCAGCCAATTTCAGATGACAAAACTTAATGCGATAAACACCCCGCAAACTAAAAATTTCTAACGGGGTTCATAAAACTTTTAACTTTCGTTCGTTAGATTTTTTTCCATGATGAAAAGAAATGCGAACAATGCTTTTGGGTAATATTTTTTTAATCCTCTCCGCCCATTCAATCACAACGATACTGTGCGGGTCTTTAAAAATTTCTTTAACGCCGAGGTGTAAAAGTTCTTTCGACGACTTAATCCGATAACAATCAATATGAACAAGGTGCCGCGCTTTGCCGAATGGATACACGTTCATCAACACGAATGTCGGACTTTTCGGAATATCTTTAATACCAAGCCCCCGTGCAAATCCCTGTGCGAACGTAGTTTTTCCCGAACCGAGATTTCCTTCAAGCGCTACGACAAACGCCCCCGTTTTGTGGGGGGTTTTTTTGATTTCCTTGGCAAGGGCGGAGGCGATGTTTTTTGTTTGAGAAGCGCTGTGGGTAGTGATTTCAATCATAAAGCAATGATGCCAATCCGATACGAATGCCATGCGAATTTGGCGAATTGCAAATCGGATAGCGTATTCGCAATTTGTAGATTGGCATTTCATTTGTAGATTAGCATCATTTTTAGCGTAACAAAAAAAACGGGGCAGCGCATCCGTGATTGATGACAACTGCCCCATATTCGCATTCACAACCTTAGTGGCCGGAATTTTCGAGAGAACGGCCGAAGTTTTCGCCGTCCTCCCAGACCCGCCGGTCGTGTTCGAGCCGACTAGCGGCTAGCCCC
The DNA here is from genome assembly GCA_030649305.1 of bacterium. Classification (GTDB taxonomy): domain Bacteria; phylum Patescibacteriota; class Minisyncoccia; order Sungbacterales; family GWA2-42-14; genus JAUSFV01. Next base: position 22,590 of record JAUSFV010000010.1, read on the forward strand.
GTACTGTGGCGTCGGTAATTCTCGAAGGTATGACTACGATAGCCATGCCTGGTGGAACTACTCAGGTAGCCGTACGCGCCGTTCCGGCACGTTGCGTAGTCGCGGCCCGAATACCGCGAGCCGCAATACTCCGCGATTTTACGGGAGGCCTCTGTCACGTGGATAGTATCATACCCGGTGACAACCTCCACTACCCCGCCCAGTACCGCGAAGGGTAGCGCCACGGCCATATCAATCAACCCGGGAGCGCCGCGCCGCGACATCGTTGTCGCGCATCCCGTCAAACCAAAGAGGGTCATGACGACAACCAAAACGACCAACTGCGGACTTAGATCTCTCACCATTTTTCACTCCTTTCGCGCCGTATTAACGACGTAGCAATGACATCGTGAACATACATCGCACACATCGCAAACGCGAACGCGCCGCCGATAACCACAAGCGTGTTGATGTTAGCCCAGTCCCAGTTCATTGATTCTCCTCCCTTACGATTTATTGGCCGAAACACTCATATCACGAACTGAAAAAGACCAACTTTCCTATATTTATTATACTCTATTTTTCTTAAAAAGTCAAGCTTTCCGCCCCGCCAAGTCTAAAGCTGATTGAAGTCGGACTTCGATCAAGAACGCCACTGAAGTTATCCCCATCCCGCCTTGACCCCCTCCTCCGCCTGCGCTACGAATGAACCCAGAGACTACAAGCTAGCGGCTAGGAGCTAGATATCACACCCCATGAATGAACAAACGTTGAAATTCATCCGTTCTGCGAAAAAAATCGCAATTGTAATCGCTGATGAAGCGTCGGGCGACCAGATTGGAGCCGCTCTCGGACTTTTGAATTCTCTGAATGCGGCGGGTAAAAAAGCGGAGTTCTTTTTTACAAACGAACTGCCGCCGCAATTTTTATTTTTGGCACCCTACTTTCCCGAAGAGGAGCCCGACGCCGAGAGCGCCGACTCGCTTCGGGATTTTGTTATTTCGCTTGACGCGAAAAAGCACGGCATTGAAGAAATACGCTACGAAAAAAATGGCGATACGCTTTCTATTATTCTTGGCGCCAGACAGGGCGTCTCTTCCGCGGATATCGCGATAGAAGCGGCGGATGATTACGACCTCATCGTTTCGTTCGGCATCCCGAAACGCGAAAAGTTTCTGACAAAAGCGGGGACGAACGCATCAGGGATGGCGCGCACGCCCATACTTCTTCTCGCGCGGGAAGATATAAAAGAACATGATGCGGGTGCGGTACTCGCCGATATTTCAAAATCGTCATGGTGCGAACTTGTGTGGGACTTACTTGTTGCCGCAAACAACAAAAAGGAAATTGCTGAAGCCGCCGCAACTCCTCTCCTTGCGGGGCTCTTTGCCGCAACCAACAACCTTCGATCACCGGATACCACCGTGGCATCGGCGGAGTTCGCGTCTCTCCTGGTCAAACACGGAGCGAAGCGCGAACTCATTCGAGAACACCTTGAACCGCCGAAAGAAACCTCCTTACATCTTATGCAATTGTGGGGGCGCGCGCTTTCGCGCTCACGGATGGACGAAGAGACAAACATTCTTTGGTCATTTCTTCCTGCGGAGGATTTTCTCAAAACCGGCTCTACTTCAAAAGACCTCCCCCATGTTTTCTCACAAATGGAACACGCGGTTTCTTCTCCGCGCGGCTTTCTCTATGTTTTTGAAAATCCCCACAAAAACCACATTCGCGCGATTTTAAAATCAAAAGACAACATGCTTCTTGCCCGCGCCGCAGAATATGAGGCGGGCGACCTTTCCTCGGACGCTTTGATCCTTCACAAATCATTTACGAGCTTCGCCGGGGCGGAAGAACATCTTCGCACTCTCCTCGCAAAAGTACTATAATAAGGAGGAGAAGCCACAACGACGCTAAAAGATACGCCACAAAAACGCTATTGGCGTAATTTCTGGCGTAGTCGGTGGCGTACTGTTGGCTTCTACGAAACATGATCCAATTCGCCGAAGAGCGACAACAAAAAAAACTTTCCGATTTACGGAAAAAAGAGGAGGAAGAAACCGTAAAAATTCTTTCGGGGAAATATAATATCCCCTATTTGAATCTTGCCACAATCCCAATTAATATGGACGCGCTTAAGCTTATCGCCGAACCGGACGCGAAAACCGCAGAGCTCGCCGTCATCCAAAAAATCGGCAAAACGCTTCAAATTGCCACACGAAATCCCGAAAAAACGGGGGTAAAAGCGATTTTAAAAAAACTTACAGATGAACGCTATGAATACCAGCTCTTTCTCGTATCTTCCACCAGCTTACAAAAAGCATGGGAGACCTACAAAAAAATACCCAAAGATGACGGCGTTATCGGAGGAGAAATTACTATTTCTCCCGAGCGGCTTGAAGAATTTCAAACGAAAGTTTCCAAAACATCCGACATCCAAACGCTTCTTGAATCGGTTCTGCATCAGCGCATTACGGATGTCCTTGAAATTATCATCGCGGGAGCCGTTAAGCTTGATGCATCCGACATCCATATTGAACCACAAGAGGATGCAACGCTCATCCGCTATCGCCTGGACGGAACGCTCTATGACTTGGCGCGGATACCGGCGAAACACTACAAATTTTTACTCTCGCGCGTCAAGCTCATCTCGGACATGAAGCTCAATATTCATGAGCGGGGACAGGACGGCAGATTCACTATCCGAAAGGGCGGCGTTGATGTGGAAGTCCGCACCTCTACGCTCCCGGGCCCGAACGGAGAAAATATGGTGCTCCGAATTCTTGACCCAAAAAACATAGCGCTATCCATGAAAGAACTCGGCATGCAGCCTCATATTGAGGAGAAAATGCTGAAAGAAATAGGAAAGCCAAACGGCATGATTTTGACCACCGGCCCTACGGGTTCCGGAAAAACCACAACACTCTACGCGTTCTTGAAACAAGTCAATAAACCCGGCGTAAAAATTATTACCATTGAAGACCCGATTGAGTATCATCTAACCGGCCTTGAACAGACACAAGTAGAGCCGGACAAGGGGTATGATTTTGCAAATGGCCTCAAATCCATTCTGCGACAAGACCCGGATATTATTTTGGTGGGCGAGATCAGGGATTTGGAAACTGCGGAGATCGCGATGCACGCGGCACTCACGGGGCACCTTGTATTCTCAACCCTCCACACCAATAATGCCGCAGGAACCATTCCGCGCCTCATTGACCTTGGGGTAAAACCAAACATTATAGCGCCGGCAATTAATCTTACGATGGCCCAGCGCCTCCTGCGAAAACTCTGTGAGGGCTGCAAACAATCATACACCCCGACCAAAGAAGAAGAAAAAGAGGTGAAAGAAGCGATTGCCCACGTGCCTGAACCCATACGCCCTAAAATCCCGAAGGTTTTGTACCGCGCAAAAGAAGGAGGATGCGAGGCATGCAACAGTATTGGCTATAAAGGACGGGTTGGCATATTTGAAATCATCGGCGTTGATGACACGATTGAAAAATTGATTATCTCCTCTCCCTCGGAAGGCGATATAAAAAAAGCCGCGCTGGCACAGGGCGAACTTATGATGCGGGATGACGGTGTTTTAAAAATCGTCGCGGGCGTTACCGATTTCGCGGAATTAAATAAAGCGGTGGGAGAGGAATAAAATGAAAAAACTTTCCTGGAAACAAGCCGAAAAATTAATCGAAAAACTCGGGGGCAAAATAAAAAAGGACCGCTTCAAGCCCGATTATATTATTGGGATAACAACCGGTGGGTTAATTCCCCTGTATTTTCTCGCAAAACAACTGGATATTAATAACATCCTTACTATCTCTGCAAGTTCCTACGAAAAAAACAAAAGAAAGAAAAAAACAACAATCACCTACCTGCCCAGAATAAATTTAAAGAATCAGAGGGTCCTCCTGGTTGATGAGGTCGCCGAAACGGGCAAAACGTTAAAAAAAATAACAAAAGTCGTAATAAAAAAATATAAACCAAGAGAAATTAAAACCGCAACGATTGCAATCCACCAGGAGAAATGCGCCCCGAAACCCAACTACTGGATTATAGCAACACGCGAATGGTTGGTTTTCCCATGGGAGAAAAAAGATTTCCCTGAATATTTCCGATAAACCCTGCCACCCCAAATGAAGTGCCTAGCGGAAATTTTTGCATTAAGGAGCTTTGATAACAAATTTACGAGCGACTGAGCAAGATCGGAAAAATTGTTGTGTGAATCCCCCGACGCGTGTCGGAGTTGAGTACAATTTTTCCGAGCTATCTTGCGACGGGCGCGAGGAAAATTTGTTCAAAGCGACGCCTGAAAAAATTTCCGCTAGGCACGAAAAAACCACTCACCTCGAGGCAATTACCCCGGTCTAGGAACGCGGGGGTCAGGATTTTCCCGTGGCACACTCCAGTCGAAACCAGCGTGCCCAGCGTTAAAAAATCCCCATTAAGGCCAAATGGTATTAAAACCTTAATTGCCTCGAGATGAGTGGCTAAAAGCAAATTTCAGTATAAGAAATTGCTTTAAAAACAAATAAAAAGGCGGGCTTTTTCACTATTCCCTCCTTTCCTTTTTATTATTGATTTTCTTACTACATTATAGCAATATAAAAATATAATGTCAAGAGACCCCAAAGAACCTAAAATTAGCACAATTTCTCCTCCCGCGCAAGAAGAGGACCAAAATCTTGACCTCGCCCTTCGTCCAAAAAAATGGAACGAATATATTGGGCAGGAAAACGTCAAGGCGAACTTAAGCGTGCTTATTGAAGCGGCACAAAAACGAAAAGAGCCGATTGAGCACGTACTTCTCTATGGTCCGGCGGGGCTTGGCAAAACATCGCTTGCCTATTTGATCGCGCGCGAAATGAATACCAATATCCGCATCACCTCGGGTCCCGCGATTGAACGCGTCGGAGACCTCGCATCCATTCTCACAAATCTTATACCGGGAGACGTTCTCTTTATTGATGAGGCGCACCGGCTGAATAAAACTATTGAGGAGGTGCTCTATCCCGCGATGGAGTCGCGCACCATTGACATCATCATCGGCAAGGGACCATCGGCCCGCACGATTCAGTTGGAACTCCCGCCCTTCACCCTTGTTGCCGCGACCACGCGCATCGGTATGCTCTCGGGACCCCTTCGTTCGCGCTTCGGCGGAACCTTCCGCCTTGATTTCTACACAGAAGAGGAAATTGGAAAAATTATTTCGCGCTCCGCGAAACTTCTTGGCGTTACCCTGAATGATGATGCGCGCTCCCTCATCGAAAAATCATCCCGCTTCACGCCGCGCGTCGCAAACCGGCTTCTGAAGCGCGTACGCGATTACGCGGAAGTCCACGGAACGGGAGTTATCACAAAAGAGATGGCGGAAAAAGCACTAGCACTTCTTGAGGTTGATGAACGGGGGCTTGAACCAACCGACCGCAGAATTTTGCATGCCATTATCAATAAATTTCAGGGAGGGCCCGTCGGTTTACAAACCCTTGCCGCCGCGTCCGCCGAAGAAATAGAAACCATTGAAGAGGTCTACGAACCCTATCTCATGCAAATCGGATTTTTGGAACGCACCCCGCGCGGGAGAGCCGTCACCAAATTAGCATATATGCATCTTGGTATAAAACCACCTGAGCAAAATAGATTGCTCTAAACCCGCCACAAATACACGAATGGGCACGAATGACACTAATAGAAAATCGTATTCGTGACATTCGTGAAAATTTTGTGTATTGGTGTCGAGTCAAAATGTTTTTTCTTCTTCTTATCATCTCACTCGCCTTTCTCGGCCTTTTCAGTTTTCTCGCGTGGGCCTGCATGTACCATCTACGCCAATATGCGCCAAACGGCTTGAGCACGCCCAATGTCGTTACTACGGCCTTTCTTTTGGTAACCTTGGCGCTTTTCATATTCGCAGTATGTTTTTTCTTCCAAATAACGGGCTTTGTCTAAAATTTGAAGCGCCCGCGCGAACAAATTTTAGCAACAAAACCTTTACCCCCACACTCAAAATGGTATAGCATTTACGCCCAACAAAGACAGAGAAAATCTCGGGGGTAAAATAATATACGAATGCCCCCTCGGATTTACAAACAATGCAGGCGTTATACCATTTTGAGTGTCGGGGTGCTCAATGTTGCAGCCGCTCGGGCTGCGTTATCCGTAACTTGCCCTCGCGGGCAACAGTGGCATGATCAAATTAGAACCCGGCGAAAAACAAATCCTTATGATCCGGCGGCACTGGTTTGTGCTCGCGAAACCACTCGCTTTTTTCTTTGCGGCCCTCGTATTCCCCACAATTTTTTTGAAGTTTGCCCCCTCGCTTTTTCCCGCGCTTGCGGCACCCGACTACGAACCCATGCTCAATTTTTTTCTCACCCTCTACTTCATGGGTTTGTTTCTTTTTCTTTTTATTTTTTGGGTCAATTACTATCTGGATGTCTGGATTGTCACCACACACCGCCTCATTGATATAGAACAAAAAAGTTTGTTCTCGCGCGAAATTGCCGAGATGCGGCTCTCGCGCATAGAAAACGTTACCGTGGAAGTCAGCGGCTTCATTCAAACGATGCTTGGTTTCGGAGACATTAAGGTTGAAACCGCGGGCGTGTCGCGCTTCATCATCAAAGACGCGCCCCGCTACTACGAAGTAAAAAACGCGCTACTCCGCCATCAGCACGCAACTGATCGCGCGCGCCAAGGACAACAAAACGGCACTACCGCTGAGCCGACAAAGAAAACGCCCTAACAGGCGTTTTTTGGTTGCAAAATGTCCTACCTCCGCTATACTTAAAAAATCCAAAGTTGCATAGTAGGTAGTGAGTAGTTAGTAGCACTTGCTGCCGACTATTTACTACCAACTACTTACTCGCCATGTCCGGTCACAGCAAGTGGGCGCAAATCAAACACAAAAAGGCTGCGTCGGATGCTAAAAAAGGAAATCTTTTTTCAAAGCTTTCGCGCATGATTACCGTTACCGCAAAAGGGGGTTCTGACCCCGCAACGAACGCGTCTTTGCGCGTGGCGATTGAGAAGGCTAGGGGATTTTCGCTTCCCCAGCACAATATTGAGCGCGCCATACAAAAAGCAGAGGAAAAAAAATCGGGCGAGGGGTTAGAAGAAGTACTCTATGAGGCATACGGCCCAGGCGGAAGCGCCTTACTTATAGAAGGCATCACGGATAATAAAAACAGGACTACCGCAGAAATCAAACACCTCCTCTCGGAATACGACGGGAAACTCGCAGAAAAAGGAACGGTTCTCTGGCTTTTTGAACGGGTCGCGGTACTTGAAATTGCACGGGATACCAAAAAAAGCGCGGAAGATATTGAACTTGCTCTCATCGACGCGGGGGTAAACGATACCGCCACGGAAGAAGAAATTGTTTACGGATTTTTCGCCCCGGATACTTTAGAAAACACAAAAGAAAAATTAGGCGCCTCCGGCTTCCCCATAAAAGACGCGTATTGTGCGTGGCGCGAAAAAAATCAGATGTCGCTCGCAGAAAACCAAAAAGAAAAATTCATAAAACTTATGGAGGCGCTTGACGCGCATGATGATGTGCAGGAAGTATATACCAATATAAACTAACAACCTACCACCAACAACCAACAACAAACGACGGTGCGCCGCGACGTGTTGTTGGTTGTAAGTTGTCAGTTGTGCGTTATGATAATTTTGGGCATTGACCCCGGCACCGTAATTATCGGCTACGCATTTTTGGAAAAACGCGGCGCTGATTTGACGCTTCTGAAAGCCGACGCTATTCGCATACTATCGGGAGGCGACAAAGCGGAGCGGCTTGCGACGCTTCATAAAAAACTAACTGCCCTCATTAAAAAATGCCGCCCCAACATGATTTCAGTGGAAAAACTCTTCTTTTCCAAAAACCAAAAAACCGCCCTTGATGTGGCTGAAGCGAGGGGTGTTATTCTATCCACAGCCGCCCTTGCAAAGATTCCCGTATCTGAATATACTCCCCTAGAGGTGAAGGTGGCCTCAACGGGCTACGGGAAAGCCGACAAGCGGCAGGTCCGAGAAATGGTTCGGGCGATCCTGAAACTCAACGAGGTTACGCACCTTGATGATGTGACTGACGCGATGGCTATTGCCATTACGGGAGCACATCTTAATAAAAACAGGGAGATACATAACTAAAAAGGTCGGTATAATTTAGAAGCAAAATTAGACACAAGCGGGAACGCGAAATCAGACGCAATTGCGTTAGCGGTTGCGTATTAATTTGCGTTTATCATTGCTTCTATAAAGAATGGAACTCTACACGAAACATTGGGTTGCGAATGACGATGACGCGGGAGACGAAAAAGAAGACGAGGAAGAGCTTGCCGATGCCGAAGACGAGGAAGAAGAAAATGACGGATTAGAAGAAGAGGAAGAGGGTGCAGAAGAAAACAGCAATTATTAATACGAATAAAAATCAACCCCGACAAAACGTCGGGGTTGATTTTTTTATACATGAATTACGCAACCCGAAATATTTTCCGTTTCCCGACTTTTATAATATCGCCGGAAGCTATTGCTATCTCCGCGTATGCGTCTTTCAACACTTGTTGGTTAATTTCAACGGCTCCCGGTATGATGAGGCGCCTTGCTTCACTCTTAGATAACGCAAACCCAACCTCAAGAAGAAGCTCGGGGAGTGTATATGTTTTTTTCTTTAAACGGCGCGAAGGAATATTTGAAAGATCTTTTTTAGAAAAAAGCTTTACAAAATTTTCGCAGGCTCGGCGCGCTTTTTCTTTTCCGTGATACAGGCCCGCAACGCGCTCTGCCAATTCAAGCTTCAAATCCCGTGGATTCTTACTGTCCTTGGGGTCCCACCGAGGAAGTTCATCAACGGGGACAAAAGCGGCAAGCTCTGCGTAATGGAATATAAGAGAATCAGGAATAGACATAATTTTTCCGACCATCTCGTCAGCGCTGTCGGTAAGAGCAATATAATTCCCGAGTGACTTTGACATTTTGTGCTTCCCGTCAAGTCCGATAAGGAGCGGGAGGAGCACCAAATCCTGCTCCGGATACCCTATCTTTTTTTGCAATTCGCGCCCCGCAAGCAAGTTTAATTTCTGATCCATGCCGCCAAGCTCAACATCGGCGCGCACCGCAACCGAATCGTATGCCTGCATGATCTGATACAGGGTTTCATGATGTGCCACCTCTTCTCCTTGTTCCAGGCGCCGCTTAAAATCCTCGCGGTCCAAAATGCGGTTCGTGGAAAAATTTCCGACAACACGAAGAAACTCGGCAAGTTTCATTTTGGAAAACCATTCGCTGTTGTAATGAATTTCCGCCTTTTTCAAATCAATAATCCGGCCTACTTGTTCAAAGTAGGTTTTGGCGTTTTTTTTGATTTCTGCATCCAAAAGAGGCGGACGCGCTTTTGTTTTGCCGGAGGGGTCACCGATTGCCGCGGTGTAGTCGCCGATAATAAAAACCGCCGTATGCCCTGCGTCCTGAAATTCACAAAGTTTTCTCAGGACAAGCGCGTGCCCCAAATGCAAATCGGGCGCCGTCGGATCCGCCCCTAATTTCACCCGAAGTTTTCGACCCGAGGAAAATTTCTTTTCAAGCGAAACCTGATCAATAATTTCTTCGGCAAGCGAAAAAATATCGCCGTAAAGATTCTTTTTCACCCCGTTAGAAGTCTGCCGTTATATGGCCAACAACCAATTTCAGACAGACACGACAATAGATATAACCCCGCTTGTTTGATGTGGAAAAAATTACTAATTTTTTCCACCAAAGACTTCTAACGGGGTTCATACTTCTTCATCATACGGCATTTCGGGTGAATTTGCAAAACATAGAAAATATGCTATGTTTGTATTACGCATGAGACCAAAAAAGAAAAAACGAACAATCACAAAAAAACTCGTCATCTTTGTTGGCGGGCTTTTTTTGGTTTGCCTTACGTTCCTGGCCGCCGCGACCGCCTTTTTTTTGAAAGACCTTCCGCGGCCGGAAACAATTACCAAGCGCGCGCTCACCGAATCAACGAAAATATACGACCGGACCGGAAAAATTCTCCTCTACGAAGTATATAAAGAAGAAAAGAGAACCCAGATAGCGCTTGATATGATTCCGCTTCCAGCCCAGCAGGCGCTCATTGCCATTGAGGATGCGAATTTCTACAACCATTTCGGCCTTGATTGGCGGGGGGTTGCCCGCGCGGTTATTGAAAACTTCACCCCCTTCGGGCCCGGATTTTTCCGGGGTAGCGGCGGCTCTACCATCACCCAGCAACTTGTCAAAAATTCGCTCGTCGGCACGAAGCGGACGTACGCCAGAAAACTGAAGGAGGCAATTCTTGCTATTCTTCTTGAGCGCCAATATTCAAAAAGCCAAATTCTTGAGTGGTACCTGAATCAAATTCCGTTTGGTTCAAACGCCTACGGCATTGAATCTGCCGCCCAAACATTTTTCGGAAAAAACGCGGAGTCGCTCACGATAAGCGAATCTGCCCTCCTTGCAGCCCTTCCGAAGGCTCCCACCTACTATTCCCCCTACGGCCAGCACAAAGACGAATTATTAAACCGAAAAAATCTTATTCTGAATCGGATGCAAGAACTCGGATTTCTCTCGCCCGATGAGATAGCGAATACGAAAAAAGAAGTGCCGGTGTTTCTCCCCCCGCGAAAAGATATTATCGCCCCGCACTTCGTCATGATGGTGCGTGAGGAATTAGCACGGCGCTTCGGAGAAGAAGAGGTGGAGCGCGGAGGATTAAACGTCACAACGACGCTTGATGTAACGCTGCAAACGGAAGCTGAAAAAATCATCGGGGAAGGAGCAGAGTACAACACCAAAACATTCAACGCGACGAACGCGGGGCTTATCGCGATTGACCCCGTCAATGGAAATATTTTAGCGCTCGTCGGCTCAAAAAACTATTTTGACGTGGCGGCCGAAGGAAATTTTAACGTCACGACCGCCTTTCGCCAGCCGGGTTCAGCATTCAAACCATTTGTCTATGCAACCGCCTTCAAAAAGGGCTATACGCCCGATACGGTCGTCTTTGATACCGAAACGGAGTTTAACCCCCTTTGCAATCCGGACGGCACGCCAGGGCCCCTCATACAAGACCCGAAAGATTGCTACAAGCCCCAAAACTACGATGGATCTTTCCGCGGACCGGTAACGCTCCGGAGAGCCCTTGCGCAGTCGCTGAATGTCCCCGCCGTAAAAGTTCTCTACCTTGCCGGGGTTCAGGATTCAGTCGCAACTGCGCGAGATTTGGGAATTACAACACTCGGGGACGGCTCGCGCTTCGGCCTCTCGCTGGTGCTTGGGGGAGCAGAAGTAAAACTCCTTGAAATGACAAGTGCTTTTGGCGTGTTCGCGCGCGAGGGTGTGCGTGTAGCTCCAACTCCGATACTTCGCATTGAACACCAAGGCAGGCCTTTGTGGGAATTCCATCCGGAGCCGCGCCCCGTTCTTGATACAAATATCGCGCGTCTTATCAACGATGTGCTCTCGGACAATGCGGCGCGTATTGGCGTGTTTCATCCCAATTCATCGCTCGCATTTCAAAACCGGGACGTTGCCGCAAAAACAGGAACTACACAGGAATTCCGCGACGCATGGACCGTGGGGTATGTCCCGTCGCTTGCGGTGGGCGTATGGGTCGGGAATAATGACAACACACCGATTCAAGAAAAGGGTGGCGGCATTACCACGGCAGCCCCTCTGTGGCGCCGCTTTATGGATGTTGCCCTCGCGAGTGTGCCGCCCGAAGCATTTACGGCTCCCGAAATTCCCCATCCCGAAAAAGCAATTCTGCGCGGGGTGTGGCGCGGAGAAGAAATTGTGAAACTTGACCGGGTATCAGGAAAGCGCGCAACTGATGCAACGCCGCCAGATTTCATCGAGGAACACGCCTACGGCGAACCGCACACGATTCTTTGGTGGTTGAATCCAAAAGACCCGGCAGGCCCCAAACCAGAATACCCCGAGGAGGACCCGCAATATAAAAACTGGAACGCCTCATTTAGAAAATGGCTTTTGCAAAGCGGATTTGTACCAATTCCCGTAACCGCAATTCCCGAGGCGTATGATGACGCACACACCGCAGAAAAAAGTCCGAAAATAGAAGTCGTTTCGTTCACCGAAGAAAAAATAATTACCAGAATCTCAGGATTTTTTCCCTTAAAAGAGGTTATATTTTTTATAGATGACGCACCGTATAAAACGATCGTCTCGCCCGCGGAAGGACAAATAGAGTTTTTGTTCCCCGCGCTTATCAAAGAAGAGCACACGTTTCGCATCAAAACATACGACGCGGTGGGCAATAGCGGCGAGTGGGAGAGTGGATTGTAAAAAACAGCCCCGACGTTACGTTGGGGCTGTTTTTGTGTTCTGTATATATCAATACGCCGGCGTATTCCGGATCGGCATGACGATATACAAAAACGAATCGTCTTCAGGATTTTTTAAAAGGAGCGGGGAGTTTTCGTCGTTCATCCCAATAAAAATATTGTCCCCGCCGCAGGACGCAATGCCGTCTGAAAAATATCGCGCATTTAGTGTTGCGGTTGCCTCCTTTCCTTTTACGGGCGTTGAAAAAGAGGAGCTTGTCGTACCAAGTTCCGGATTTACGCTCAGTACCGATATTTCGTTTTTTCCGGTTTTTAAAACAACGTCATTCAATTTTCCGGTAAGAACATTCGCCATCCGTACCCTCCGGAGAATCGCGTCTCGGGGAATAGAAAACGTAATACCAAAATTGTTCGGAATAATTGCCTTGTATTCGGGAAAGTTCCCGTCAATCACGCGCGATACCATGCGAGATGCGTTCCAGGAAATCATCAATTGGTTGTCGCCAACTCCGACTTCCACAGAGGCAACTTCTTCTGTGGTACCAAGCGTACGAACAATTTCTTGAGCCATTTTTAAAGGAATAATGCAAGAAAATTTTCCATTAACCTCTTTTTCAAGAAAAATTTTTTTCTCAGCAAGCCGGAAGGTGTCGGTTGCGGCAAATGTGGCATTTTTTCCCGAGGCGGCCAAATATACCCCACCTATTTCCGGTTTAAAATCCGAAAGAGAAACCGCCGGAAGTATTTGTTCCATGGCGCTTACAAAACCCGTTCGCGAAACAAAAAACGAGGTGGTTGTTTTTATTTTTGGAATGAGCGGAAAATCATCAGAGGGTGTGGTGTTTAGTTTTGTATGTGATGTTTCTGTTTCAATAAAAATTATTCCTTGCTTTAATTCAAGTGTTACGGATTCCTCTTGAATATGTTGTAAGATACCAAAAAGGAGTTTGGGAGAAACCGCGAAAATACCTTCGCGATCCGTTTTACACGAAAAAGATGCCTCAATACCAATTTCAAGATTTGTTGCTTTTATGGTGCATGTGTTTCCTTTTGTCTCCAGAAGTATTGATTGAAGTGTCGGAAGGGTAATTTGTTTTCCTGTAAATCGTTCTGCGTTTGAGATGGCGACTACTATGTTTTTTTTGGTAGTAGTTAACTTCATATATATATTTATATTATTTTATTATTATTATAGAGGAATACTTTGGGGAAACGTAAAATAGGTATGTAGAAACGGAACAAAACACGCATTTAATTTTTTTATGTATGTGTGTGGTGCGGGGATATGTTTTGTAAGAAATTTTTTTATTTACTTTCTTAACTCCCCCACCAATTATTATCACTAGTATATTCTCCTTTCTGTACATTCCCTCATACACATATATATGAACAGCTTATGAAGTGAATATTCGTTCGCGTATGAGTTTTAACTCCTCCTCAAGGTCTTGGTTTACTTTTAATTCATTTTTTATTTTTTTATATGCGTGTATTGCTGTGGTGTGATCTTTTTTCCCGAGCTTTTCTCCGATAAAAGGAAACGAACACTTCAGATCGTCTCGCAGAACATACATGGTAATTTGGCGTGGTCGGACCATCTCTTTTTTTCTACTGCTGTTTACAAGGTCTTTTTCGCTTATTTCATAAAAATCAGAGATGGTTTTTATGACCTTTTTGGGGGTCGCAAATTTTTTCGGTGCGTATATTAGTTGGTTTAATATTTTTTTTGTTTCGTCAACGGTTACGGGGGTATTTGCCATTTTTGACATGAGAACAATCTTATTAAGAACGCCCTCAAGCTCTCTGATATTATTTTTTATGTTTTGCGCGATGAGAAAAAGAACCTCGTCGTCTATATGAACCTGTTTTTCTTCCAATTTTTTCTTCAAGATAATAAGGCGTGTTTCAAAATCTGGCTCTCCAAGGTCAGCCATCATGCCGCCCTCAAATCGTGACCGCAGACGGGCCTCAAGCGTGGGAATTGCGGCAGGCGGCCGGTCGGAAGAAATGACTATTTGTTTATTGCGTTCATAGAGCGCGTTGAACGTATGAAAAAACTCCTCCTGCATTTTTTCGGTTTTACCAATAAATTGGATATCATCCACAATAAGGAGGTCGAAATTTCGGTACCGTTCTTTGAGCTGCTGCATTTCCTGTGTTTTAAGGGCATCTACGATTTCCCCCATGTATTTTTCCGAAGAAACATACCTAACTTTTGCGGAGGGCTGTTCTCCGATGAGTGCATTTCCGATTGCCTGTATAAGGTGTGTTTTCCCGAGACCAACGCCACCGTAGATAAAGAGGGGATTATAAACGCCTCCGGGTTTTTTTACGATGGATTGCGCCGCCGCATGCGCGAACTCGTTGAAAGAACCGACAACGAAATTTTGGAACGTATATCTTGGATTCAGATTTGTCGTAGGATTTACCAATGCTTCTTTCAGATCAAGTTGGTCAAGGTATTGAGGAAAGGCCTCAAACGTTCTCCGGGGCGCCGATTTTATGGAGCGATCGTGGGCGGCGGATTGAGGCGCAACATCTCCTATCGCATACTCGATTTCTCGAATTTCGGGAGCCAAGCTCCGTACGGCTTTTACTACAAATTTGTTGTATTTATTCTGGAGCCACTCTTTCGCAAAGCCGTTCGGAACGGACACAACCATTTTGCCGCCATCAAAAGAGGCAATGCGCGTGTCTTTAAACCACGTGATAAAATTAGGCCGGCTCACGCTGAGTTCTATGTCCGCAAGCGCGGTTTTCCAAAGTTCGTGTAAATCCATATGATAAAAAATTTTTAAACTCTTCGGCCCGGGGCCGGCCCCAGCTCGAGGCGGACCAGCCCTTGGCTGGCGCAAACCACCCCAGAGGAAATATTATGAGAACCTCTCTATTATGAATCAGGCGCGCAAGAACCACTAATCAAAAAAATAGAATAAGCTGTTTATAACATGTTGATATGCTTATGTTTGTTTTTCAGCCCCGTTAGAAGTTTAGAACTCCTCGTCTTAAGAACAATAAAGAGGCAGTTCGGTCGTATTGGATAGATTCTGGATACGTTTATCGTGCGTTTGACTTCTAACGGGGTCAACTTCCCACTTTTTGTTTTGTATGGTAATCTAAAAGCTATGTCTGTTACCTACCAACCCAAAAGGAGAAAACGCAGCCGTACGCACGGGTTTCGCGTGCGGTCAAAAACCCCAGGCGGACGAAATATTTTACGGAGGCGCCGCGCAAAAGGGAGGCGCCGCCTCACGGTTTAACGTGCCGTCCTCCTCCTCTCATCGTTTAAAAAAGAACGCTGACTTTCTCCATGTTTTGCGCGGAAGAACAAAAAAGTTTGAAGGAATATTCGGCAGGATGGTTGTGGCGGGGGGCCGGTCTTCCGTGGCCCGGTTTGGTTTTGTGGTTTCAAAGAAGGCATCGCCCCGCAGTACCGAGCGTAATCTTCTGAAGCGTCGTGCCTCCGAGTGGGTGCGGAAACGGCTTCCCTCCATGCGGGCGGGTTTTGATGTTATTTTTATTTTTGAAAAGGGCGCCACTTCTCTTTCTCGCCGCATCCTGTATGAAGAACTGGAACGCGCGTGCAAGCGCGCGGGACTTTTTCAAAATTAAACTATGCGAACAGCAAAAACTCTTTTTTTATTTTGCATCTTCGTATATCAGAAAACCGTATCACCCGATCACGGAATATTTTTTTCCGCTCGAGGCGGATCCGCCTTCGGCGGATATTCATTGCGCCGCTGTCGTTTCTCCCCTTCTTGTTCAGAGTATAGCAGCGAGGCACTCCGTCAATATGGACTTTTGAAAGGTAGCGTGTTGTCTTTGGCAAGAATTTTTCGTTGCGGCCCGTGGAGTCGCGGCGGGTACGACCCCGTGCGGCAAAATTCCAAATTTCAAGCACCAAATTACAAATAAATCTCAAACAGAAAAATTCCAGCGTGTTTAGAATTTCGGTCATTTGAATTTAGAATTTGTTTGTGATTTGGAATTTGTGATTTAGGTTTTTCGTCCATGAATCCTCTTTCTTTTGTCTATCATACTTTTTTTTATCAACCGTTATTTAACGGCCTTATTTTGTTATATTTGGCGCTTCCGTATCAGGATCTGGGTCTTGCCATTGTCGTTTTTGTTATTTTGGTACGCCTAATTCTTCTGCCGATTTCCGTGCATGGTGTGCGCACGCAAAAACGATTAGCGGAACTCCAGCCGCACATAAAAGAACTTCAGGAAAAACACAAAGAAGACAAAGAAGCGCTTTCCCGGGGCTTGATGGAATTATATAAAACACACAAAGTAAACCCCTTTTCCGGATGCGCTCCCCTGATTCTACAGGGCTTTTTTCTTTTCGCGCTCTATCGGATATTTTTTAATGGGTTCGGCCAAGATTCTCTTTCGGCGCTTTATTCTTTTATCCAACAGCCCGGATTTATTAATCCGGTAAGCTTCGGGTTTTTGGATGTGTCGCAGTCAAATAAGATTCTTGCGATCCTCGCGGGCGTGTCGCAGTATGTGCAGGCGCTCGTCATGCCGCAACCTCCGGCGGGGGCGTCACGCGGAGGCCCGGATTTTCAAAAAATCCTTTCGTCCCAAATGAAATATTTTTTCCCGTTCCTCATCGCCACCATCTCTTGGTCGCTCCCGGCGGCCCTTCCCTTGTACTGGACGGTTTTAAACGTTTTTGGTATAGTACAGCAGATAGTTTTGGATAAAACACAAACAGACGCGAACAGTAATAAACACAAACAGACGCGAACCGATTAGCTGTTGGCGCCCGTTCGCTTCGCTGTTCGTGTCTGTTCGCGTACATCATGGAATCAATTAAAGAAAAATTAAACGAGTTTTTCGCGAAACTCGGCATTGAGGTTCAATATGAAATAACGCCCGCAAGCGGTACCGAGGTGCCCCAAGTTCGTGTTGCCACGGTGTATCCGGAAGACGCGAGGCTTCTTATTGGTGAGGGTGGACAGAATCTTGCGGCACTGGAACATCTCATACGCCGGCTGCTCTATAAAGATACGGTTGCTCCGCCGCCCGTGTTTGTCGACGTAAATGGATATCGCGCGCATCAGATTGAAGCATTGAAAGATGAGGTGCGCGATTGCGCAAAACGCGTGCGGCTCTATCGAAAAGAAATTCGCCTTCGGCCCATGTCTTCGTTTGAACGCCGGGTGGTACATATGGCACTTGCAGAATACCCGGACCTTACAACAGAAAGTATTGGGCAAGACCCTGCCCGTATGGTGGTGATTAAGCCGTATCCCTAAACCAAATTTATTTCATAAATTTGGTCGGGCGACCAATCTCGCCGCGCGAGATTGGTTTAGCCAAAACACAAAATGAAAATTGAAAAATTTCGGTAATACAAAAGCCGCCCAAGGGCGGCTTTTGTGTTTATTTTAATTTCAGCCTCCAGAGCGTTAAATCGTTTTTATCCTGGAAGAAAAGATATTGTTCGTCAGGCGAGAGAAAAAGATTAATTGCATCAATCTGAGTTTTATCCGAAATCCCTTCAGCGACGAGCGTATCCGGGGGAATTCGCACGAATTGGTCTTGAAGCGCCATATCTCCGCGGAGCCACGCATCGGGAAGATCGGCGTCATTTTGTGGGATGGCACAAAGAATGGTTTTTGCGTCTTTTGTGAAGACGCATTTTTCCGCAAGCGTTGGGGGCGTGATTGTTTTCGGAATTTCTCCCTTTTGGTTTGTGAGCGCGAGGGCAATGCGCCCGTCTTCTCCCACAAATGAGGTAAGGAGAGCAGCGCCGTCGGGGCTTGCAATTGTCATATTTCCCCGGATAGTACCGAATATTTTTTCAAGCGCTTTCGTTCCCGTATCAAACAAATACACAATGCCGGGCGACTGGTTTGAGGGCGCGGATTGCAGAAGAATTTTTTTTGGCGCGATCCACAGAAGCGAAAAATCAGGAATCGGTGTTTCAAAGACCACGCGTGGAGTTTTTCCGTCTTCCGTCGCGGTAATGAGTTGCGTCGCGTCACCTTTTGGCAGGAGATACGCAAGCGAACGCGAGTCGGGAGAAAAATCAAACGAACGGATGTCCTTGGGGAGAAATACAACGCCAGTGGTTGCGGTTGTGTTGATAAATCGTTTTACTGTTGTGCCTTCTTGATATGAAACAACACTGCGACGTTTTGCGTCTTGCCACACGACGTCAAACATTCCGACAATGGTAAGGGGCGAGACCTGTTCCGCGGCTCCTCCGGAAAAATCAATCATTTCTAATTTCCCTCCGCTTCGCACATAGTAAATTATTTTTCCGCCATCCGCGGTAAGGGTTGCGCCAAGGATTGGTTTTTTTACAATTTGCAGAAGTTCGGTCTCCACGGCTTCCTCGCCGTCGATTTCTCCGTCGGTTTCGCCACCGGTTCCTCCCTCTTCCTCAATGCCCCCAGGCGGTATTGTTGTATCTCCACCTCCTCCGCCTCCCCCTCCCGACTCACCGATTTGGGGCAGGATGCCGAAAAGATTTTTTACCGTTTTTGTTTTGTCGGGACGATTGATATACCACAGTATGCCGAGCGCGATTAAAATTACGGCGGCGGTGCCCCCGATGACAAGAATTAAAGTTTTTCGGTTTATAGTCATTAGTTTTACAAACTATTGCTGTATTTTATTTAAATTCTTAGTAACGATACTTTGGAGATCAAACCCACCCACCAAATCCGTATTAATCGTGGAAAGAATAAGATAGCCGAACCCCGCGACAAGAATTCCCGCAATGCCGTTCCAAATTGCCTGTTTCGCGGTTCCGACGCGCGAAGGATTTCCCGCTGAAATAATATACAGCACCCCGCCATATACAATAGAACCCATTGCCGCAACCCCAACAAGGCCGAGGAGGAAATTATAGAGATTGCTCAAATAATCGCCGGGTTCCGTGGGGGTCGCATTTTCGGCTCCTGACCCAGAGGCCGCTCCTCCGGCGTTGCCGACGGTAACGCATACCTCATTAGGATTTCCGGTCTCACACGTGGTTTGTGCTTTCACAAAAAACGGGCTTACTGCAATAAGTAAGACGAATGAAAGCAAGAATGATGATATAAAAGTAAAGCGAGCCATGTTATGATGCGAGTTTTACCTAAATTCTATATCGACTGACCGTTGTGTTTTTTGGATATCATCTTTTTTATTTTCCACCAAGACTGAAATTGTGTGGCGTCGTAGTGTATCAGCCGCGGACCGGATCGTAAGGATGCGCGGCCGCTCGGCAGTACTTGGGATGGCATCGCCGTTAAGGTTCCAACGGAACGAAAGATCGGCTACGTTGCGAAGTGGAAAAAAGAAGGGTTCGGCGATAAGATCGATTGTTTCCCCGCCGCGCGCGGCTCTTAGGGTAAGCGCACGGATAAAATCGACTCCCTCAAGTGGTTTTAATTCATACACCCGCACAAATGGTTCAAGGGATGGAATCTCAATATTTTTTTCTTTGTCAATGGAGCCGCTTGTATTTTGTACGCGCACTGCTATGGTTTCGCGCACTCCCAAGAATTGCGGGGTAAAACGAAAAACATTTTTTCCGACACCCGATTGCGCGCCGATGTAATTATCATTGAAGCGCCATGTATACAAAAGCGTTCGCGGATTCACGCCGGGAAGATTGGGGAGAGCCGTAATGTGCACATCGCTTCCGATTGAAGGAAGGGCTTTCCCGCGATACCACGAGGGCGTTGTGGAATCAGCCCACCAATAAAGCGGCATATCAAAAGAGCGCACCGCGGTTGTTTTGGAGAGTGCCGTGCCCGTCGGCGGCGTTACCGTAACGCTGATGGAATAATTCGTTCCGGTTTTACCCGCGGTGAATGTGTGTGATTTCGCGCCAATCCCCTGCGTATCGCGCGGGGCAACGCCGTTCACAACCCAGCGAAACGACGAGCGGTCAAGGTCAATGTCGGATGAGCGTACGCTCACGGTTATAACCTCTCCCGGGTCGGGATTATTGGAGGGAAGTGCTAAAAGTTCAATGGAGCGCGTTTCAATCCCGGGGATGCCGCCGCCCGGCGTTGTTCCTGGCGCGCCACCCGCACCCGGCACGCCCCCTTCGGGAAGCGTCACAACGGAGAGTGGAAGTGTTTGTTGGGCATCGGCAAATTCTCCGCCCGGTTTTACCACAAGCCGCATTGTGATAGTGGTAAGCCCCAGGGTTTCAGAGGCGCTTGCGGTAAGGGAGTAGGTGCCCTTTCCTACCCCTGAGTTTGCCGAATCCAGAACGCCATTTTTATACCACTCAAACACGGCCGTTGAGGCATCAAAATTTATTGGTGTAACATTGATAAAAACGGTGTCCCCGCGGAAAATCACGGGCGGATCAACGTCAATGGTATAGACGGGCTGGGTAAGCGCGTATACGTTTCCGAAAAAAAGCAAAGAGCCCGCGAAGACGCTTCCGGAAAGAAGGAAGATAAGAAAGAGTTTTTCCCGTTTACCCATTTTCTTTATTATACCACGTTGTGCTTCGTATTTCATGTCGTATAGTTAGCTATTTGCTTTATAAATAGCCCATACCAGCCACGGAAGTGTCAGGACGCCGGTGCTTGGGATAATGCCGAGAATAAGCGGGAGAAAGAACGCGGCGGATTTTCCGGCAACCGGTATTTGTTCAATTGCGGCCGACGCTTTTTCTCCGGGGTCTAGGGCCGCCGCCGCTTTTTTTCCCGCAAACGGCAGTTTAGAGGACAGCCCGAGTGTTGGCGGTTTTAATCCCGACACAGTCCACCAAAGAAATATAAATCCGACCCCGATACCGTTTAAGATAAATCCGATACCCGGAATTGCGCTTAATACTCCGAAAAATAACGCGACCATTCCCATTAAAAATCCTGTTCCCCAATCCATTTTTTTTTCGCGTTGGAGCGTCGGCGCCTCCGGTTCATCGGGTTCTTCCTCCGCTTCTTCCCCGGCGTCTTGATTTTGCGCCTCCGCAAGACGCGCAGCGTTTTCATATTCGTTTGTTGCGGTATCTGCCATATTTTTTAATTCATGAATGACGAATTAGGAATTGGGGACCTTGGCTGTTCCTGGTTCATAATTCTTACTTCCTGATTCCTGTGTAGCGTGTTGTTCCGAAAACTCCTCCTTTGCCTTCTTAATTAATAAAAGCTGGGCCGGGTCTGACGTGATGATTTGGTCTTCGGTGTATGACGCAATGATTTTTATGGCAACGTGTTTCAGCCCCGCGAAAAACATTCCTTCTCCTACCTCGGACTCAAGCAATAAAAACTTTTCTTCCTCCGTAAGGTTGAATGTTTCCACCAGTTTTTGGATGGTTGCGGGCGACTGTTTGAGTAAAAGCTGAATGGATGAGTTTGTCACAATCGGTTTGCCGTAAGGCGATTCCATAAAGTCGGCCACATCCTGTGTTATGGTTGTGAGTCCTAAGTAATATTTGCGCGCGCGCTTGGCGATGCTGTATAAAAACGATGCGCCATCCTCCCGCCGCATCAGCCACCACGCCTCATCCACGACAAGAAGCCGCTTTTTCAATTCGGCGCGGACGGTGTTCCAGATAAAATGAAGCACGATATACATTGCAACATCGCGCAGCTCCTCCTCCATGTCGCGAACCGAAAATACAATGAGGCGGTTTCGCACATCCACGTTTGTGTGCTGGTTAATGAATCCCGCCCAGGTACCCTCGGTATATTTTTTGAGGCGTGTCGCGAGCGACTCTCCCCCCTCGGTGTTTGCGAGAACAAGGGCTAAGTCAGACAAAAGCGGCGGGGTTGTTTTGGAAAAATCGGTTTCGGGAGTAATGTCGCGTGAGGCGTAGGTCTCGGTAATGGCGCGGTCAAGCACGGAGTCTTCTTCCGGCGAAAGCCCGCCGAGCATTATCCGGAAGAGGCCAATGATGCTGATAATGTTTGAGCGAAGCACATCTGCGGGCGACTCGTCATCCCGCGGGGGCGGCAAATCAAAGGGGTTGATGTGGTGCTGCGAGGTAAGCGAGATATTGAAGTAGGACCCGCCAACGGTTTCGGCAAGAAATTGGTATTCGCGCTCGGGGTCAATAATAAGTACATCCACCCCAAACATGAGCGAGCGAAGAACCTCAAGTTTTGTCGCGTATGATTTCCCGGCGCCCGACGTCGCGAAGGTAATTGAGTTTGCGTTTGGGAGTGAGAAGCGGTCAAACAAAATGAGGGAATTATTGTGCCGGTTGATGCCGTACAGGATTCCCTTATTTGAGGTGAGGTCAAAAGAAACAAAAGGAAAGGTGCTTGAGATGGCAGCCGAATTTAAATAGGTGTGTATCAGAAGCTGGTCGTTATTGATGGGGAGCGTTGAATTAAATCCCTCTTCCTGTTGAAAGAGCGCCGGTTTCGCGTACACAAGCTTTGATTCAAGTATGGTTCGGATCTGGCCTTCGGTTTTGTTCAGCTCTTCCTCCGCGTCAGCATACATCGTTATGTAGAGGCCGAAGTTAAACAATCGTTCTTGTGCTTGTTGGAGTTTGTCGCGGAGATCCTCAAGGTCGCGGTAGGCGGTATCCAAAATCGGGTCGCGCACCAACCCTTTTTCTTCGCGGTCAACAATTTGTGATTGCACCCGCGCCACTTGCTTGCGGAGGTCTTTCAAAATGGTTGAGGTGTCAATCGGATGCACGAAGAGCGAAATATCAAAGACGCGGTCCATATTAATAATGGGCGAGAACCAGTTGGTGTGTAGATACCGCGGGTAGGAGAAAACAAAAATCGTTCGGCTGAATTTCTCACCCAGGCGCAGAAAACTCGGGTTTACTTCCAGGGCGGAGGGCGAGACGATGTCTTTGAGGGTCAGTTCGCCCTGTTCAAAAATTTCCTGCGGAAAAACAGCAAGAACTTCCTGTTCCGTTTTTTTGCTTTCTTTGGGTTTTAGTAAATCGAGGATTGCCATGCCAATGTTGTCCCTGTTAGATAACGAGGAGCTTGGTGCTTATAACTAAAACAATATTTTTCTTGATATCACAGTAAATCACGAATTTTAAATTTTTATCTAACGGGGCTACAACATTGAGCACCGCGCACATAAAATGGTATTGCGTGTACGCCCAATAAAGGCGCGGGGGCGATTCATGACTCATTGCGAAATGATTACAAATCTTTCTTACGAACCACGCAGGCGTCATACCATTTTATGTGCGCGGTAAAGGTTTGACAGCTACAATTTTTTCGTCTGATGACTCAAAATTGCAGGTCAAGCCCCTTACTTTTCCCTCGCCGCCTGCTCCGTCGGGTTATATAATCCGTAAAAAAGTTCTATCAGCTCCTCGGTGTTAAGGGGGGCGGTTCGGACGCCGATACGCACCAAACCGAGCGATACTTCATCCACCCGCTGAAAAAGCTGGGCTTTAAATTCGGCAAACTGGTCCTGCTCGTTTGTTTTTTTCTGGGATGCTGAGGGGGGCTTGAGAAACGACGTAAGCGACCCCATGAGGCCTTTCCGGGTTATAACCGACGGGTTAAAAGGAACAATGACATAAAATGTTTTTGCGACGATATTGGAAAGCTCCACGAAGCTTTTTACGAAATCAACATATTCTTCTATTTGGATTTTAAGGAGTTCGTTTGGTTCTTCTTTTACGCGGTCTTTGAGCGTATCAAGATAGGGAACGATATTAAGTTTTCGCGAATGGGTTACGAATTGGATTGAAAAATCAAGCGAGTTTAAAAAATTCTGGTATTGAAACGTAATCGCGTCCTGCTCATCTTCCGATTTAAGCGCGAAGTTGAGAGAGGACGCCATAAGGACAGCGCGAATTCCGCTGTCTTTCATGACAACGACGCCGTCCCGGATTGAATCAATATTGATGAAATCCTGCGCGGATTTTGCTTGTGCAGATTTTTTTGATTCGGCCATAATATAACCAACAACCAACAACTTACAACTAACCACACGACGATTGCTCTATTTTTGTAATTTTTTTTTAAAACCACCCAACTGATTTGAGATGCTATCGCATTTCAGATATACCTCTCTAAATTCTGTGTCGGTGGCAAGGTTATTTCCGTTTAAAACATCAGCGCCTGCCAACGTTTCATTTACGGAACCGAGCGCGATTTCTATAAACCGGTTGAGTTCTTTATCTGATGTCTTTCCACTTCCCTCTGCGATGTTGAGAATAACAGAGAAAGCCGATCTGATGATTTGGCTTCCCAATTCATATCGATATTCTCTTGGTAGTTTTTTGACGATTTTTAGGATAAGCGCAAGGAGCCCCTTTGCTTCTTGGTATACCCGCCATTTTAGGAATCTGAATTTATCCACGTTTTTGTTGTTAGTTGTTGGTGGTAAGTTGTTAGTTAGGAAAAATTACCTCTGTAATTTTTCCTTTATATCCAAGCTCCACGCCAAGTCATTTAATTTGCTTTCCGTCAGCTTGGTAAGCCCGACGGGCGCCGTTGCTTTTTTTGCCGCTTCCCCCGTTATAAGTTCGGGGCGCTTTTTTTTCCATATGTAGAGCCGCGGCCGTACAAAGTAATGGAAGCCGTTCAGGATGACTTTTGCGAGCGGTTGTTCATTGACTTTCAAATAGGCGAGCGATACGGAAAGGGAGGCAATCGGAATGGAGAAAATAATAAATGCAACCATCTCAAATACATTCCAAAAAATCACCACGATGCCAAGCCCCGCGATGAGATAAATAAATTGCCGGAGCGTAAACGGCCCGAAAATCTTGTCTTCTACGGTAATAAATTGAGGAACTTGATACTGTCTCACGGTAACTGACAACCAACCACCCACAACTTATAACAGGCGACGTTTTGACTTGGTGTGTTATTAGTTGTTTGTTGTTGGTTGTACGTTGTTGGTTATTCTATCGGCTCTCTATACGGGTCGGTAGCGTATTTTTGTGTAGGTGTTGTCGGTTGTTTTGGCGATGTTATTGGTTGTTGGTTATTGGTTGTTTGTTTTTCTTGCGGTGGTTGAGGCGCTTGCGCCGGTGTTATTAGTTGTTGGTTATTAGTTATTGGTTGCCCCTTCTCTAATTCCGGCGTTTGAGTCAGTTTTTCAACTTCTTTCATGAATGGCAAGCTCGGCGGAGGTGCGGCTTTTGGCGTTTCCGGTTTTGGTTGCGGCGTCGTGGGTTGTTCGCGTCTGTTCGTATCTGCCGTTCGCGTCTGTTCGTGACCTCCGATGGGCCTAATCTCTTTCAAAACTTCGGAGTCGCGGGAAGACGGCATCGGCTGCGGCGCCTCCCGTGTCTTCGGCGGCTCCGGCGGCTCCGCTTTTTTTAATTCCGCCTCCGCCGCTTTTGTCGTTTGCGGCTGGTTATTGGTTATTAGTTGTTGGTTATTAGTTTTTGCGGGCGGTATCACCGATTTTGTCTCCGTTACCTGTTTTGTGCGGTCAAAACCATCCGGCCGGATTTCCCACGGCGACTTCGGCGTCGTTGTTGTTGGTTGTTTATTGTCAATTGTCGGTTGTGCCCGCGGTGTTGTTGGTTGTCGGTCGTAATTTGTTGGTTGTTGCATCGCCCGTTCATCCCAGCCCCCCCCATGTGCCTCTTTCAACCGCTCGCGTATCGCAAGAAAAATTTTAGTGTTTACTTCGCGCGCGATCTCGCTTGCTTTTGCATTATCAACATCCAACGTATCTTTGAGGTTGTATGTAAAATCAGCAATCGGTAGAAGTCCGATAATGCTATATCCGATAACGTCCGCAAGGTATCCGGTCTTTTCGATATTCAGTCCGAATTTTTTTCCGATTTCATATACGGCACTCGCGGTATCAATTGAAATAAGCGCCTCTTTGATGTCGGGGTGCAGTTGCTCGTAGCGGCGCATCACTTCATTTTTGAGATCAGCGCCATATTCTTTTGTGATATTTTGATTCGGCATATTATTTGTTTTGTTCGTGTTCTTTAAGCGCTTCTGTAATTATTTTTGCAATATCCTTTTTTCCGATTTGTCCTCCCCCCCCTCTTTTTTCGCTGAGCAATTTTTGTTGTGACATCAAGCGGAGGCCGGGTGATGTATTGAGAAGCTTTTGCATATCTCGAGTTAAATATTTGTCAGCAGTTTGTTGTTCGATGGCGCTCACCCTCATTTTTCCTTGGTCGGTATTTGGGTCCCAATTATGCGGGGTTTCTCTTCGAGACGCTTCAATGATTCTACTTGATTCTTCTTCTATCTTTTGTTGTATATCCGCGAACGCGGTGCCGAGCGCTTCTGCGTGTTGTCGCGATTGTTTTCCGATATTCACGATGTCTGCCTCCGAGGCGTTCTTGATATATGCTTCAGCAAATTGTGATTTCAAAAATTCTGGAGCGATATTTCCTATTTTATCGCCGCTATAATTTTCTTTCGCATAGTTCGCCACCTGCTGTTTGTATGTTTCCGAACTAAGCTCTTTTTTGGCGTTTGGATTTTTAATATTATACTGCACCTCGGGATTATTGGATGCCTCATGCACAATGTGTTCTGCTCTCACGCTTCGCAGTTTATCGGCAAGGGCGCCCTGCATCTCTGCGGGAAGTTTATTGATAACGTCTTGTCGGTCGCCCGCATCCATCTTCTCAAGCAGGGTGCGCGCGTTTTGGGGCCGCTCATTCATGAGGTATTTCGCCTTTGCTTCATCTGACAGCCGCTGGTAGAAACCGAATTTTTCTTTATTCCGTTCCTTTTCTGCTTTTTCTCCAACCGCAGTTACGCGGCCAAGCCCGCGCGCGATGCCGCCGCCAAACGGGATTCTATTAAGAACATTTTGAACGCCCTCGCTTCCAAGCATGTCTTTTGTTCTCGCTCCGACCCATTGTCGTCCGTAACGCGCTCCCCTTCCAACCGTCTGCCGTTTTGCGTAATTCGTAAGCCCCCTCCCCCATCCCGTTACGGTACTCGCGCCATAAATTCCCATTTTCTGCGCAACCATGAGCGAGCCAATGAGAAGCCCCGTGACCATAAAGAACTGTACGCCCAAACCGATGGTATTATAGAGTTCAAATTGGGTTTTTGTCTTTGTAAGCGAGACGCTGAGGAGTTCTGATGAGGTGCGTAGGGAAAGCATGAGCATAAACATAAATGCGGGCGCAAAAAACGACCATTGTGTCAATTTGTTCCACCAATCGTTCCAGTGGCTTTGCGTTGCGGGGAGTATCATAAAAAGAAACGCAAGCGGGCCGAACACCAAAAGCATCGCGAGCGAAATTATTCTGATAAGGAAGAAAAGTC
>JAUSFV010000021.1 GCA_030649305.1 bacterium
GGGCATGCGGTCTATATAGATGCGAGCACATTTCTTCCGCATATTCCGTGGGATATGTTTCCAGCACAGGCACTCGCAATCGCTTTATATATTGAAGGGGGCATACGCGGAGTTGAAATCGGCTCCGTTATGCTTGGACGCGACCCGCATACAAAAGAAAACCGCAAAGCCCCGCGGGAACTTCTGCGCCTTGCTCTCCCCCGCCGCGTTTATTCAAAAGAACATCTTGATTGGGTGGCTGAAACATTTGCTCTGCTTGTTCCACAAAAAGATGCAATACGCGGGGTGAAATTTAAATACGAGGCGCCAATCTTACGGCACTTTTCATCAACGTTTTCGCTCTCATAAAAATCGCTCCGAAAAATATCGGAGCGTTTTTTTATACACCCACAACATTCCAACATTCTGCAGAATGTGAGAATGTTAAACTCGCCATACAATTTCTTGCAAAAATTTAAAGAAAATGGTATAAGAAAATGAACAGTTCGTTGACACGGAGGAGAAAAATGAACGAACTCCTAACGACTCCGCGAAATAACCAAATAAAACAAGTGTATCTTGGCTACGCGGCACGCACGCCGATTCTGGAAGCGAGCAAAAGTCCGCTTCGGTGTCTTTCGGCATCGGAGTTGGGAGCCGTTGCCGTACGAGGGGTAATGAAAAAATCGGGTCTTCCGCCCGAAGCGATTGATGAGGTTATCACGGGACAAGTTTGCCACGCGGGGAGCCGCGCCTATCCTCACCGACAAGTTGTTTTGAAGGCAGGCCTTCCCGCTTCTGTTCCGGCACGAGGCGAACGGGAAGAATGCTCATCCGGCATGACAAGCATTCTCACCGCCTATGACGCCCTTACGTCTTCCCGCAAAGGTGCCGGAAGAATTATTATCGCGGTTGGCATGGAAAATATGTATACGCCGTGGCTCGTGCAACGAGAAGACGTTACCGTAAAATTCAACCCAAAGGAACCCTTTGCAACAAAAGAGATGATTCGGGATGGCGCCCCCATTTCTGATTCGCTTGCCGAGGGACTCCGGAACAGCACGCCCACCGCATCCGGCGAATATCTCACCACTATTCAATGCGCGGATATCTGCGCAAAAAAATTCGGATACACCAAAGAACAAGTGGATGAATATGCGTTGAGAAGCTGGAAACGGGCTATTGAAGCAACCGGACAAGGGTTTTTTAAAAACGAAATTATCCCGCTGCAGTTTCATGATGAGATCTTCATAGAGCATGATGAAGCGCCTTTCAATGCACTGCAAAAATATTCTCAAAACGGCGTATTCAATGGGGGGGCATTTGAAAAAATACTGCGCTCAATGACGCCGATATACGATGGCGGAATTATCACACCCATGAGCGCCTCGCGCATCTCAAACGGAGCATCGGCACTGCTCGTTTTTTCAGAAGACGGCATGCGACACGCCGAGAAAGAATACAACATTACCCTTGTGCCACAAGCGCGAATTATCATGATGGATCGCGTTTACCTGGAACCGGAGCTTTTCCCGGAAACACCCCTAAAACTCGCGCGCGGTTCGCTTATTCCCCTTGCCGAACACGATGTTTACATAGAAGCGAACGAGGCATTTCCTCCGGTAGTGATGACTCTTGAAAGCGAGCTGCACCTGAATCCCGAAAACATAAATAGGTTCGGCGGAGCAGTCGCTATGGGACACCCCGTGGGATGCTCCGGTAATCGCATTGTGACGACCCTTCTCAATATCATGTGCCGCCTGAAGAAACATTTTGGTTTCGCCGTTATCTGTGTAGGCGGCGGTGGCGGAACCTCTTTACTCGTGGAGCGCGTCTGATGGGAAAAATCAAGGGTTTAGCAGCACTCGCTTTGCTTATCGTTATCGGCACAACAATCAGTATCGGCGTGAATGCGCACGAATGGTATCGCCGCTATTTCGTATATAAGCAATAACGAATAACGGATTGTCTTTCGACAATCCGCTTTTTTATTTTTCTTCAATTTTCAGATGCAATTCTTTCAGTTGTTTCTTATCAACTTCGGACGGCGCATCCATCACGGCAGTTTTACCGCCCGCAGACATGGGAAACGCCTGTACTTCGCGAAGATATTTTTCTCCGGTAAGTACCATAATTAAACGGTCCACCCCAAGCGCGATGCCGCCGTGCGGAGGCGTTCCCGATGCCAACGCCTCAAGCATATGCCCGAATTTTTCCTGAATTTCTTTTTTTGAATGGCCGAGCGTCTCAAACACTTTTTCAAGCACCGCGGGTTCATGCGCGCGGATTCCCCCGCCTCCGACTTCAAATCCATTACACACCAAATCATATTGCAACGATACAAGCTCCCCGGTATCTTTTCCGGCAAGCAATTTTTCTTTATCTTCGGGTCGGGGTGCTGTAAAAGGATTATGGCTGTACGTCCAATTGCCGTCGTTATCCTTTTCAAACACGGGGAAATCTTTGACCCAGGCGAACGCAAGAACATTTTTTTCTTTTTCTACATCCGTACGCAAATCAAACTTATCCGCGCCGAATTTCTCAAGTGCTTCCGCGTATGAAAATACGGGAAATGGTTTTTCTTTTAAGCGAGCCCCCACTGCTCCACATGCCGAAATTATCAATCCCTCAACCATCCGCATCACGTC
>JAUSFV010000022.1 GCA_030649305.1 bacterium
AGATGCCCGATGATGACTGCCAGCGCTGTTATATCCCTGCACCAGTCTCGGGCTAGCCGTGTAACAAGAAAAGCGACCCCGCTCCTCAAGCCACACACAAGCTGCCCTACCATCGGACGGGGCCATCCAATGCCCTGATTCCCGCCTTCTCCCGCGCTGGTTCGAAGAAAGAGGTTTTGCCGGTATCTCCAATCTGAGATGACTGGAGCCGCAAGCCCTGCGCCGTGGATTCACCACGGTCGTGGGCGGGTTTTCTTATGAACTACTAAGACTGTTGACTAAAACTACTTATGGAGCTTTGTTTGGCCAACCCCACGCCCCAGACAATCCGTGCCACTATCGTATGAGCACGGCCATCCGGAGTAACGTTCTCTCTTACGAGAGGCAGTTGAGTCAATCCTCTTCTGAATCATCCAGTATTTTTATAAAAAGTACGACTTGTGATGATGAATGTGGATTGACCCAACTGCCTCCCCCCGACGAAAATCCGTCAGGAGAGGAAGCAATTTGGCCTTAATGCTATCGGGGCATTTGTGTGCAAGTGTCGCACACATGTTTGCCCCCGCGCATATCTCCCTAGACGCGAAACGTGCGACATGAAACATGAGACACGAAACGCCGATAGAAACATGCACGGGAGCAGTTGTAAGAGACCGGAGTCTCCGAGATCCGCCAAACCGTTACCAGGAGACCTCTTATATAGCAACCTTTCTCCTGCGCGCTTCTGATTTCGGCTGCAAATTATTCAGAACTCATCAACGTATATTTCATATACGCCCTCCTCGTCCTTCATAATTTTCGCTCAAAATCAGAAGCGCTCGGCTACGAAAATTGCTATATAAGAGGCCTCCATTCTCTCCCCCTGCCCTCCCAAGGAAAGCAAGTTATAATATTGCAAAAAGTTGCTTTTAGGATCTTTTCGACCCGAAGGCGAAAAGATGTGTAAAGAGAGAATGTAACGTATTCAGCAGAACGTCCGCCCCAACATCAAGTCCTTTTCAAGGTGTAAGCTTGGCACATGTCCAGCTTACATTTTGGATTATAACTAATACTTGACTAGTTGTCAATAGTAGTTCAAAATATAAAACACTAAATCTTATAAAAATGCTAAAATTCCGCATAAATACTAATATATTTTGATATGCTAATTTGTCAAAAATTTATAACAATTTTTGAAGTTTTGGAAATATAAACAAAAAAGCGCCTTTCTTAAAGCGCTTTTTCAACAGATTGTCCACACTTAGTTTGACTTATTTTTTCTGATATGATACAATGAAAGTGCTGAGTAATGGTTGTGGTAAGCCAAGCGAATATTTACCCGCTATGGGCTAGGCGAAATTGCCGCCTCACCAACTCAGCATTTGATCTTTTTTCAGAAGGAGGGCAAACCATGCATGGTGGCAGAGGCTAAATAACAGGAAACAATCGTTTACGATACATTTCTACTATTTCTGTTCGTAGCAACACACTAACGCCACATCCATCCCTCATAAAAATTAGGAACTAATTGGTGTTATCAATCACCAAATCAGCATCAGCAGGGGCGTCTTACGACGCCCAATTCTTTTTTTACCCCGTTAGAAATGAATTATCAGCAATGTTTAAATATGATGAAGAAGCCAAAATTAAAGAAAATAATAATTAGTTTTCCGTTTCAATTTCTAACGGGGCTATTTCTAACGGGGTTTATATCTCCTCTGCCCCGCGCCACGCCAATTCAAAAATAGTTTCAAATGTTTTTGCGAGCGCCGGATTTTCAATAATAATACCAATTTGCTTTCCTTGCAGAGTATGAAACGCGACCCGGTCTCCATACATGACGATATCGCTCATAATAGGAAATTTGTCCGCGGAAACAAAGCGGTCTTCTCCCAGCGGTATCGGCTCTGAATATGGCCCCTCTTTTCTTGTATAGAGCGCGCGCCACCGCATACCAAGACTTGTTCGTCTCCGAAGAACTTCTTTGGTTTCTTCGGCACTTAACACAGAACGGATATAATCGGCGGCATAAATTTCACGAATTTCTTTCGCTCCGCTCTCAAATACATCATTCAAAATTTCCTTAATTCCCTCCTTACCTTCATAAAATCTCATTTTTGGTTTTTCGGGGGAGCCCGCATATAACGCTTTTAATTCTGGGAGAAGTTCTTTAATCTCTTCCGCCTCATCCTCAAGTTTTTTCCGTTTCTCATCCAATACATGCGTAAGTTTCTCGGGACTGTTGACCGCAAAATGCGTGCGCTTCCCGACTTGCGCTTTATACGCGAGCCCCCTTCCTTGCAAAGCCTCAATCATAAGATACGTGGTCGCGCGATTCACTCCGGCTTTTTTCGCAATATCCTGAACTGACGCCTTGCCCAATTCCAAGAGTGCCACATATACTTTGGCTTCTTTATCCGAAAGGCCGATTTTTTTTAATTCGTGCAACATGTAAATAAAAATTTCTAATTTCTAATTAACCTAATTTCTAATCAATGTCTAATGCTAAAATTTCTAATGTCTAAATTTTTAATCATTGGTCATTTCAAAATTTGTGATTTTATTAGGAATTAGAAATTATGGCTTAGAAATTCTCTCCGAAACTATTGCAATAGTTGCGGGAGCAAGCTTTCCCCCGTCATCTCAGGCTGTTTTTCAATGCCCATCAAATCAAGCACAGTGGGAGCGATATCGCTTAGCACGCCGCCAACGGCTGATTTTTGTTGTCGGATTTCTTCATCCGTCCGTTCAATTTTTCTCTCAAATGCTTTTCCGACAAGATAGAACGGCACGGGATTGATAGTATGTTTTGTAATCCGCTCACCCGATACTGAATTAATTTTTTGCTCGGCATTTCCATGGTCTGCGGTAATGATGAGTACTGAATCTGACAGACGCACCTGCTCCACAATTGGTGCAAGAGCGCGGTCAAGTGCCTCCACTCCTTTCACCGCCGCGTCAAAATTGCCCGTATGTCCCACCATATCGGCATTCGCGAAATTAGCAATAATCAAATCATACGCGGAAAAATTTTTCAAAATTGCCTCGGAAATTTCTTTAGCGCGCATCTCAGGTACCTCATCAAAATGCTCTGCAAGAAGCGATGGCACCAGAATGCGGTCTTCTCGCACAAACGGCTTCTCATTCCCACCGTTGAAAAAGTATGTGACATGCGCATATTTTTCACTTTCGGCAATTCGAAGCTGAGTTTTTCCGGATTCCGCAATAATTTTTCCAAGAGACCATGTGGCGGGAAGCGGGGGAAACGCAGATACTGCCGCCAACTCTTTTTCATATTCGGTCATAGTAACGAAGAAAAAATTTTCTAATTTTTTTCGGGAGAATCCCTCAAAACGCTCCGCCGCAAAGACTTCAGAAATTTCTCGAACCGAATCCTCGCGGAAATTGAAAATAATCAGCGCGTCATTGTCGGTAATCCGGGGAGCAGGGGCGCCATCCGGTCCCGTAACAACGGCGGGTTTTAAAAATTCATCCGATACTCCTGCCGCATAGGATTTGTGAAGATACATAGCCACGTCTGTCACAGCCTCACCAGCACCTTGCGTCAAAAGCTCATACGCGGTCCGCACGCGATCCCATTTCTCGTCGCGATCCATCGCGTAAAATCTACCCACAAGAGACGCGATCCGCACGTGCGGATATTCTTTCGCGATCCGTTCCTCGAGTTCGGCGATAAATTTTTCTCCTCCTTGCGGCGGCGCGTCTTTACCGTCGGTAATTATATGTAAAAAAACACGCTCTATCCCTTCACGCTTCGTAAATTCACACAAAGCATATATATGCTCGGCGTAACTATGCACGGACCCGGAAGATACAAGACCCAAGAGATGCAAATTTGAATTATTCGCAACAACGTGTTCTTTTGCTTTCAGAAACGCGGGATTCTGATAAAACGATCCGTCGCGAATCGCAGTAATGATACGCGGAAGGTGGTGGAAAAACGGGCGCCCCGCACCGATGGTGAGATGCCCAACTTCGGAGTTTCCCGGCTCACCAAACGGAAGCCCAACCGCGGAGGACGATGCCTGCAGAGTCGTGAACGGAAAGTGTCGGTCAAGCATATCAAACATAGGCGTTTCTGCCGCCGCAATCGCATTGCCCTGAGTTTCAAGACGCGTACCAAAACCGTCGAGAATGATTAAGATTATTGGTTTATACATGAATGCTTCAGCCAAGGGCTGATCAGCCTCGGGCTAAAAATTATGAATAAGAAAAAATGTCAATTTATATTAACAAATTTATTGTAGCATGACGACTGATTTTGGAGTGTATTGACTTTTTAGTAAAATTAGAGTATAATAAATATAATAGTTCTCCAAAAGGAGGTTGTGTAATCATGCATCCGATGAGTCGCGAATACGAGCCGAAGACGTGGAAAACGTACGAAATAGTGATGGGGTCAGAAGAGAGTCGGGAACTCGACTCGCTACTGACTGAATCAACCCTTGTGTCTTGCGGAGAGGAAAGTCCATTAGCGCTGGATCATTGGGAGCGCGCGCGTTCAACCAAGGACCTGTTTTTCTATGACACAGAACAAGTCCTCGGCATGAACATGGATAAAATCTACGGAGTTGATCGGTTCGGCGTTCTTACCAAAGAATGGCGGGGGCATCCCGCGGGGTCGCTCGTGTTTTCCGTGTACAGCGGCGTGGAAAAAAATCCGCCGACGGTTACGCTTGGTGTAACAATCACTTCATAACATAAGGGGGGGACACATGATCGCTCCGAAAGAAGAACCGGCGAAAGAACAGGAAGAGGACGAAGAACTCGAGAATTTCAAGATTGGTTTGACCGATCCGGATTAACCGAGAAACAAAGGGAGGGGGAAAACACAAATGACCGACCAAACTCTTTCGATGGACGAACCAAAGCAGAAGCTGATAAAGCTAGAAGAGCTCATCCCGAACGATGCCTCCTGCGGTCTACTCTACGAATTCGGACGCTACCTCGCAAGCCGCTTCAACAGCTATTCACAACTCGTCCCGGCAGGATTCGTACTGGGATGTGAACTAGCTCTCCGCAATCTCCAAACAGAAAGGGATGGCATCACCGGGGAGCGACCCCACGGTGGACTCACGGGCTATCCGCCGGAGATTTACGCTTTACTCCGTGCGGAAATTCCGCGCATCGCTGATGCCATCTTTCCTGCGGAGTTCGCAACGGGTGTGAAGACCTACATCGAGGGGATCAACGCCAAGATGCGGGCCGAGCGAACGGCGAAGTAACGCCAACCACACCAACGCACCAAGATACATCAGGGGCTCCACCACACGGAGCCCCTTAAAATTTCCTAAAAATCTTAGACATCGCATGTCGTAAGATTTGACATCCGAATGACGTTTTGCTACCATACAAATATCAATTCGTTATTCAAACTTTTGAAACATACTGAAAGCGTTTGCGCGGCTGATCGCACGCATAATCGTCCGACAGCGGCACATTTTCTTCGTATTTCCTCCATTGGCCTTTCTTTTTCTCATAAAAACCAATGAAGCATTCGTGGCGTTACTCTCTGCCATGAAATAAAACGGGCTCTCGGTCCGCGACTCTTTTAGTACTAACCAACAATGGAAAATCAATTTTTTATCCTCGTCATTGCCGGAGGCGCTGTTTTGTTTGTGGGCGGTATCGCGCTCGGCTATCTTATCCGACAGCTCATCGCGCGAAGGCGCAAAAGCTCTATTGAAGCGAAGCTGAAAAAACTTATAGATGATTCAAGGGCCGAAGCAAAGGAAACGCTTCTTTCCGCAAAAGACAAGGCCGTTAAAATGGTTGAGGAGGCAACGCATGAGGCGCGCGAACGAGAAGGGGAGTTTAAGAAAAAAGAGGAACGCATTGATAAACGCGAAGAAGCGCTTGATAGAAAACTCACATCGCTTGATGAGAAAGAAAAAGACCTTGAAACAAAAATTGAGCGCGTAAAATCAATCAAAACCGAGGTGGAGGCGGCAAAAGAAGGCATGATTAAAGAATTGGAACGCGTCGCAAAAATGACCAAAGAAGACGCGGCGGGAGAGCTTATCAAGCGCATTGAAAAAGACCACAGCGAAGACATGATTTCGCGCATCAGAAAACTTGAAACCACGGGCCTTGAAGAGCTTGATAGAAAGGCAAAAAATATCCTGACCACGGTCATCCAGCGCCTTGCCTCATCAACCGCATCAGAAGTCACCACAACCACCGTGAGTATTCCATCGGACGACCTCAAGGGAAAAATAATCGGAAAAGAGGGGAGAAACATTCGCGCTTTGGAACGCGCCGCGGGAGTTGAAATTATCGTTGATGATACGCCGGGGGCAATCGTAATTTCGGGTTTTGACCCGGTGCGACGGCACATCGCAAAAAACGCGCTTGAAAACTTAATCGCTGACGGGAGAATTCAACCCGCGCGCATTGAAGAGGCGGTTGATAAAGCGCGACAAGACATTGAGCGGCAAGTAAAAGAAGCGGGGGAGGCCGCGGCATATGAAATTGGCGCATTTGACTTAGACCCGCGGCTTTTGACGCTTTTGGGGCGCATGAAATTCCGCACCAGCTACGGCCAAAATGTGCTCCTTCATTCCATTGAAATGTCGCACTTGGCAGGTATGCTTGCGGAAGAACTAGGAGGCGATATACAAATTGCCAAAAAGGGAGCGCTCCTGCACGACATCGGCAAAGCGGTTGACCACGAAGTACAGGGAACGCACGTGGAAATCGGACGCAGAATTTTGCAAAAATTCAACGTGGACAATCGCATTGTGCAAGCCATGCAATCGCATCATGAGGAATATCCCTATGAAACACTTGAATCAATTATCGTGCAAACGGCTGACGCGATTTCGGCATCCCGCCCGGGCGCGCGACGCGATTCAGTAGAAAACTATCTAAAACGCCTTGGCGACCTTGAAGCAATCGCAAATTCATTTCCCGGAGTTGAAAAATGCTACGCCATTCAGGCAGGAAGAGAAGTCCGTATTTTTGTAACACCCGAAAAAGTAAGTGATCTTGAAGCGCGCGAGCGCGCGCGCAACATCGCCCAACGAATTGAAACCGAACTCAAATACCCGGGAGAAATCAAGGTGCATGTGATTCGGGAGACACGGGTGATTGATTACGCGCGTTAGTAGAAGCAAAGATAAACCCTCACACCAAGATTTGGTGTGAGGGTAAACGCCAACGGGAGACGCAAAACTAAACGCCAGCCGAAAATCAAAAAATCCCCGCGAGGGGATTTTTTGAATAGTGGTCCAAGATACTTTCGGCCGAAAGTACTTGAATTACTGCACCGCTTCTTTCAATTGCTTTGCCGCGCGGAATTTTGGCGCGGTTTTGGCTGCAATTTGAATTTTCTCCTGTGTTCGAGGATTAATACCCTCGCGCGCGGCGCGGCGTGATACTTTGAAAACGCCGAATCCCGCGACTTTGACCTGCTCGCCCTTCACCATCGCCTTCATAATATTGTCGAACAAGCCGTCCACGAGCTCTTGCGACGCCTTCTTTGTTCCGTTTGTCTGGCCCATCACCCACTCAGCAAGCCACTTTTTATCGTATTTCATTGCCATAGTTTTATAAATACGTTGTTATTACTAGAGTTTATCGACCTTTGAAAATATGCCATTTTATCTATTTATTTAAGGTCTGGCACAAGAAACTTATAAATCAAGACCGGCAAAGTGCGGAGCATACTCGTACCCGACTATAAAAGAATAAATAAGAGGGTATGAATAAAAACTATTTTGTATATATATAATATCAAAACGCAAGCATTTACGCAATTTTTACTTATCCACAGTTATTATACAGTAGTTTTATACTGAGTTTTAAATAAAAAAGCGGCCAATAGCGACCGCAATGATAAAAAATTAATCAGTCCTTATTTCGTAGCGAATCCAACGCCTTTTCATTTTTTCTCGCGGTTTTACAATCATGCCCTGACACGCAGTTCTCGCACAAACTAGCACCAAGACCACACTTAGGGCATCTGGGAAAAGCATAAACCGCCAATCGTTTGTCACACCCTACGCAGTTAATCTGAAATTCTCCGCTCATTATTTCCTCCTAATTTCAAAGGGCTGTTTAATAAGTAAAACAAAAATAGCACAGCCATGCTATTTTTACAATATGCGGACAGGGAGAATCGAACTCCCGCCTGCTGCTTGGAAGGCAGCCATACTAGCCACTATACGATGTCCGCGTTGCTTTCGTGATGCCACTATAACAAATTATTCTCTAATATTCAAACGCCCCCGATTCAAATCGGAGGCGTTTTTTATCTATATCATTATATTATTGCAGTACATCCCTCATCTCTTTCGGCACGCGCTCAAGCGTAAAATCAAAACAATTATTACCCTCGGTATGCGTCAAAACCTTATCAGAATCACCATACGGATTAAACGGATCGCGGGCTGGCGGCGGCGTAAATTTGTAGGTTGATTCCCCATCACTCCCGCTCGGAAGCGAAAAAGTGGCGCAAAGCTCAAACGAATTTTCGGTAAAAATGCGATACGGATACGGCGCGTCAGTTTCGGGGTCAACCGGAATCTGCGCAAACGCATCAAGTTTTTTTATATCTTCCAGCGTTGCCGGAAGGCCCAGTC
Organism: bacterium; assembly: GCA_030649305.1. Classification (GTDB taxonomy): domain Bacteria; phylum Patescibacteriota; class Minisyncoccia; order Sungbacterales; family GWA2-42-14; genus JAUSFV01. The sequence continues at coordinate 8,583 of JAUSFV010000022.1, forward strand.
GCATATCCCAGAAATTTCTCACCTGATAATAAATTTGCTGGAGATGCTGCGATCGCTCCTGATCAAACCGACGAAGCCGCTGAGTTTGTGGGGAGCCCACGATAAAAAATCCATACAATACAGAAAATAAAACAAGGGCACTTACTACTCCCGCGAACACGCGAACATTCGGAATTGCTTTGCCGCGGATATCAAAAAGATAATACGCAAATATCACGCCCGCGATAAACAATACCGCCAAAACTTTCAAAATAAACCGGCTGGAAATCTCGCCCCCGAGGAAGTTATATAAAAGCGTTACCAGGTCAGTCACAATAACAACAGCCGCGACAAAAAGCGTAAAATACGTAAGCCATTTCCTGATGCGGGACTGTTCCAGCGCGGGATGTCGCAAAAATTCCTGTTTCAAATAGCGCAGGGCAAAAAGATAGAGGGGGTATACAATAATGAGCGAAGCAATTGACCAACGCAAAGAAGATGAAAAGCCTTCATTATATAAATAGGGCGCTAACCGGTCCGGAAACCAGCGGTCAATATAACCGAATACAAGCGACCCAAAACTCACCGCGCTGATGTAGAGCGCGACAAAGGTAAACAGATGTAAAAAGATGTTTTTCGGGGCGCTTGGGGCTTCTGCACTATGAACCATATTGTTTTTAGAAGTTTGTTTTGCCATACTACTTTTATAATATCACATAACCAAAAAATGTGTCAAAAGACCTCTTTTCACAAAACGCCGACGCGGTGCTGAAAATCTCCGCACCCCTTGCCGAGCGAATGCGCCCGCAAGATTTTGATGATTTCGTCGGGCAGGAAAGCGTGGCAGGGCCCGAAAAACCACTTCGAAAATCCATTCAAAATGATACTCTACAATCGGTTATTTTGTGGGGTCCGCCGGGTTCGGGCAAAACAACATTAGCGCATATCATTTCACAAACAACTAAAGCGTTTTTCCAGCCGTTTTCCGCGGCAACCTCGGGGATTCCCGAACTTCGCGCCGTTATTAAAGACGCCGAAGAACGGCTGAAATTCCATAAACAGCGCACCATTTTATTTGTTGACGAAATCCACCGCTTCAATAAAACCCAACAGGATGCGTTTCTCCCGCACGTAGAACACGGGACAATTATTTTAATTGGCGCCACTACTGAAAATCCATCATTTGCGATTGTTGCCCCGCTTATGAGCCGTTCGCTTCTTTTGGTATTGCATCCGCTCGCGCCCGAACATATCCGCACTATTATTGATAACACACTTAAAGATGCGAAGCGGGGATTCGGAAAAATGAAAATTGCGATAACCGACGGCGCAAAAGAAATGCTCGTGCAATTCGCCGACGGCGATGCGCGTGTTGCGCTAAACTCGCTTGAGTTTGTGGTGATGCACACACTAGTCGGAAAAAATAATACTATTACGATTGATGAAAAAATTATTGAAGACGCACTGCAAAAAAAAGCGCTCCGCTATGACAAAACGGGCGAGGAGCACTATAATGTCATTTCCGCATTCATCAAAAGCATGCGCGATTCAGACCCGGACGGCGCCCTGTATTGGCTTTCACGCATGATTGAAGCGGGGGAGGACCCGCGATTTATCGCACGGCGCATGGTGATTTTTGCATCGGAAGATGTTGGGATGGCTGATATAAAAGCACTATTGGTGGCAAACGCGGTGTTTGATGCGGTAGAACGCATCGGCTTGCCCGAAGCGCAAATCAATTTGGCACACGGAGTTGTATACTTGGCGCAAGCGCCCAAAGATAACTCAGCATACATGGGGCTCCTCGCCTCGCGTGAAGACGTACAAAAATATGGCGCGCTTCCTGTGCCGCTTCATTTACGAAACGCTGTTACCAAAATGATGAAAGGCCTCGGCTACGGCAAAGGATATAAATATGCGCATGATGCGCCCGATGCAAAAGTGATGCAAGAACATTTGCCGGAAAAATTGAAAGGGGGAAAGTACTATAAACCAAAGAAATAACAGCTTTGACACCGACACGAAGATATGCAACGAATATCGAAAGAACACTTCAATATTTAAAATGGGAGAGGGAGAAAAATGAAGATCCGCGGTGTATTTTCTGCTCTTTTGCTCGCCATATTCATATCCGGAACGCCCGAAAGTGCAAGAGCCACGCATATTCATCGTGCAGAAACATGTTATCGCATCGTGAAAGCAGAGACATTTTACAACGCGTCTGGCTGGTTTCTGAAAGTCCAACTTCCGAGCGAGGCAAAGATAATCAATGATACGTTAGTAATCAATCTGCGAGATGAGCCTGTAGATATACGTATCGGCTATACCAACGTCGTAGAAACTAAAGACACAATCAAAAAAGTAGCCTGCCTCTTAACACAGTATCCGGATGAATACAAAAACGGAGCTGGGTATGTAATTTTCGTTCCAAGTTACTATGCGAAGTTAGAATGGGTCCAAACTATTGCAAAGGCGGAGGTCAGTTATCTTATGTTGCAGCAAGGGATAAGCAACCCCCGCCATTATGACAGATTCTCTAAGCCGCATGATTATATTTTTCCCGACTCCCCGCGGTATCTCCCGGATAAATAAAAAGGCCGAGGCGCAATAAAGCGCCTTTTTTTCAACACAAAAATCTATTTCTAAATTCTTACCTGTCCGCCTCTGGCGGAAGAACACCAGAATAGATTTTTCTGATGCTCCCTTTCTCATTCTCATGTTCTTAAGAACATGAGAATGAGAAAATAAAAAAACCCGCCTCTGGCGGGATTTCTATTTTATTTCTTTAGAGCGGATGATGCGCCCGCGATTTTCCGAGATGCGCCTCGGCCTCCACAATAATTCGCTCCATCATCGCGACGGCTTCAACGGGGTATTCGCCAATCGCAGTTTCTTCGGAAAGCATCACGGCATCAGACCCCGCCATAATCGCATGTGCAACATCAGAAACCTCTGCCCTCGTGGGGGTTTTTTCATGCACCATGGAGTACAACATCTGGGTTGCCGTAATCACTGACTTGCCCGCGTGATTACACTTTTTAATAATCATATCCTGAATAAACGGCACTTTCTCCGGAGGAAGCGATAACCCAAGGTCACCGCGCGCAACCATAACCGCATCCGCAACTTCAATAATTGCATTAATATTTTTAACCGCTTCCGAGCGTTCTATTTTTGCAATAACGGGACGCTCAATGCCGTTTTTTTCCATAAGACGCTTCAGCGCTAAAACATCATCAGCATTTCCTACATACGAAAGCGCTACGTAATTAACACCGAGTTTTAATCCAAACGCCAAATCTTTTTTGTCTTTTTCAGTTATGGCAATCACGGAGCCCTCATGAAAATGATGTCCCCTAATATCTTCGTCGCGGGGGCCGGAAAGGTCTTGAATTATAAGAATGCGTTTCCCAAGCTCCTCCGCGATTTTTCGAACCCAACGAAACGATGTTTCGTGCTCTTTGTGGGTGCCGTGGGAAAAATTAAGCCGTGCTAAATCCATGTGGCACTGCGCCATCTCGCGAATGACGGATTCATTTCTACTCGCAGGCCCAATTGTTGCTATAATCTGTGTGTTTGATGTATTTCTCATGTCTTTCTTCATTATACCTCCTTGTCCGTTCCATAACGAATCGCCTCGGCGTTTGACTCACTATGCTCTTCGTACAATTCAGCAATCGCGGAACGAATGCATTCAGAATTTTCCACCATATCCGCGTCCGGCTGGAGGTATAGTGGCGTGCCCCATACAACAGATACTTTCTTCCTGCCAAATAAAAACGCCCGCCAACTTAAATACTCAATTCCGCAGATGGCAACGGGAAGTATCGGCGCTCCCGATTTTTGCGCCAAATATGCCGCGCCAATTTTTACCGGATGCACGCCCGGCCGAAACCGAATACCGCCCTCGGGATAAATTGCCGCAACATATCCTTTGCGCAAGACCTCAAGCGGCTTTCGCAATGAGACATCAAGGCCGCTTCCTCGCCGTGTGGGATATGCCCCACAGAGCCACAATGTCCAACGCACGAGAAAACCACCTTTCCAATTAGGAATTTCAAAAAGCCAATCAGCTGCAATGGCACGAGCGGGCAGAAGTCTAGAAAAAAACGGCAAGGCAGCCATAAGAAAAAAATGGTCCACATAACTTTTGTGGTTCGGAGTTACAATAAGCGGTCCGTAGAGATTTTCCACATTTTCTCTGCCGACCACACGCAACCGAAAAAAGAGCAACCCAAACGTTGCATACGAAATGATACTCAAAATGTAAAAGATCAATCCGGCAATCCGCTGACTCCAGAGGTATAACCGCCATCGTTTCATAAAGATTCTCCCGCAGGCCGGAATCCGTATCGCGCTTTATTATACACAAAACAAAGAAAAAAACAAGGTCTCAAAAATAATACGTGAAACCAAAACCACTCCGACTTGAATCGGAATGGTTTTTTTCAATCGGGTCGCCGGGAGTGATCGTTGATACTTACCACAAGTTACCCGCCGTAATCGGATTGTCCCACACATATAACCGCATTACCGCAAACGATACGGAGATACCGCAAGCGCTTCTGGTGCGGCTATTTATCTGGCGCAACCCCTCATTGCAATTTTTGGTCTTCCTTGATACGGTGGAAAATAGTTTTCGCACCTTGATAACAGGAGGATCCATGAAAATACTTATCGTCGGTTTTGGAACCATAGGAAAACCGCTCGTACCATTGTTCTTAAAAACTCTTGAGGCGCTTACTATAGAAGAAATTATGTTCCATAAAAATACGCCAGAACTGGATTTTCGCGGTGGAATCGTCGATTTCTGTAGGGGAGGAGCAAAACTTGTAGTATTCAAAGAACGATGGAGGGAATTTCAAGAAATCCTCAAGCCGTTTGATGTTGCCCCGACATATACCTTTGAAGAAGCCCTGGAGAGAGCCGATGTTGTCATCGATTGTACCAAAGAAGGAATAGGACGAGCGCTCAAAGAAGAATTTTATACCAACTATAATAACGGAAAACGGGTCTTTGTAGCACAGGGAAGTGAAAAAGGATTTGGAAAACCATATGCGTTTTCTATAAACGACTCCGCCCTTCATCCTGAAAAGGACAAATTCCTACAAGTGGTAAGCTGCAATACGCATCAGCTGCTTTGTATCTTAAAAACGCTGGTATTCGACTACGAGGGTGGGGGAAATCTCATAAAAGCAAGATTTGCCCTTGGCAGAAGAGCGGCTGATATTTCACAAAGAATTTCAACTATCGGTATGGAGTTCAAAAAACCGATCCACGCAATATTCGGCTCGCATCAAGCAGAAGATGCCGACCGCATTTTACAAACTATGGGCATGAACAAACTTGATATCCATGCGCAAGCAATAATATCTCCCCAACCATTTATGCACTTTGTATCATTTCGTATAGAAATAAGGACCCCCATTTCTCATAGTGAAGTTGAGCGTCGCTTTAGGGAAAATCCCCTCGTTGCGGTAACCTACTGGCAAACAAACAATGAAGTATTTTCAGAGGGAAGAGATCGCGGTCACTTTGGAAGAATTCTGAATCAAACAGTAGTACATCTTCCAACACTTGAAGTAATTTCGAGGGGAAAAGAAATTGCGGGAATTTGTTCCACACCCCAAGACGGCAATGCGCTTCTTTCGTCCATGGCAGCGACACTTTGGTCAAGAAGCCCAGAAAAATATCAGGAAGAAATGCGAAAGCACTTTTTCAATCCGCCATTCATATTTAATGAAATATAAGTAACACGTGAAACTAAAACCGCACCACATCTGTGGCGCGGTTTTTTCATTCGGGGTGCCGAGAATCGTCCGCCAGAGGCGGATTGCGTTTTGTAGCCGTGCTCAGCCGACTTCATCGGCTTGCGCTTCGGACAAAACGGGAAAACTCAATCTCGAACTATCATTAACAAGGTTAGAAATACAAACTCGGGCTGCTGGGAATTGAACCCAGTCTACGTGCTCCCAAAGCACGTGTACTACCGGTATACTACAGCCCGGCAATTTCTAACGGGGCAAGAAGCACGCGCCTGCCTGCCGCAGGCAGATACTACCAGTATACTACACCCCGATATCTATCTTAATATGTTCCACGTGTTACGTGATGTTGTGAAACATGTTCTATGCCATTTTATATATTTGTTTAATGTCTGGCACAAGCAACTTATAAACCAAGACAACCAAGGTGCTTGGCATACTCGTACCCGACCATGAAAGAATATATGGAGGGGTATACGTGAAACAACTTAAAGTATTACATTTTCAAAATGGTTGATTTTATGATTGCCATACTCATCAAATATAACAGAAATTACATCAATACGCCATTTTTGGTCTATTTTGTTCAAATCACGCTCAAGCAAATAGAGCTCTCCAAGTTTCTTAAGTTTTGAAAATTTTCGATGGTCCACGTGAAACTCCGGCAAAAAATAAACCGTACTTTTTGGCGTTCCGGTTTTTACCTCAACAAAGCATATTATTCCGTTCTTTTGAGCGATAATATCAATTTCACCTATTTTCGTGCGATAGTTTCTATCAAGAACGGCATAGCCCCCTCTAATGAGATATTCCTCGGCTATTTCTTCACCAGCATTCCCGAGATCTTTTGTTTCTATCGTCATATTGAATGTTTCACGTGTTACCTGTTTCACAATTTTTAGTTTGTTAACTTGTCGTTGATATGTCGTTTATATATTGGGCAGTGAAGGAATCGGGCCTTCGCTCTCTACAACTTGCCCGCCAAAATTTGGGCGACGTTGGGATCGGACCAACGGCCTCTCCGACCTCGGGTCGAAACGTCCCACTTCGCCCAGCCAGATTTGGGCATTGGGCATTGCTGGGATCGAACCAGCGACCTTTGCAATGTGAATGCAACGCTCTACCACTGAGCTAAATGCCCATAAAACAAAGCTAGCAAATTTCCATAGTCGACACAACAAAACCCCCAATTGGGGGTTTTCAGATGCCTAATTTATTAATCATTTTCTCATGCGGGTCCTCCAGAATATCCCGTAAAAACCGATCGTACATATCCATACGATATTTAAATTCGTCGGTTGTAAGCGCTACATAATTCAATTCCTTGCCGATTTCCGATTCAAGCCACGCCATAAATGAATTCAGGCGGCCTTTTTTTATGCCGTCTCCCACAATCAAAAGGTCAGCACGTGACGTGTCGGAATTAATAAAAACCCCCGCCAAAACAGCCAATTTAACACGCCCCAGCGCCCCGATGCGTTTTGCAAGCACGAAACGATTTGCCGGTACGGCTTTCAAAATAAGCATCCGGAGTTCGGGGAAAAGAGCAAATTCTTTGTTGATGAAATAGACCTGTTTTTTCATAGAAAGTAGAAGCGGATCTCGCGCGGATTACCTGACACGCGGATTAAACGCGGATCACCGTCTCTTTTTGGATTTCTGTTTTTTCTTAAACGCGCGGCGCGCGGTTTTTCGTACGGCCTTTTTTATTTTCCTTTTTACTTTTGCCGCATTTTTTACTTTTCTCTTTGCCTTTGCAACTTTTGCGACCTTCCTTACTTTCTTTTTCGCTTTCTTTTTCGCCCTTGCAACCTTTGTTGCTTTTGTGGTCTTTTTTACTTTCTTTATTTTCACGATATGCACCTTCACTACCTTCGTTTTTACAAGTCCCAATCGCATCAGTTTTGCAAGTTCTTTTTGAATAACGCGGCGCTTTAATTGGGTCTGTTTCACGATTTCCTGCACAACAAATTCGCGCTCCGGACTCATCAAAAAGAGCTTCAAAAGCCGCGCTTTTGGCGTTGATTCAAACAACTTGTCTAAAATGGCCTCCATATTGCTTACCGTTATTTTATTTCAACCGTGGCTCCCGCTGCCTCTAATTTCTTTTTAATTTCGGCTGCCTCTTCTTTGGTCACGCCCTCCTTTACCGTTTTCGGAGCGGCATCAACCAAATCCTTCGCTTCTTTCAAACCAAGCGTTGTTACCTCGCGAAGCGCCTTGATAACATTAATCTTCTGAGCTCCCGCCGCTTTTAATTCAACCGTAAACGAGGTCTGCTCTTCCTTGGCACCTCCCTCATCACCCCCCGCAGGAACCGCTGCTACTGCCATCGGCATTGCGGCTGATACGCCGAACTTCTCCTCAAGCGCCTTCACGAGTTCTGAGAGCTCTAAAACGCTCATTTTTTCTACTGCTGTAATCATGTCTTCTTTCGTCATTTTTTTAAAAAAACACGAATGTTTATGCGAATTTTTGCGAATTATATGCGAATCATCCGCATACTATTTGCATATATTAGCATACGCATTAGCGTAATATTATTTTTTTATTTTGCTTAAAACCACGACCAAATTTCTTAAATTCCCCTGCAAAACGTTATAAAATCCTTGAATAGGGGAGTTCAGAACCCAAACCAATTTTCCAAGCAGCTGTTCACGCGACGGCAATTTCGCAAGCGCCAATACTTCTTTGCCCTCTATCAATTTGCCGTCAAGCAAGCCCTTCAACACCTTGAATGTCTCGTTTTCTTTCCCGAATTTCGCCGCGGCTTTCGCCGGTCCGACCTGATCTTCATAACCAAAAATAACGCCAATCTCTCCCTCAAGCTCTTTTGGGTCATATTCAACTCCGATAGATTTGAGAGCAATTCGCAAAAACGTCTTTTTGGCAACCTTAAATTCGGCGCCGAGCTTCCTCATTTCGCGCCGCAAGGTCATCAATTTATTCACGCCAATCCCCCGAAAGTCAGTAAAAATAACTGATTTCTGTTTCTCAAATTTATCTGTCAATTCCTTGACAATTTCTTGTTTTTTTGACTTGGTAAGCATGCTAATTTTATTTATGAGTGAAACGAATAACTATAAAATTGAGCACCCCGTGAGATAGCGCGTAAGGCGCGCATCTCATGGGGTTATTTATTCGTGCACCAATCGGACTGCGCTACGGCTTGTCCTCTTGGACGAACAAATAAAAAATGGGCCAAAAATGCCCAAAGACCGTGCAAAAAGCACGTTTTTCCTAGGCAGGTCTTATTGTTCGCCCGTCCCGATGCCTCATTGAAAATATATTAAGGAAGTCGGGACTCCGACCTCGCGTCGGAGCCGTCTTTGGAAACTATTACCAGTATAACCAACCCGAAAAGTTTGTCAATGGTTCTACGGGATCACCATACATCAAACCGCTCGTCCGCCTAAGGCGGATTAGCGCGGAGTCAAATGCTAAACGTAAAAAAGAAAAGCCGTCGAGCTCTGCTCATACGGCACAAATCCAAACTATCTCTTTATCCCCCCGCCCCCGCAATCATCGCAAGGAAACGGGTAATCGCCCAAACCGGTTCCACCGCAAGACATGCAAGCATCAAATTTACAGCCGCAAAAAGAGCAAACAATCTTTTTGTTTCTGCCGGGTTCTGTTTCTAAGGGTATCCCCCGACGACGACATTTTTGGCATTCGTTCATGATACTCCTCCAGCACAAGGAAGCGATTTCGTTTGGGGTGATCGGTGGGATTCTAACCCACAACCACACGGGCCACAACCGTGCGCTCTGGACAATTGAGCTACGACCACCGAATACATCATATTATAAACAAAGATTTTTGTCAAAAACAAGAGGCAAAACCGCAGTTTTGCCTCGAATATGGAATGAGAGAACGAAATATCGTTATGTGTAAAAGATCACTTGAATGACCTTGCGGAGGTTTTGTGCGTCCAAGGGGACGCAGGCCTTTTTAAATTGACTGCCAACTTTGGCGTACAAAACCCTACTCAACGACATTCACATTTCTAGTATGTCGCTTATAAAAAATGATAGCAAACAGAGCCTGTGGATAACTTTATTGTTTGTCCAAGAGGACAAGTCCGCAGACGAAGTCCGATTGGCGCACAAACAATAAACCCCGTGAGATGCCCCATTAGATAAGGACAAGAAAAGCAGGAATACATCTTAACCGACTAGTGCCGTCCGAAGCTTAAATACATCAATAATATTATCTAACGGGGCTATCTCACGGGGTCATTCGTTTGTAACTCCTCTGGCGTCGCTTAGCTCGCCATCGGAGACAAACAAATGAAAAAAGCCAAACCATTCCGGTTTAGCTTCAAAAGATTATATGCTCAAGGCCTAAAGAATAAGGAAGCGTATAGAACGCATCACGGAAACCGAGGAGCCGGAGAATCGGCTCGCAAATATCCTTACATGGTCTGGCGTTCGCAAACATGCCGGTTTGAGTTTCGCGGTAGGAATACATCGTCATACCAAGAAACTGCCGAGGAATCTCGCCCCTGAAAATTCGAAGTGAATCCTTGGGCGCTATCCCCCGAAGCACGCCAAGAATTGCCTCAAATTCGGCATGAATCGGTGCGGCCTTCTCTCTGAATTTCCGCCCCAACATAACAGAAAAAAATGAATTGCGGGACGTGTCGCCATTATATCCGATGCCGATAACCGCGCCCCGCTCGTCAACGACCGCGGCGGCGTGTTTATTCTTCTGTCGCGACTTTTGTACCTCACGCTGAAGCCGCAAAAGTATTGCGCGATGACGCGACTGCGTCTGTAGAAACCCCGCAAGCGTTATCCGATTATTCCTTCCCACGAGAAACCTCCTTTACGAAAAATACTCCTACAATCTGTCTGGATAATCGGAGAATATCCCATCAACGCCCATTGCTTTTATGCGAGCAATATCGTCCGGTTCGTTAACGGTCCAAACGAACACCTTCATGCCGCTCGCATGAGCGCGCGAAACCATCTCTCTCGTCACAATGTCTTTTGACGGATTAATGGCATATACTTTCTCGTTCCATGTTGCCCTAACCTCAAATGCTCGCTGTAAATTCTCCGCCCGTTCTACCAAGAGAGCTATCCGCAACTTAGGCTCACGCACCTTCATCACAAAAAGATCATTCCATGTTGAGGTGTCACCCGACTCGTTCTCATTCATATCAAAAGCGGAAACAATCACGGAATCAACCAGATTATACCGCTGAATGAGCCGCAAAACATCTCCTACCATGGCTTTTTCCTTCAACTCCACATTAAAAAGAGGTTTCCAATCGAATATGTTCCCCTTTCCCAAAACCCCAAACACCTGATCGAGAAGAGGAATCCTCTCGCACTTGCCCGCATCAAGTCGCCGAAGTTCGTCGTAGCTAAAATTACAAACCAAACCCCTTCCATTGGTCGTTCGTTCAAGTGCGGGATCATGAAACACCACAATTTCCCGTTTCCGATCAGATTTCCGAGAACCGGAAAAACGCACATCAAACTCAAGAGCTTCCGCCCCGCGCTCTATCGCATCTATGAAAGAAAGAATCGTGTTTTCCGGCTCATAACCTCGGGCACCCCTGTGCCCAATTTTCATAAATTTCCCCATCGAAGCCCCTCCTTCTAGATTATTATGTCGAAGATCGTAGCTACATTATATATAGAAAATACTATTTAGTCAAGTATTTTCTGACCGCCGCATTATGCTCCTCAAGCGTGCGGGAAAAAATCGTCCGGCCATCGGGAGCAGAAAGATAGTAAAAATAATCAGATTCTTGCGGGTATATTGCCGCGCGGATTGCCGAAATACCGGAATTCGCAATTGGTCCCGGCGGTAATCCATAATATTTATAGGTGTTATACGGCGAATCAATCAGCGTGTCCTCGATAAGGACACGAGAGGTGAAAGGTGAGAGGTGAGAGGTGAGAGATTTCGCATAAAGAACTGTTGCATCAACTTGAAGCGGAATACTTAGACGCAACCGTTTCCACAATATTCCCGAGACAATCGCGCGGTCCTCATCCGATACGACCTCTTTTTCAATGAGGGATGCCATCCGCACGATATCAAAAATTGTCTTTTTCTGACGCGTTATTTCCTCGCGCAAATCCGAGGTTAATTTTCTGTCAAAATTCGTGAGCGTTTTCGCAACAATACTTTCCAACGAAGCATCGCGAAAAATGCGATAGGTATCGGGAAACAAATACCCCTCAAGCCCCGCATTTTGCGGCGCATCAGTCAAAAACGAAAAATCAGCACGAAAACGCGACACCCCGTCTTTTCCGACCAAACGCAAAAAGTCGTTTTGCGATACAATGTTTTCCCGTAAAAAATACTCCGCAATCTCGCGTGTTGTCCACCCCTCAGGAATGGTGATAGCGCGTTCATTCGTTCCTCCCCGACGCAAGTCGCGAACAAGTTCAGGAATCGTTACGGTATCATTCCAGATATAAAACCCCGGCTTCAAGTCGGATGCAACGCCCTTGAGTGACACATACGTCACAAATACCCACTTAGAATCAATAACGCCCCCCTGTTTCAAAAATGCGCCGATTTTCCGCGACCCAAGCCCTTGTTCAATCATAATACTTTTTGAGCCACGAAAGTCGGCGTGGGGCCAATATATCTGATACGCAAAGGCGGCAAAGGCAACAAAAGCGGCAAAGGCAAGAAGTAAGAAGTAGGAAGTAGGAAGTAGGGGACGAGAAAAAAATTTTTTATTCCTTTGGCGAGAAGCTGGGAGCTGGGAGCTGGGAGCTCTGCTCACAAGCGGCACGAACGCAAATCCGGGAAATTCTTCTTCTTTCCATTCGGTTTCTGCCGCCTCAACCTCGGTCGAGGCGAACCTCGCCCCGCTTCCAGCGGGGCGGGATTTTTTCGTAAAACGCCAAATGGAATTATCGATGGGCGCCACAATCCTCCCGCCGACTTTCAGTTTCCTCCGCCATTCATCCGGAATGTCGCGGGACGCGGCGGCTGCCGCAATAATTTTATCATACGGCCCGTCGGGAATTTCCGCGGTCGCGTCCTGACAGAAAAATTCTACAACGCCGCGCGAGATAAATCCGTACTTCTCTATATTTTTCCGCGCATACTCGCAAAGCTCCGATATGCGTTCAATGGTCACTACGTGGCCCGCAGACCTCCGCCGACTTGACGCAGACATACGCTGAATATTGTCCGCGTTATTCTGCGTTCCGTCTGCGTTAGTCTGCGACTCGCTCACCGCGTGAGCGAGTAACGCTGTCTGCCAACCGGAACCGGCTCCGATATCCAAAATTTTCTCCCCCTCCTGCGGATCCAAAAGTTCCAGCATAAATGCAACGGTCAGGGGCTGCGAAATCGTCTGGCCGTAGCCAATGGGCAGGGGATAATTGCCGTATGCTTCTTGTGCGTATTCCGACAGGACAAAATCCGCACGAGCAATCGCACGGAATGCGTCAATAATACGAGGAGTTTTCAGATACCCCCCGTTAATTAATTCTTGAACAAGCCCTTCTTTTCCTTCCATACCAGGTAGTAGAAATTCGACTTTAATACACCTACCCTATCTCTCATTATTTATTATTTCTAAACTTATTGCCATGCTCAAGTAGTTAATAATCTTTTTTCGCCCGTGGCGACAGTCGAATTTTCACTACCTGGCATAAAATGGCTTGTAACAAAAAAAAGCGCTTAAGACGAACTCTCCATTGCGCCATATGTTCCAAAATAGTATAGTAAAATAAGCATTCTTGAAAAAATATTAATACGGAACGGAGGAAATTATGTCAATCCCAGAAGTGCTTGAAATGATACGCGGACGCACTGCCGCGCGGCACCAAGCGAAAGAAGCGTTTGTCCGCCCCACCGACTTGCAATCAATCATGTTGGCACAGGCGGCACGCCTTGCGAAAAGCGCTCCCCACGGCACCACTATCGTAGCAATTGAATATAATGATGGTATCGTTATGGCGGCAGATCGCCTCGCAACGCAATACCACGGAGATGTGTTTTCGCGTACCGAAATAAAATTACAGGATATTAATAAAAACGCGGTACTCGGTATTTGCGGGTCGCTTGCGTTCGCGCAACACGTCATTGAAGACCTACAAAATGACTGCGATGTCATCTCGGCAAAAATCAAACGGCCGGTTTCTATTCAAGGCAAAAGCAACCGCTTGAAAAAAATTATCGCAGAAAATATTTTTGACCTGCCGTGGTATCAATTGATGGGCGTGTCATTCGGCGCGATTCTCGGCGGATATGACCGCCACGACGGAAAAATTATACTCTCTTTTGATACGGACGGCGGCGTCTATCCGCACGAGAAATTCGCAACCGACGGGTCGGGATACTCGCAGGCGCGCGATTATATTCATGACCGCTTTCAATACGACCTCTCTCTTGAAGAGGCAACTGGTATTGCGATTGGCGCAATACGCCAAGCGGGGAAATTCGTGACCTCGGTGTCACACCCTCTTGACCCGCCCCCGACAGTCAAAGTTATACATCAGGACGGCATCCTTGATGTATCGGAAGAATCAATTCTCCAGTGGATCCTGGAAACCGAAGAAGAAGAGGAGCAACATCTTTTTGGAAAACAAAATCCGGAAGAGGGGCGTAACTCCGAAGAAGGAGGGGGCGATGGAACACCTGCTTGATCCCATCAGCATTCTAAAAAAGAAAGAAGAATATGCCCTTGAGGAACTCAAAAAAGACGAACCGATTGTACTTCTGACGTCTCCCCGCGCAATGTATTGCGCCTCAATAAGCAACTCTAAGGCGCATCAAAAAATAACGCCCCTCGCGGATTATCCGGGGGCTCGCATACTCCTCTGCGGACGGGGGAATCAATCTGACTTAATTGTATTTAAAAATGAAGTCCGGCGCGCCATCACAGCCTACGAGCAGATGGTCCACGGAAAAGACCTGTCGGGGCGCCTTATTGCGTTTACCGCGGCAGAAATCCTTCGGAAACACTATCTGGAAGGACAAAAGGCCCTCTCGGTACAAGTGGCATTTGTTGACATTCTTGATCCGGAGGATCCCATATGCGCCATTTCATTTACGGGAGAACAATTCGTAGGAAACAATTTTCTCTTCAATGCATCGGGAATCATGCCCATCACAGAACAACCCGAGACGCTTGAAGAAATGAAGGCCTATGCGAAAACCATATTCGGTGAACGCAAAGAGGGAACTATATTCTGGAATTTCGAATTAACGATAACGCCCGAATCGCCAACACCGGAGCCCGAAACGCAGTCGGAAAAAAATAAATAAAAAAAGTGAGACAATGTCTCACTTTTATTTTTGTTCTTTTCTGTTCCGTGTATCAGCCCGAAATACGGGTCTTTTTTCATTTTCCACCAAACCCATATCTACATGGAGAATATCGCCTTGATGCAATTGTCCTGTTTGAATCATGGTATCAATGGGGTCTCTGATATAATGGCTGAGCTTTTTTTGAACGAGCCGCGCGCCTTCCTCCGGTTTATCTGTACTTTCCTTCCATAAAAAATCGATGATCGCTTCGCTCACGTAAAGCGTAATATCCATCTCTTTTTCAAAAAGAAGTTCCTGAAATTGGCTAATTTCCATTTTAATAATTGCTTTAATTTGTTCGACGGTAAATTCACGCGCAACCACTATTTCGTTAATTCTACCCCGCATAGGCGCAAGAAACATATCGGTGATAGCATCACGCGCCGCCGTATAGAGCGCTTGCTGTTTTTCCTCAAAACTCGCTTCACGCTCAATGCGAAACCCCGGCGGCTTTCGTCCGCGCATGATCGCTTCCATTTCTTTATCGCCCTTATTGGAAGTCATACCAACAATCGTTTCCGAAAAATCAGTCACCGTTCCGTTTTGAAGCGTAATACGCCTACGGTCGAGGATCTCATAAAAAATATTGGTAAACGCAGGGTGGGCCTTATCCACTTCATCGGCAAGCATTATTGCGCGTTTATGAACCTCGGGATTGAAAGAAAGGTCCTGTCCCGTTTCCATACTCAGATACATACTAATCCAATCGATCTTGCCATAAATTCCCGCAAGAACCGTGGTATATTGCGCAATCCTTATTTTCGCATTATGCGCAATTTCGGCAATCAAAAGTTCCTGATTGCTTGATTTGGCGTCCCGTCTCTCCGTGGGGAAATCATTTTTTGCCTCAAGCGCGCTGACAGCGTCCGAAAGTGTTCTTAAGCGATACGAATAAATCTCTTCCTGATTCTGAAATTGCAATAAGGCATCCTTGGCTTCTTGCGGTGTCATAGTAATCCCGTTGGTTTTCGTAGGTGTCTTTTCCGCGGCATCACGCAATACCTTAAAATAATGATACTTCCCGATATTCCACGGAGAAAGCATGGGAAAAGGGCCTCGCTCATCAATATTAGAGCCGACATAGCCCGGAGGAGAACCAATGAGTTTTGAAATCGCATGCTCCTCCCGATATTCTTGCCCCGAGAGTTTCGTCATGGCGCGTTTTTCTCCGAAAAGAAACTGTGCCATCAACTCAAAAATCATGGTCTTGCCGGTACCGCTTGGCCCAAGGACGAGAATGGAACGAATGGGTTGGTCAGGATTGCGAAGCGTTCCTTCAAATCGCCCCATCGCATGAACCGCGGCGCGCTGAAGACGCTCCTGTCCGATCATGCGCGGTTTTTGGAGAAATTCAGAAAATGCGCGTGCCGTTGCATTCAACGCTTCGGGATTTAATTGTACCAGACGGGATACCTCAAGGGCTGTTTCCTCGGGTTTATGCTTTTCCTCTGACATGTCTCTCTCCTTATTTTTAAAGCAACTTCTTTCAGTATAACAGGACAAAGCGCATTATTGGAATGCTTGACTTTCTTATCTGAATCACGCTTGGTATATCCGCCAGAGGCGGATATTTTCGTGTCCCGCAATTCGCCCAAACTTCATTTAAGCGAATTAAGGACGAAAATAAAAAAGGCCGAAGTTCGGCCTTTGAGAAATTATGCTTTTTCCGATATTTACAAAGCATTCGGAAAGAGCTGTTTAACATTGATTCGCCAAGGATTCTTCAAATATCTGAAGAAAACCTCATAGGTGAACCTGGTAATCACGATGGGTCCTTTTCGGTCTTTCGGCACCCCGATTACTTTTGTACCGATATCGCCAAGACCAAAGTCAAGCGATTCCGCGAAAGGACTTCTGAATTCCTGCGCGGGGCTTATTGAATAGAGGGAGCCCCGAGAAATAAATGTGGTATCCCGATCAATATGGCCCGCGAGCTCCAGAGCGAAACGGCCTTCATACAGGGGATCAGTCGGACCCCGTTCTGAACGCGCTCTTCGCAAAGATTTTACCGGCAAACCTTTTGAAGAAGTGCCCTGGCCTGACGGCTTATGCTTCGCGGAAAGACAGTACGGAAAGATTTTCTTAAGCTCCGCTTTGGAAAGCTTCGCGATATCTTCCCGCTTCATGCCATCCGGCAGAATGCCAAACGCCCCGAGAGCGCCGGAAACGCCGGAGATTTTCTCCGCAACTACCAGACGGTCCAAATCTTCATCGGTAAAACCCGCGCACTTCCGAAGCATTTTTATCAACGCCTCTCTCACAATTTCAGACTCTTCAAAATGTTTTCCAACACCGCCGGAGTTCTTCCGACCGGTATTGCCAAAGTGATTTCCGCCAACGGCGGTAATAACACCCGCTTTCTCAATAAATTCCAAACGCACTCTGCGGGCATTATTCAGCACCATGCAAAAATATTTAGCACCGCCAATAATAGCCCGAACCTCATAATTCTTGAGCTGATGGTCAACTCTCGGCGTACCGCCCAAAAACGAATTGAGCTCGGCAAGACGACCAACCTTCTCCGCTTTTTGATCGCCAGTCAGCCCCGCGTCACGAAGAATTGTATCTATATCCGCCACAAGCTCGTGAGTGATTCTATAATCCTCGGGAATCTCCAGGTGATATTCATGATTTTCTCCCTGAACGATGTCTCCGAGATTAACATAATGATGAATGGGTGCGGCAATTTTCACAAAGAAATCGTGGTGTACTGCGTACAGGGGTTTTTTGGACGGAAACCCGGGAACACTGTAGTAAGCCTGATGATGCGCGCCTTCCTGCATGTCACCTTCGTGTTCTCCGTAAATTTGGTAAGAGCCAAGAACGAGTTTTTCAATTTCCTCATTTTTCTCGAAAATCGTTTCATCAGCAAGATTGTTTGATGACCAAAAACGCGATTGCGGGAATTCCGAAGGCCAGCAGTAACTAAGCATTCCGGAGGTGAAATCCTCGTCATTAATCAACTTCGTAATTTCGGTTCCGATTTTGATACCACGCGCAGTTATTTTTTCAATGTAATCGTTATCAAGACACGTCGGCAGCTGCACGATAGCGACCTCGGCAATTTCCCGAGGCAGGCCGTCGGCTTTCGGATATTTAATTGAAAAATCGGTTGGCGCCAAGTTCAGCCCGCCGATAAGAATCAGGTCGGGCTGGCGCTTTCCATTTTTCTGCTCTTTCTGAATTTTTTTCGAGAGCTTATCAATAAAGACATCGGTCGTGGAATCGGTGTCCTTTTGTACCACACTGATCACTTTATCGCCAACCTTCACAAAACACTTTCCTGTTGAGATAACCCTAGCATTTGGGACGGCCTCTTCAATCATCTGCTTAAGCCGCAGCTGGCCTTCAAAAAACCAACGCTTGATATCTGCGGCATCACAGGTGGTGGCTCTGGTATTTTCAAGTTCTCCGATAACATCCCTTAGCTTTGCCTCGGTTTCGGGAAAAGATACCTGTTCTTCTTGAAGACGAACCTGAAGCTTCGCGATGCTTTCAAGAATTACCCGACGGTTATTTTCTCGTTCATCCGACGGAGCAACCCGATCCAGTCCTTGCAATGCTTCTGTATCTTTAGCAATTGCTTTCTGAAGCAAGCCCATTTGTTTAGCCGCGCTCTTCACCCCCGCTCGAAGAAAACTTCGTTCCATGCGAAGTTTTTCTTGTTTTTCAGCAACAACCTTACGCGTATGCTCATCAACCCAAAACTGAATGATTTCTTCTTCACATTTGCCAAAGGGACAATAGATAGGACCGTTATAGAGGGGCTTACCCCCCTCATCAAGCGACGCCTTCTTCAGCATTTCAATCCGATCTTTGATGCGATTCTCAACACTGATGAAATTCGCCTCACGATCTTCTTCCATGTTGAGTTCAGAAAGAGTAATGGGCTTTGTTTGCTCAACCAGCGCCCTATGGACCCGCAGCTTTGAATATTTTTTTGTATCAACGTGAATAAGATTCCCGGTCACGAGCACCACCGGCGCGCCAACCACATCAGCGTGCCGACGATGAACTTCCGCAAGACGAAGGGCGTTTGAAAACGGATTGCGATACGGATGAGTATCCGCGCAAACGCCGATCATCGGAGTGTTGATAGCGTGAATGATAGGCATCAAACTCTTAGGCGTTTCAATAACAAGCGGATTCTCAAGCGTGGTTTCTCCAACGATTGCCGGAAAAACCGACGTTTCAATCACGTATGCTACAGAAGAATTTTTCTTCCGTTCTTTCTTTACCCCTACCCGCTTCTGTTCGCGACCACCCGACTTTCGTTTCTCTGACTTTTTCGCCATGGAGTTCCTCCTTTGTATACGGCTCTCTGGAGCCTGTCAAAGATCAAGTACTATACTAAGTATCACAAGAAACAAAGCAACACAACAACTTCCGCTCATAGAATTTTGTTGCATAATATAAAAACCGCTCCGACTACGGTCGGAGCGACTTTGTTCATTTATGAAAAATAGGGCTTCAGGCGGGTAACGGTCCCCGACCCTAGTTGTTTATCCAATTCCGGGTCCATGGTGCGCCAGTTTGCGCGCTCCGGCCTACCGAGAAGCTCTGCGGCAATAATACGGAGATACTGAAGGGGTGCCGGAGGATTCCAACAAACCATTGGCCGACCAATTGTCGTTGTCCAAAAAAGATACGGTTCCTGACGCTTTTTATAAATTTCGTACAGATGCACATACGTGTTACCCAAGCTCACATGCACATAACCATCCCGCTGAAGATGCGCATCATAAGATAGTTCTTGTATTTCTGCTGTCGGAAAGTCCGCACGTATCTTTGGAGAGAGGTCAATAACCGCGGGCAAAAGATGGAGATGCGCGTGTTTTATGGTCTGCCCAACGATGCCATGCTCAAATATAGTTACCGGGCAAAATCTTATTGAAGCACTATACTTATGCTTATATTCGGAAGCAAGCGCGGTGTATGCTTCTTGAAGCGCAGTAACCATGGAGCCCATTTCGTGACTCGGAAGTGCGGCCATGCACGAAATATGTTTTTTGGGGACCACCAATACATACCCGCCATCTGTTATCTGGCCAAGCGTGGCAATAATATTGTATTCTTCGTTTTCAACAACACTATGTTCAGCAACAAGACGTTCTTCAAATTGAGTTCGGTCGCAAAAAACGCAATCATTCTTCATGTCGCCTCCTCCTCTATTTCAAATTCAAAGACCAACGCATCCTATTATTACAATGCTATCACGTTATCACAACTTCCTTTTCAAAAATTTTATTGCATAATATCAAAACGCCCCAATACATTGGGGCGTTTGAAAAAACATGCGTTATAACAGCGATAGCAAGTATGGCTACATTTTCGAAAAATCAAAACAAGGGGGGTGAATTATGCTTCGTGGGGAGCGTTCTCATTTCTCGCATTCGGGCTTTGATACGCAAAACTCGCGTTCTGGCGCAACTCATCAATCGTACGACATCCCGCATACGACATCCCCGACTGAAATGCCTCAAGAAACGATTTTAATACAGGACCCACTTCACCGCGGTACGGAATTTTTTTTGAAACACCCTCGGGAGTGCGTACTTCCGCGACACCCGCCCCCTCAACCGACCCTAAACCGGCTTCTGCCGGTCGGGGAACGCGGTCCTGCCGTTCAATCTGAAATTCAAACGATGCCGAGCCGTGATAAAACTTATATGCCTTGCCATCTTCATAGATAATCGTGCCGGGCGTTTCTTTCGTTCCCGCGAGCATCCCGCCCGTCATAAAGGTGGAAGCCCCCGCGGCAATCGCTTTGACGGGATCAGCGGGGATCCTTCCGCCGCCATCCGCCATAATCGGAATACCATACTGCTCGCCAACCGCAGCACACGCAACTATGGCTGAAAGCTGGGGGATACCAACGCCCGCCACGAGACGCGTCTCGCACGCAGAACCCGGGCCAATACCAACTTTGACGCCATCAACCCCCGCATCCGCAAGCATCTTTACAGCATCCGGCGTATCTACATTTCCCGCGATAACCTGCGCTTTCTCGCCAAAGGCCTTTTTAATTTCACGCACAATAACTTCGGTGGGCTTTGCGTTTCCCCGCGCCGTATCCACGACGATCACATCCGCCCCCGCATCAAGCAATTTTTCCACACGGCGCAAAACATCGCGCGAGACGCCAACCGCGGCTGCCACCACAAGACTGCCGTTTGTATCTTTTGCCGCACGGGGAGATTTCTGAGCGCTCATCAAATCACGAAGGGTAATGAGGCCGCATACGACCCCCGACGAATCCACAAGCGGCAATTTTTCTTTACGATTTTTTACAAGAAGTTTTTTAGCCTCATCAAGCGAAATATCGCACGAAGCAGTTACCAACCCTGCCGCCGTCATAACATCTGCCGCTTTTTTTGTTCCGTCATCCTCAAATGAAACATCGCGCTGGGAGATGATACCGATGAGCTTCTTTGAAGAATCCGTTACGAGAAACCCCGAAATCTGAAAACGCTCCATGCGTTCCTTAATTTCAGCAATCGAGGTTTCGGGCGGGATACAAAAAGGGTCGCGGATAACGCCGCTTTCCGTGCGTTTCACCTTTGCAACTTCTTCGGCCTGCAAAAACCGCTTACCCGCTTCATCAAAAGGAAAAAACTGGTGAATCACCCCAATTCCGCCCCAACGCGCCATGGTAATTGCCATATCCGCACCCGTAACGGTTGCCATATTGGATGATACAATCGGAAAATTGATTTTACAATTTCGCGTAATCTTCGTTGAAAAATCCTGTATCTCGCCCCGTCGTACAATGTCGGAATAGCGGTCAATAATTTCAACATCGTCAAAAACCAACGCTACGTCCTCGGGTAGATTTTTTTTACGAAACGCTTCCTCCGCAATTGCCGCGGTTTGTTGTTGGGAATAGATGAATGGTCTCATATAAATAAAATTCTAAATCCTAATTTCTAAACTCTAAACAAATCACAAATGTCAAGCTTTCGAAAGTCCTGTATTATTATACTCCTCAAAAACAAGAATTGCAAAAAGCAAAAGCCGCCTCGCGCGAAGCGAGACGGCTGCTCTTCTGGTTGGATTGATCACTCCCCGAAACGTCGCCCGACTGCCTTGCCGGCGAAGTAATGCCGCCGTTCCACGGGCCTGCCGGCATTGATGATAACCGGCGACTTGGGTGCCAACGAAACGCATGAAGGACAGAATTTCGCCTCCCTAGCGATTTCCTTGCTGGCGACCTCGGTGTGGAGAGTTTCGTGCCCACTCTCGTTAAGAGAAAAATGCTTGTTCAGCACTTCTCGAGCCTCGACAACGACGACTGTGGGCTTTTGGTGAGGCTCCGATATGTGGCCACCGCGCGCGCAAATGAACATATCTGCATCCTCCCTTCCTTTGTTTGGGGTAAATTCGTAGGTTGTCTTATATTTTTATTATATCATATAATTTATATATTTGTCAAGTTTTCATAGAATTCGCGGAATTCTCTCACAAAGCCCAAAATAATATCCTTATAATCTCAAGTTTGTCAGTATATTGTGAATATGGTGTAAAAAAGCGGCAGGCGTAAATGCCTACCGCAGATTTGTTTTAAATGTTTCTTTTATGATATCCCAATACTCTGGATGTCCCCGATGTTTCAGATATAACGCGGACTCAACGCCCCAGAGATACACACGGTCAAAGCCGGTACGCTTGCTGTCATAAATTATCTCGCGAAGTTTCTGAGGTGATAAGGCCTCATGCTGTTCTGCAATGGTCATCTGCAAAAACGGTTTTGGTCCCCATGGCTCCGCTTGCAGTTCCGAGATAAAAATAGAAAGGTGGGGGATTACTAAACGATACGCCCACGCTTTTAAGCGATAAAACGCGGGATATCGAAAATAATCACGATACTTCTCCCTACCAAGAAAATTCGTCCATGCGCGACGATAAAATGAAAAGCCAATACCCTCAACGGTGCGCAACATAGCGATACGAGAAGGTGCAAACCAAAATCCAAGTTCCCCCGATTCCGTAGTAATAATCTTTCGCGTTCCGGACGGGTCATTTTCATGAACTATCTCCACAAGTTCCCAAAAGAACCCTGACGTATACGGAGGACATTGCCAATGTTTCGGGTCGCCGAATCCGCCAAGAAGCGGCTCGTTCTCCACCTGCCACATGATAATCGCGTGATTTCTGCGATATCGCTTCACCGTCGTTGCGACTATTTTTTTCACGGCTTCATTCTGGACATCAAGCGGCGCGCGCTTTGCCCATTCCGGCACATGACACTCGGGCCACCGCGGCACGCGCCTGCCCACCACGAGAATCACACGGCTCCCATTTTTCTCCGCATCCCGGAGAATTTTGTCGTACAAACGGAAATCGTACACACCCTCGCGATACTCAACCATATCCCAATACACAGGAACGCGCCAATCGCGAATACCGATTGCGGAAAGTTCTTTATAGGTCCACCATGGGTCCATCCCTAAATCGCGCGCGTATTTAACCGAATAGGTCGCGCCGAAACGTACCTTTTCCGCGCCCGGAAGATATGCCGCGAAAATAAGCAGAGCCGTGATAAGAATAACGCACACTCCGCAAAACCACATCCCGAACCGCACGAAACGTCGCATTATGAAACGCCCTTTCCGGTTAATGCAAGCACCAGAAGGCCGATGCAAAGAAACACTCCGGCGCCAACGGCCCATTTCCACCCAAGAGTCCGCTTCACGCCGACGCGGTATTCCTGAAAAAACGAGGCAAGATACTTAACGCCGTCAAGCGAGGAGACATAAACGGCATCTCCGTTTTTTATCGCAATACTCAGCATAAAAACGGACGCGAGGCCAAGCACCTTATTTACCACATAGAGCCGAATAAACCGGCTAAACGGCACGCGCTCTTGGGGCGCATGTTTCGTGGTGCGATGCAAAGAAAGCTCCACTGTCTGTTCACGCAACCACGCCCATACCGCTTTTATCGAAAAAAACGACACAAGCGCCATAATGCAAAGCTGGCCGACGCACTGCCAGTACACCGCCATAAGGAACGAGAAAGGGGATTGGTTAAACCAAAACGCATACAGCCCGAATCCCGCTCCCGCCCCGAGCGCCAAAAAGAGTGACGCGCGGGATTTTGTTTCCACGCCTGATGCGGATTGAAAGACAAGAGAGAACCCGGCGAACCATGCTGCCGTGATAAGAAAAAAGAGTGCCAGTAATTCCGCTCCGGAAAAAATTCTTCCGAGAAAAAAGAAGCTCGCAGAAACAACCATGATGGGCTTCGCGATTCCGATTGCCATAATCACGCGCGAAGGAGCGCCCCACCCTACGGCATAATACATAAGGAGAAGGGATAACGACCCGCACCATCCCGGACGAAGGGCTACCATCCACTGCTCAAATGACGCGGGATAATAGAGAAGCGCCCACGTACCCATGCGAGAGGCGACCCGCGCGTTCCATGCGTCAAAAAATAAAGGAAACAGCAAGAGCGGAAGCCACATGACCTCGGATATCACGAAAAAAACTCTGGGAGAAATCTTTTTCAGAAGCTCTTTATCAAGGAGCGTTGCTCCGCTTCCCACCAAATGGCTTACCGCGGCAAATCCAATCCATATCCATCCCACGCGCGATCACCTCCCTTCTTCGGGGAAGCCCGTAGCTTCCCCGCGCAGACACACGCAGACGGTACGCAGACGTACGCAGAATCTCTGCAGAGTACAGAAGGTCGCAGAATTAACGCCGGAATCACGCAGAAACTTATGCGTTTTCTTTATCTTGTCTGCGGATCTACGAAGCAATACGAAGTATTATTCATTCAGCGTTATTCCGCGTCATGTCTGCGTTCATCTGCGACAAATGCACCATTTGTACGGGCAATTTCCGCCCACACACGCGCCGAGGAACGCCACACGCGCTCGCGCGTCTGTAGGCCAAACTTCGGCCAGAAACTCATGGGTGGCGGCATTTCAAAATTATCAATGAGCGACCATACAAGAAATCCGCGAAGGTCAACGCCATCAGCCCGAAGACGCGCCGCCTGCCTCACTCCTTCCGCAAGATACCACGCGCGCCATGTGTCTGTTTCATCCGCGAGACCGTATTCGGTTATATAAATCGGCTTCCGGAATTTTTTCCACGCCCATCGGCACACATGGTACAACCCTTCCGGCACGAGCTCCCAGCCCATATCGCTTTGCCGCTCCACGGGCTCATGCCAGAAAAGACCCCACCGAGGCAGTTTCGGATTCACCCGAATCTGAAAATGGCGGTAATAATTCACGCCGACAAAATCCTGTTTCTTTTTTGCGAGCATAAAAAACCAACGCATCGCAAAAAACCGACGGATAAACGCCGCGACATCATTGATAATGTTATGGCTCCACGGCGTAATCCACTGAAGGCCCGCCGCAATACCGACTTGCACGTCTTTCCGCGGGCTCATGTGATGAATCAATTCATACGCCTCCGCATGCGCATAAGAAAGCGCATACATCGTCTCAATCGCTTTCCATGGATTGCGAAATCCCGGCGGAGCTTCGCCAGCAAGACAACCATAGCCAACATACACCGTGGGCTCGTTTATCGTAATCCAAATTTTTACATCATTCCCAAGTTCCCGGACCATCCGCTCCACATACTGAAGCCACCGCGCCGTAACGCCCCGCCAGAGCCATCCGCCCTTTTGCGATGCCCACAGCGGGAGAGTCCAGTGCCACAGCGTTACTATGGGCTCAATCCCGAATTCACGGCATGTTTTTACGACATCGCGATAATACGCGATTTCTGTTTCATCCCACCTGCCTTCTTCCGGCTCCACGCGCGACCATTCAATGGAAAAACGAAACGCATTGGTGTGCAGTTCTTCCGCGGCTCGTTTTATATCTTCACGATACCGATGCCGGAAATCGCAAGCCGACCCAGAAATATAATCATCAGGGTTTTTGCCTTCGGCTTTTAGCCGCGCAATGCGCTTCGGGTCAGTTTCCCACCGGTACCAGTCATTTTTCGTATTGCCACCCTCAATCTGATGCGCGCTTGTCGCGGCACCCCACAGAAACCCTGATGGAAATTGGGTCATCTTTTTTTCTCCTTCGTTATCCATATCCTTATTCTACCGTATTTATGAGTCAAAAAACTACCTTAACTATAACGGCGGATGCTAATGTTGCAAAGGTGACAAAAGACGCAAATGTTATACAAAAAAGACGAGCTTATGCTCGTCTTGAATATGCCTATGAACGAAAGGACGGCTCGTCCCATGCCGCAATCACAATCATCTCGGCCATACCGGGAGCGCTCACAGCAAGAAACGGATCGCCACTACGGTCTTGGGGCCTCATGATATCCGAAACAAAAAAATGAAGCCCCGGAACGGCCGAAATGAGTTGTTTAACCGAATCTAAAACGCCAAAGGGAATAGCACCATGGTAAGTGCGATTAAATGAAAACCCTCCATTATCATTATTAAAATTGCGCGCGGGAAGATCACTCATGGATTGATCGGCTTCGCGGAGAGGACACCAACCCCATGTGTGGCCCCAGTCCTGTCGATCCTTCTTGCCAAATTGTGCGTCAAGATATTCCTTGACCCCCTGGTAAGGATACACCCGCAATTGCTTCTCTTGAAGAAAGGCTAAAAGTTCTTCTTTGATCAGCGCTGCCGGACGGAATCCGATTTCATCACAAAGCTTTGCGTATTGCTTCTTTTCCTCTTCCTTCAATTCAGCTTCCAGCGAAATCGGAACTGGCCGCTCGACACGGATCGGGACCAACGGCTCCTGGACCAAGACCACGGCTGATTTTCTGCCGAACATACGCTCCTCCTCTCCTATTTTCGGGAAACCCCCAAGCATAGGTACTTTTTTGATTATTAGGTTGTCGGAGAACTACGAATCAATCGTAGTCCCATAAATTAAAAATGTCAAGTGCCCTGAACAAAAGAGTTAAAAACAAAAAAATATTTAAACTACGCCTATAATCTACTCCTAAATTCTCGAGAATTTAGGAGTAGATTATATA
The DNA here is from genome assembly GCA_030649305.1 of bacterium. Classification (GTDB taxonomy): domain Bacteria; phylum Patescibacteriota; class Minisyncoccia; order Sungbacterales; family GWA2-42-14; genus JAUSFV01. The sequence goes on from JAUSFV010000022.1 coordinate 35,605, forward strand.
TCATAAATAAAAAAGACGAGCAATGCTCGTCCTTACTCTTCTTCTGCCCCCGCGCAATAGCAGGGTACCGGCTTGCAGCAATACGTGCAAAATACATCAAAAATAACTTGCCGTTCCTCGTCATTTAACTCGCGCAAAATTTTCCGTTCATTAGCGCTCAGTTTATATAAGGCCTTAACCGCCCTCCGCACTGCTTCGGGTCTCAAAATCGGCATAGTTCCCTCCGCTCATTTGTATTCATAAAAAAGAACCAACGTAAGTATAGCGAAAACCGAAACAAAGTCAAAAAAGAAAAAGCGGCCTGGGTCTAGCAAGCCGCCTTATGTGTCTTATCGTCCGTATTATGCGCTCTTGGGGACTTTCAGCGGAGCAATCGTCTTAACTTCAATAGAATTGTTGGACTCCTTACCCAGTACTATCTCAACCCCCGCATTATCCTTAGTAATGACTATCTTGCTCATATGTATAAATTCCATAACGTCAATTGTGGTCCCATCCTCTAAACGAATTTGCGACATTTTCCCTCCCTTTTTCCTTAAAAAATTAATATCCTGCTTTTATTCTATCCGCCGAAAACCAATTGTCAAGTGTTTATTACCACGAGAACATTTCGGTTTTTAACAAAAAAAATCAAAAAACGCCACGAGGGCGTTTTTTGATTTTACGTACGGGAGATGAGGGAATCGAACCCCCGACAGCGGTTTTGGAGACCGCAGTTATACCACTTAACTAATCTCCCTAAATCAATTTTGTTATCACAAAATTGATCGGGCGACCAATCCCGCTCAAAGCTGGATTGGTTTAGCCCATTCGCAAATCATTCGCATATATTCGCGCATCCATTCGCGAAACGATTATTTTTTGGTTTCTTTGTGTTTTGTGCGCGCCCGGCACCACCTGCAGTATTTCTGCAGCTCAATCTTTTTTTCAACCGTTTTTTTATTTTTGCGCGACCAATAATTAATACGCTTGCACTTCGTGCATTGCATTTTGATTAAACGTTCTTGTGCCATGCCAATTTTCTCAGCGAGGCAAGCCATTATAATTTTGCCAGGCAAAATTATAATGGTGTAGCCGAGATGTTAGAAAAATGAGCACCCCCTCACTCGAAATGATAATAATCGCTAATAATGAAAATGAAGGTAGTGATTATTGAATAACTTGATGCGAAAAACCGTCTTTGTCATTTCGAGTGAGGGGGTAAAAGCTTTGTCGCCAAAATTTTTTCAGCTACGCTTCAAAATTTTGGACAAATTCTCTTAGCCGGAGGGGAGGATTGAACTCCCGACCTACTGCTTACCATGCAATTGCTCTACCACTGAGCTACTCCGGCAGAAGACTCAAAAAAAAACAGGAGTTATTCCCTGTTTGTATGCGAGCACAATGCGAGCATCTACAAACAGCAATCCGCCAAAGCGTTAGCGACGGTGGACTCTGCCGTCTCGGCTACTTGGGCATACTCCCTATGGGCAGGGAGAGAGTCGAACTCTCACGCCTTGCGGCACTAGCTCCTAAAGCTAGCGTGTCTGCCATTCCACCACCTGCCCGCACGGCGTACCACCATGGTACGCAAAACTAATTAAAAAATCAAAACCGGATGCCCGGGGTCGGAGTCGAACCGACACGTCCTTGCGGACAACAGATCTTAAGTCTGTCGTGTCTGCCAGTTTCACCA
>JAUSFV010000025.1 GCA_030649305.1 bacterium
TAAACGAGCTGCCGCGAGATGTGCGGGCGATTAATCGAAAGCTTCCGCGTTATCTTCATTACTACAACAATCAACGGTTTCACTTTGGCTTGAATCTTAAAACTCCCGCCCAAGTGATTCCAAGCTATTGATTAGAAAACGCCCCGTCACTAGAAAATAGAAAAGCCGAGGAGAATTACTCGCTCGGCAAAAAATTGGGGGAAATATTAATAAGAAATTATCGGCACTTCTTCAATGGAATAAACTTGTTTTTTATCCCATTCGCCAACCTTAAGGTGAATGCGTGAAAAAGCCCCCTTGGGCAATCTGAATTCATTCGGGAATGGAGAATCTGCTTTCGTAGCGCCGAGCATTTCAACAAGTCCATCCAAAGATTTCGCCAAAAGGATACCATACTCAAAGCCATTCTCTTTGCCACGTAAACGAAACGCTTTCATCTCCTACCTCCCAATTTTTAAGAAATAATGTACGTATATTATCTGTAGCACCCATAAGAAAAAAGTCAATAGTTCGACAGGCTCACCATAAACCCCAGACAAGATTATGAAAAATAATAAAAAAGAAAACGAACTTCCCGAAAACGACCACCGCATTTTGGGACAGCGGCTGGATTTGTTTTCATTTCACGAAATTTCTCCCGGCGCTCCGTTTTGGCATCCGAAAGGCATGATGATTTTCCGAGAACTGGAAAAGGCCGCCCGCGCTATTAACGACGAAAACGGGTATCTTGAAATTTCAACACCAATTCTTGTCAAAAAAGAAGTATTTGAAAAATCCGGACATTGGACGCATTATCGCGACAACATGTTCTGGTTTCAAAATCCAACCGACAAAAATGAAACGCTCGTGGTAAAACCGATGAACTGCCCCGAATCAACGTATGTGTACAATTCCACAACCCGAAGCTATAAGGATTTGCCTCTGCGCCTTGCTGAAATCGGACGGCTGAACCGCAACGAACGCTCGGGAACGCTTGGCGGAATGTTTCGGGTACGGCAAATCACGATGGATGACGCGCATATTTATGTACGCCCCGACCAGGTAGAAGACGAGGTTGAGCGCGTCATTGATTTAATTGAAAAATTTTACCGGGGGTTCGGGTTTGAACCGCGCTACGTTCTCGCGACAAAACCGGAGAGCGCCATTGGTACCAAAGAAGATTGGGATATGGCGGAGAAAGCGCTTTCCAACGCCCTCAAGAAAAAAAATATTACGTTTACCGTTGCAAAAAGCGAAGGGGCGTTTTACGGCCCGAAGATTGAAGTGCATATGAAGGACTCGCAAGAACGCGACTGGCAGCTTGGCACGGCACAACTTGATTTGGTTATGCTCCCCAAACAATTTGATGTTTCCTACACGGACGAGGGCGGAAAAAAACAAATGCCATGGGTGATTCATCGCGCGATTTTCGGCTCGTTTGAGCGGTTCATCGGCATTTTGCTTGAGCATTTCAACGGAGCGCTCCCCTTTTGGCTTTCGCCGGTACAGGTAGCAGTACTAACCATCAATGATACGGTAAAAGAATATGCCGTACATGTTGCAAAAGAACTCAAAGGCGCCGGAATACGAGTAATGCTGGATGACCGGAACGAGACCATCGGCAAAAAAATACGGGAAAACGAAATGCAAAAAATTCCGTATCTCCTTGTCATCGGCGGAAAAGAAGCAGAGGCAAAAACCGTTGCAGTGCGAGAACGGGGAAAAGGCGATACTGGCGTAATAAACCTTGACGCGTTCCTCGCCCATATCTCAAAACAAAAAGGCGCTCATGCGTAATACAACCCGAAACAAAAAAGGAATGATGCCGTTTTTTCAGCTTGCTATCATAGCGCTCGTTTTGGTGCTTGGCGGAGGAATATATGTATTTCAAAAAAGAAATGTAGCAGACAATACCACCATGCCCCCTCCGGCATCCGCCAAGGATACTATTGTCTGCACGCAGGAATACAGCCCCATATGCGGTGAGGATGGAATTACGTACTCAAACGCCTGCATGGCAAATGCCATAGGAAAGAAAGTTTTGTATCATGGCGAATGCAAAGGAACCGGGGTAGCCATCATTATGTTTAGCCAGCAAAACCAATTGTCACCCGCCACCATCACCATCAAAAAAGGCACAGAAGTAGTATGGATAAATCGGAGCGTCCGTGCCGTTTGGCCCGCCGGAGGCCCGCATCCGAAACACGACCTGTTTGATTCCGGACGTGGCCTAAATCCGGGACAGACCTACTCGTTTATATTTGAAAAAATCGGGAAATTTGAATACCATGACCACTTGGATGCGAACGTTGGAGGAATTATCGAGGTAACGGAATAAAAAGGCCGCTCCCCAATCGGAGCGGCTTTCTACATATATTATTGTTGTGGCCACGCACAACGAAAGAACGGTATCGCGGGAATTCCAAAATCAGATAACAACGAATAAATCCACTCCCTCGAACCCTCAATAGTAACACACAGCTCACCCGGGTGTCTTAACAAAACACGTAGGGTTTTATCCTCATTTTCAAAAACATTTTCCCAAACTTCTATCGGCTTTTTAACCCCACCAGTATCTCCATTGATCTTATACAGATACAGGGGTCCCCTTATTTTTCTCCAATTTTTCAAGCCAACACGCTCAAGAATGGGCGGTAGTGTTTCCATCTTCTCGTAATCAACGCCTTGAATTTCAACGAGCATAGTTTCCCTCCTTTTTGAATAATGGTTGACGGGTAGTAAGAACAACGTAACATAAACAATATATGTCTGTCAAGAAGCAAAAACTTATCGCAATCGTTGGACCGACAGCTTCAGGAAAATCTGATTTGGCGGTACGAATCGCCCGCCAAACTTTTTTTTCAAAAAACTTAAGAGGACGAGCAAAAAAATTTAACGGGGAAATTGTATCCGCTGATTCGCGGCAAATTTACCGCGGGCTTAATATTGGATCGGGAAAAGTGGGGGGAAGATGGAAAAGATTTAAGATTTATGATTTAAGATTTAAGAATATTTTTGTCTACAAAAACATTCTGCATTATTGCATTGATGAAATATCACCAAAACGGCAGTACAGCGTTGCGGAATACAAACAATGTGCCGAGCGCGCAATACAAGACATTACTTCGCGCGGGAAAATCCCCATTCTTTGCGGAGGCACGGGATTTTGGATTGACGCGGTCGTGTATGATATGTCGCTCCCCGAAGTGCTGCCCGACCAAGCGCTCCGAAAAAAACTTACAAAAAAAACTGCGGCAGAACTTTTGGAAATACTCAAAAAACTCGACCCCGCACGCGCAAAAACAATTGAACAAAAAAATCCGCGACGGCTCATCCGCGCGATTGAAATCGCCCGAGCACTCGGCAAGGTGCCATCGCTCAAAAAAAAGCAGAAATATGATACTCTGTGGCTTGGCATAAAAAAACCCAAAGAAGAACTGCGACGTTTGATTAGGATACGGCTTAAAAAACGCCTGAAACAGGGCATGATTCAGGAAATCAAAGAACTTTTACGCGGGGGCATATCGCATCGGCGGCTTCAGGAACTCGGACTTGAATATCGGTTTATATCGCTGTATCTGCAAAAAAAGATATCCCGAGAACAAATGATGCAAAAACTGCAAACGGCCATTGAACAATACGCGCGGCGGCAGATGGTCTGGTTCAAACGAAATAAAAAAATCCGGTGGGTCACCACCGCGAACGAAGCAGAAAAATTGGTGAAGAAATTTTTATCCCCACACCAAAATATTTCAAACGCAAATCAATAAGGAAGTAATGAGGTAATAATGAGGTAATTTTGTAGTTTCCACATGTGCTCATTCGTCCTAAACCCGTCCGCGGGTCGGACTAGGGCGCGCCTGTCCGCCTTTGGCGGAAATGAGCACATGTGGAATATCATGAATAAATACCTATGGCGTGAGAGTTTATCGCCAAAAAAATAAGATACTGCCGACCCGACTCCAAAAACTCTGCGGGGTCGTGGTTGCTTCTTTTTTCTCCTCCGGAACAATTACCACCACCTGCTCACCGGGATTTTTCAAATTGAGGCGGCGTTTTGCTTCACGCTCAAGAAATGCCTCCGACTGAAGACGAGCAAGCCCTTCTTCAAGTTCTGCTTTTCTTTTTTGCAACAAAACAAGTTCCGTTTCAAGGCGTTTGCGCTCTTCACGAAGCACATACGCTTTTTTCGCAACGCCCCAAAACTGAACTCCCAACCAAACAAACAGCAAAAGCGCTATGAGAAGCGTTGCGGGATTACGAAGAAATTTTTTGGTTGAAAAATCCATCACTGCGGTGGTAGCGATACTAATATACAAATTCTACGAATAATACTAATACTATACGATCTGTATTTGTATAATTAGCACATTCGTATATTAGCATCGAGACCCAAACGATCTAAAAAATCTTAAACCTCAATTTGCAATAAGAGGAGCAAGACGCTATAATACTAAATATGAAAAAGTGGCATAAAAAAAGCGTACATATCGTCTGGTTGACCGTAAGCATTCTTGCAGTTTTGGGCATGATTGCCTTTACCCTGCTCCCCCTCATCTACGCCTATTAAAACCTCGGGTCTTGCCCCGTCACCAGTCCGCCTTAGGCGGATCAATATGGGGCTTGCGCGCGAATCTTCCTTTATGATATCAGTAAAGTAGCTTTTGAGTAAGCTACTTTTTTCTTTGACATAAGGAGGGTGTGATGGAACAAAATGAGTCCCTAAAACAGCGTTATCAGCGAAAACTTGAACGTCTCCGAACGCTCGTTCCCATGAATGACTTTATTTTTAAAGAACTCTACTTTTGCAAACGAGTGTTCATCCTGCAACTCCGCGTTCCAGTACATACGGGGGAAACCCAGCATCTCCAGGCCTACATTGCGCATCATTGCAATCCATATGATACGGGCGAGGACCCCTACAAGGGCGGACTGAGAAAGAGCGTCAACCTTGACCAAGAGACAATCGAAGGCCTTGCGATGGACATGACGGAAAAAGAAGGAGTTGCAGATCTTCCGCTTGGCGGAGGAAAAGCCGGCATCTGTCTTGAGCCAAACTTCGCCTATACCAGAAAAGATCACGCACAAATGAATAAAGCGTTTGTGCAAGAGGCAGATACAGTAAATGCGCTCGGGCCGCGCATCTACTCAACCGCATCCGATCTCGGAACAAGCGAGCTTGACTGCGATGACATCATGAAAGAATACATCAAACTCCACGAAACGGAACTGGGAAGTAAGCGCGGAGTAGCAACGGGGAAATCAGTCGAAAATTTCGGGAATCCGGCGCGCAAAAAAGCGACCGGCAGGGGCGGCCTCATCGTCGCGCGAAAAATGTTATCGCTTCTTGGCGTCAAAAAGGAAGCGGTAACAATTACCATCGAGGGGTTTGGTAATGTGGGTGGGCCAACCCTTGAACTGGCCGAATATGAGGAATACAACTTCAAGCCAGTCGCGATATCAGATATCAACGGCGGCATCTATAATCCGAACGGCCTAAATATTCAAGCGGTTATCGAACACCACAAACATCACAAAACATTTGCGGGGTATAAGGAGGCCGACTCCGTTACTAATGACGAATTGCTCCATCTTCCGTGCGACATGCTCATTCCTGCAGCAATACAAAACCGTCTTACTACCAAAACGGCTGGCGGAGTACGTGCAAAATACATTCTAGAACTTGCCAATGGACCTACAACAGAAGGAGGAGAAAAAATCCTTCTTGAAAACGGAGTCGTCATTATTCCCGACATCCTTGCGAATGCGGGAGGGGTCATTGTGTCATGGCGCGAACTCAACGTGAATAAAGAACACGACCGCCACGCTGTTGAACGCGATAGCGAAGAAGAAGAAACGAACGAAAAACTCGGAAAAATCATGCGGCATAACACAGAACAGGTTTTCAGAATCAGCCAAGAAAAAAAACTGGGTATGCGTGACGCCGCTTCATTTCTCTCGCTTTCCCGAATCGTCCCGCGGCTTCGGGAAAAACATCCACTGTATTTCTAACATAAAAAGCAAAACCCCTTTTCGGGGTTTTTTATTTTTTCAGCATTTTTAAAAATACGTCGGGGGGGATTTCAACCGACCCCGCGGATTTCAATTTTTCCTTTCCTTTTTTCTGCTTTTTCCAAAGCTTCATTTTACGGGTGCGGTCTCCTCCGTACAATTTAGCGGTTACATTTTTTTTAAGCGCGGGAATGGTTTCGCGCGCGAGAATTTTTCCCCCGATTGCGGCCTGTAGCGATACGGAAAAAAGCTGTTTGGGCAAAAGCTCTTTTAATTTTTCCACCATCCGCTTCCCTTCCTCATAGGCGCGCCCCTCGGGCACCACCTGCGAAAACGCCTCCTCACGCACTCCCGCGATCAAAATATCAAGGCGCGACACATCCGCCTTTCGATACCCGATAAGTTCGTACCCAAGCGACCCATACCCCTCGGTCATGCTTTTCAACCCGTCAAAAAAATCAAGCAGGATATCTTTCAGGGGCGCTTCATACATAATAACGATACGCTCGTGGCCAAAGTATTCCTGTGAAATGTATATACCGCGAATTGTCTGTAACAACTCCATGACTCTCCCTAAGAAACGCTGGGGCGTAATAACTTCAAGTTTTACCCACGGCTCGTGAATTTCGGAGATTACATTACCATCAGGCAAGCGCGATGCCGAATATATGTATTCGTCAGGCCTTTTTTTGTCCTGAAATTTAAGAAGGTATGATACGGAGGGCGAAGTAAAAATAAGTTCAAGATTGTATTCACGGCGTATCCGCTCGCCAATGATTTCCATATGGAGCATCCCCAAAAACCCGACGCGAAATCCGCGGCCAAGAGCATCTGACGCTTCGGGTTCAAAAAAGAGGGCGGCGTCATTAAGTTGAATTTTTTTCAACGCATCACGCAATCTCTCATAGTCATCGCTCCCCTCCGGATACAAACTTGCAAATACCATCGGCTTTGGCTCGCGGTATCCTGGCAATGCCAGGATCGCAGAATGACGCAGAATCCTTTCGCCGTCTTGTCCGCGTAGTTCTGCGTGAAGTCTGCGAGTGTCTGCGGTCACCACAGTGACAGTGTCGCCAATACGAATTGCTTCGGGTTCTTTCAAGCCGCTTGCGATATAGCCGATTTCACCCGCCGCAATGTGGTCTGATACAACAAGTGCCGGAGTAAAATATCCCACTTCCATAATTTCGGGAGTAACACCGGTAGCAAGAGCACGCATGGTATCTCCCCGCTTAAATTCGCCGTCAAATACACGCACATGAGCGATAACTCCGCGGAAGCTGTCAAAATGCGAATCAAAGATGAGCGCGCGAGCGGGCACATCATATGCTGTTTCAATATTTAAAGATTTCGATATTTCGTGAGGCGGCGGAATGCGCGCGACAACCGCTTCAAGAACTTTTTCAACGCCCTCACCTGTTTTTCCCGAAACTTTTAAAATATCTTCTTTTTTGCACGAAAGAAGTGCCACCAATTCATCCTCAACCGCCTCTATTGAAATACCCTGGAGGTCAATTTTGTTGACAACCGGAATGATAACGAGATTCAGCGCGCGCGCAAGATGGAGATTGGCAATGGTTTGCGCCTGCACACCCTGACCAGCGTCAACAAGCAAAATCGCGCCCTCAACGCACGCCAAGGCGCGGGATACTTCGTAGGAAAAATCAACATGCCCTGGCGTATCAATCAAGTTGAGGATATAATCCTCAACTTGCGCAGACACACGCTGACTTAACGCAGAAGAACGCAGAATAGACGAACTACGGCGCGCTGTGTCATACACCACGCGCTGGATCTCCAGATCGCTGCTTCCAAAATTCACCAACAGAGCAAGTTTATAATCGCATCCCTTCAAGTACGACCACAATTGTTCAATCTGGGGTTTTCCAATTTCGGGCAACGCCTTCAATTCAAGAAGCACCTTATGATCAATCACAAAATCGGGTTGGTATATACCCATAGATTTTCCCTCGTACAAAATCGGAATATTTTTTTTACTTTCAAATTGTATTCCTGCATTTTTAAATTCTATCTCCAACGCATTATGATATACCTGCTCTTTATGTCCCAAGCCGATTTTTTTTCTCACCTGAAATAATATTCCACGAATTTTATATGTTAAGTCCTCATACAAAAATTCCGCGTTATTCTGCGTACCATTCTGCGTCATTCTGCGGTCAGGATGCCAAAGCATCCTGACAGGCTGCATTTTGATGGTAATTCCCTTCTCGCGCTCCAAATCCATCTGGTCCAAAAATTGCTCGCGCATTTTTCGTTTTTCAATCGTTCCCGTCAATTCCAAAAGCCGGTCCGCCAACGTGGACTTGCCGTGGTCAATATGCGCGATTATAACGAAATTTCTTATATTTTTTTGAGTTTGGTTTGACATTCTTTTTTTAACTTGCTATCCTGCCAATAGAACACAGGTGGGAGGTACAATAATGAGCCGACAGCCACTGCCAGAGAACATCAAACCCGAAGAATTGATCTTGCTCATATTTCCGGATTTTCAAACATTCGCAAGTGCGCTCGATATTGCAACAGAAAATAACGTTATGTGCAAAATTAAATTGGGTTCTTTTCGTGATATTCTCCCTCGCGAAGCTCTCCTCATAAAAAAATCCGATAAAGCGCTTTTTGTCCATCTTACTCCGCAAGAAGAGGAATTGGCGACAGAAAAACAAGTTAATCGAATACTCAAGATACTTAAAAAACTGGGAAATAAAAAGGCATAAAATCGCTCACTAGATTCAACAACCGAACCTTCGGTTGTTTTTTTATTTTCCTATCCCCCTAAAACGCGCCGTGAGCGCGTTCGGGCGATCAATTCCGGCTTTGTGGCGGAATTGATTTGGCCAACCTTCTTCGCAATCCTCTTATAATCATCCTCAATTCCTCGCTTTGTAGAAAAAAGAGGAGCGCTCCATAGCTTATCACCATTACTCCCCCGCCCGCAAGAAGGCGGAAAAATGAACCCAAAAACGAAAACGTGGGAAAGGGCAACATACGAGCGACAAAAAAACCGCACACACCCGAACCCAACGCGGCAAAAATAATTTTCAACGATTCCCGCGAAAAAAGCGGCAGAGAAACAACGCCGCCCCATTTCGTGCGCTCAACGTTTCTCAAAAAAAATATAAAAAGTATCGTCTGAACACCATAGAGCGCCGAGAAAGCGAGGGGTACCACGAGCGCCGAAAACCCGAAAAATCTCATCAAAACAAAGGAAGTGCCGACAATTCCCGCGGAAACTACCCCGACAATCATAAGAGGAATCGTGGTATTGCCAAGAGCATAAAACGCACGAATAAGGGTCATATTCATACTTTCAAAAACAATAGCACCCGAAAAATATGCAACAAATAAAGCCGTCGTCCGGACGCTTTCCTCCCCAAAAAGCCCTGTTCCGAAAAGAAGATACGCGATTTCATTCCGGAACACTAAAGAAACGAGTACCACGGGCAGGATAAAAAAAAGAATGCTCTGAAGGGTTTGCGTAAGGTCAGAAAAAAACCGCTCCCGGTCTCCCCGCACCCCATGCAACGACAGCTTCGTAAATGAAACAATGGCATAACTCACGCCCACAAGACCGATGGGGAGATACCGAACATTGCTTGCAAGACGAAAAACCCCGATACTGCCCGCGGCAAATAAAGAAAGAAGTGAGGCGATCGCGATAGTGGTAAGATTGCCCAAAGAAAGCGTTATAGTACGCGGTACGGAAATCCGGAGAATTTTTTTAATGCCGTCATGCGGCGGAGATGTCGCGAAAGAAAAACGAAACCCGAGGCGGTAAAACGCGGGAAGCTGAATGCATAAATGCAAAAGCGCCCCCAAGAC
>JAUSFV010000028.1 GCA_030649305.1 bacterium
ATTTGCGGCATCCAGTATCCGTTTTGTGGAGCGGTAGTTTTCATCCAGTATGATGATTTTTGCTTCGGGCCAGTCCTTTTCAAAATTTAAAATATTTCTGAAGTCAGCGTTGCGAAAGCTGTAAATGGATTGCGCGTCGTCTCCCACCACGGCGAGGTTGCGATATTTTTTTGCAAGCAGTCGGACCAGCCGGTACTGCGCGGTATTTGTATCTTGATATTCGTCCACATGAATATATCGGAAGCGGTCCTGATATGTTTCAAGAATATCGGGATGCGTTTCAAAAAGTTCCACAGCCTTCATGACGAGGTCGTCAAAGTCAAGCGCGTTTGCATCCATAAGGTGCTTTTGATATTGGGCGTATATTTTATAAACCGTTTGCGGGAAGGGTTCACTTGAATGTTTTCCTTCAAATGCTTCGGGCGCGATGCATTCGCTCTTGAGGCGCGAGATCATGTGGCCGATCATCCCGGGGGAAAATTGTTTTATATTGATATCAAGCTCTTTCATCGTTTCTTTCAGAAGCCCGAGCGAATCATCTTCGTCATAAATCGTAAAATATTTCGTGAACCCAAGTTTTGTTGCTTCATTGCGGAGTATGCGAACGCAAAAAGCATGGAAGGTGCCAACATACGGCAGGGCGTCAGTCGCAAAGCGCGCGTCGTTTGGCGATTCGCGCTTAGCGCTTAGCAGGGAGCGCACACGACTTCTCATCTCGTCCGCCGCTTTGTTTGTGAAGGTAATGGCAAGAATGTTCTCAGGTCCGATGCCTTGCGAGATAAGATGGGCGATCCGATGGGTAAGGGCCTTGGTTTTACCCGAACCTGCGCCCGCGATAATTAAAAGCGGACCCTCGGTTGCGAGGACCGCCTCTTTTTGCTGCTGGTTAAGGTCTTTGAGGACGGCGTCCATGCTGAAAGCATATCTTAGAATTTAGAATCTAGAAAGTAGAATGTAGAATGACGAAAATGCTTTGTTTTTCTTTCGTTTTTCTTCTACTTTTTATTTTCTACTCTCTACATTCTTTAAAGTTTTCCTGTGGACAAGCGGGTTGTCTTCCCGGCTCCAGCGAGGTAGGATAAAGGCAAGACTTTATCGGTCGTTTTTTATTGTCTGAGTGGTTAAAACGCAAGTAAAACCTTCATTTTCTAGAGAAAAAACATTATCAGAAACTTCTCTTTCCCGCTACGGAGCGTTGGTTCGTTGGTTGGCACACCGCGGCGGGGTATCAAAATTGAAAAAAAGCCTATCTTTACGCTTCTTTTCCAAAAGGAGCTTTTGTCATTTTTGGGGATATTTTTTGGTTTTTCTCTTATAATTTCTTTTCCCGTGAGCGCACATGCGGGGTTTTTTAGTGATATTGTTGACTTTTTCAGCGGTTCGGAAACCGGAGAAGAGGCATCCCTTCTTTCTTCTCCCTTTATCCAAGAATTGGAAGCGGCAGAGCCGCCGGAGTCGTCGTTCGCTCAAAAAAATGAATTGCCTGCCGGAGGAAAACCGGATGTGCCCGCGCTGGTACTTCTGCAGGAGAGCGCCCTGGTTGCTCCCTCCAACCCGCTCGGGAGAATTGAGGACGGTATCGGGGGATCCGACCTAATCTATCTCTATACGGTAAGCGAGGGTGATACGCTTTCTTCTATCGCGCGGCGGTTTCAGGTTTCCGTGAATACGATTCTTTGGGCGAATGAAATTAAAAATTCGCGGAGCATCAAGGCGGGCGATAAACTTGTCATTCTCCCCGTAACGGGGATTCAATACGAAGTGAAAAAAGGCGATACCATTTCTACCATTGCAAAAAAATATAAAGGGAACGAAGAGGACATTCTGGCGTTTAATGGCCTCCTGCCGGGCGATTCGCTTGAAGCGGGAAGCGAAATTATTATTCCCGACGGTGAAATTCAAATTCAAATCGTAGCGCCCTCATCCGCGCCGTCTTATATCGGCCGCCTTCCCGAAATTTTTGGATACTATATGCGTCCGATTGCGGGTGGCAGAAACCCCCGTGTTACAAAAAAGAACCCGCAAGGGATTCATGGAAATAATGGTGTTGATATTGCGATTGCCTGCGGAACGTCGATTGTAGCATCGGCCCAGGGTACGGTGATTGTTGCGCGTTCATCCGGCTGGAACGGAGGGTACGGACGCTATGTGGTTATCGCACATCCGAACGGAACGCAAACACTCTACGGCCACGACAGCAGAGTTCTCGTATCGGTTGGTCAGAGCGTTGCACAGGGACAGCAAATCGCAACCGTGGGTTCTACGGGCAACTCAACCGGATGCCATGTTCATTTTGAAGTGAGAGGAGCGAAGAATCCGGTATGGTAGAAGCTTGTAGGAATTAGCTTGTAGCTAGTTTTCTAATCTTGTCTTGGTCGGTACTGTAATGCTTCTGCAACGTCTGATACTAAAATCTCCTCGTGTCCTTCCAGGTCCGCAATGGTGCGGGCCGTTTTTATTGTGCGAAAGTATGCTCTTGGCGACATGTTGTGCTGGTGATACGCGCGCTCAAGCGTTTTTTGTACGTCGGGCGCAATTGTGCAGAATTTTTTAATGTCCTTCAGCCCCATTTCGCTGTTGGTAAGTATGGTGGTGCCGGCAAATCGCTCTTTCTGCCGCGCGCGCGCCGATTCGGTGCTTACGCGTACCTCTTTACTCGTTTTGCCGTCGGGTGCTCCCTCCAATTTTTCATATTCAATGTGCGGTACCTCAAGGCACATATCAATGCGGTCCAAAATCGGTCCCGAAATTTTCTTGCGATATTTTCCGATGGCGCCCGGGGAGCACGCGCAATCCTTTTTGGGGTTGCGGTAATTGCCGCAGGGGCAGGGGTTCATGGTGGCGATAAAGATGAATGACGCGGGAAACGAAATCGCGCCTTGTGCCCGTGCCACGGTGATTGTTTTATCTTCCAGGGGTTGCCGCAACGCTTCCATCACGGGGCGTTGGAATTCGGGAAACTCATCAAGAAATAATACGCCGCGGTGCGCCAAGGTCATCTCGCCCGGGCGCAGGGATGCTCCGCCGCCCGTGATGGCAACCGATGACGCGGTATGGTGCGGGTTGCGGAACGGACGCTCGCGAATACACGAATCCATATCTTTTAAAAGTCCCGCGACGCTATAAATGGAAGTAACTTCAATAATTTCGTCGCGCGTCATTGCGGGTAAAATTGAGGGAAGCGCTTTTGCAAGAATTGTTTTCCCCGTGCCGGGCGGCCCCTCAAACAAGAGATTGTGTCCGCCGGCTGCCGCAATTTCAAGAGCGCGTTTTGCCGCCTCCTGTCCGCGGATATGTACGAGGTCGTAATCCCATTCTTTCTCTTCCGTATTCCATGCGGGCGCCGAGTATGGCTCTTTTGTCGCGGTGCCCTCAAGCACGCCGAGAAGTTCTTTTAAATGTTCCACTTCAAAAATGGTAACGCCCTCAATTAGGCTTGCTTCAGCACCGTTTCCTTTTGGAAGAAAAATTGTATTAAAGCCAAGTTTCTTTGCTGATACGGCAATGGGGAGGGCGCCTTTTACGGGTTTAATCGCGCCATCAAGCCCAAGCTCTCCGATAAACATTTTTTTCTCCGGAGCAAATTGCGTCTGCCCTGACGCGAGTAAAAATCCGAGGGCAATGGGCACGTCAAAGGCGGGACCTTCTTTTTTGAGGTCTGCGGGCGCTAAATTAATAATCACGCGCTGGGATTCTTTGTGTGGGGGCCGTGCGCCTACGTGTTTTACGGCAGAGCCGATGCGCTCGCGCGATTCCTGAATTTCTTTGTCAGCCAAGCCCACAATAGAAAAAATATGCAGACCGGGCGATAGGTCCACTTCAATCGTAATCGGTTTTGCATGAAGCCCTACGACTTGCGCGGAGGAGAGTTTAATCATATTCCCCATTGGTAGCAGAGTGGCGGGAGGGTGTCAAAACCTAAGATTTATTCGTAATAAAAAAACCGAGAAATGTTCTCGGATATAATTTTTAATGTCTTGACCAATTAATTTTTATTTTCGGCGCATGTTTTTCAAGAAATGGCCAAATGATGATATACCAAAACGTGCCAAGCCCCCAGAGCGCTCCCCAGCTTACGAGGAAGTTGAGAATTGAAAAAATATTCCACCCTCCGATATTCCACAAAATATCAAAAAGATATCTGAAGATAAGCGGGCGGTACAGAAATGTGAGCACCATTGAGCTCCAGCCGATAAGGCAAAAGGCGCATTTGGATGCGTATCCGGTCCACGGGTGAATCCGGTCGCAATATTTTCTTACGGGTTCGGTCATTACCGACTTTGCAATATAGATTGCGCATATCGCTATCGCGGGAGCAAGAAACATGACGCGCAGGAGATTTTCCAGAAGATTGCAGGATGGCATTGTTATGCTCCTCTGTTTTGATGTTTAAGGATCGTTGAGGTCATTTGTAGCAAAAATACGGCGCGGGGTCAAGAAAAAAGCCCGCGCGGGCTTTTTTGATTCATGTCTTTCTTGGTCAGTTTGTCTCAAATAGTCGGTTAATAATAACCTCCATTGCTTTTTCGGAAGTGGTGATTACCAAATATTTTTTTACGTTAAACAGGAAATAGCCGACACCTAAGTCCTCCGAGCGCGAGAGCGAAAGAAAACGATAGTTGATATTGCGATAACTCTTATCCACAAAAACGCCAATAGCTGACTCGGGAAGCTGTCCCAAGAAAAAGGGTTCCAGGTCGCGTTGAATGGTCGGTTCCCACGCGAGCATTTGTTGTAAAGAGCGCGCGCCGTCTTTTGAAAGAAAGAGTGCGCCGAATCGCGTTGCCCCGTTGTCGGAATATAAAAACGGGTGAAGGGCTGAAGTGTGGTTTGTGTAAAATTCGGGCGGGGGTTTGGCGCCAATTGCTTTGAAGAACGTTTCGGGGATAAAGAGAATCGCACCCTCCGCTTCCAGTATCCGCATATCAAGTTTTGTTACGATGCCGTCGCGCTCATTATCTTCGCCGAGTGCCTGAAGGTTTCGTATGAGATCTGTATTGCTCCGTGCCAAAACCGTTTTTGTTTTTTCTGCAGCAAAAATGGATTTTGGCGGCGTGATGATGCTGCCCCCGCCGTTTGTTTCTCCTTCGCTAAAATATCGGAATGTCCAATATCCTCCCCCGCCGAGAATAAGTAATATCGCAAGCGCTGCTACAAGCGGCAGCCATCGCGGTTTTGATTTTAATTTATAGCCCGGTTCCTGCGCTAATCCATCTGGCCTCATTTCCTGCGTCAAGATGGAAAGCAGAGAGGGCTTTGTTTCTTTGAGGTAATCCGCGACATCGGTCTTCATGGTTCTAATTCCAGCTTCCCCTTTTGCGGCCTCTTCTTTTTTGAGTTCTTCAGGCATAGCACAAAAATTCTAAATCCTAAATCCGAAATCCCGATTTTGTCTCCGCAACACGGAGCGACAAAATCGAGGATCCTCGATTCGTCCATCGTGTTCTGCACGAGACGAATCGGGACAAATTTTAAATTCTCCGCCGAAGGCGGATCCGCCTTCGGCGGAAAAAATTCAAACGCGCCAAGCCCGCATTTTTTCGTGTTAGTTTAGAGTTTAGAATTTCGGATTTTTCTCAGGAGGATATCTCCCCGGAACTCGCTTCAATGACAAATTAATTCTTCCCTGATCATCAATCTCTTTTACGAGCACAGGAATGACATCTCCTATCTTTACTATATCAGTTACCCTCTCTACCCGCCACGGGGCGAGTTCCGAAATATGCACCATGCCCTCTTGTCTGGGCGCCACTTCCACCATCACCCCGAATTCAAAGACGCGCGTCACTTTTCCTTCAAGCAATTCACCCGCTTTGATTTCTTTTGTTACGTTTTTTACCAGGGCAAGCGCTTTGTCCATTCCCTCTTTATTGTCGGAAGTAATAAAGACCGTGCCGTCGTCTTCAATATCAATTTGCACACCGGTCTCGGCAATAATGCCATTGATGATTTTTCCGCCGGGGCCGATGAGCGCCCCGATTTTTTCAGGATTAATTTTAAGGACAATAATGCGCGGGGCGTTCGGGGAAAGGTCGGGGCGGTGCTCTGCGATGGCTTCCGACATTACGGCAAGAATTTCTTCGCGGGCTTTTCGTGTCTGCGCGAATGTTTCTTTAATCATACGCATGGTGACACCCTCAATTTTTACGTCCATCTGGAGTGCGGTAATACCGTCTTTGGTGCCCGCCGCTTTAAAATCCATATCGCCATGATGGTCTTCGGGACCCTGAATGTCGGTCAAGATTTTATAGTTTTTTCCCGTCTCATCCATCACCAAGCCCATCGCAACCCCGCCAACATGTTTTTTAATCGGAACCCCGCCGTCCATCAGTGCAAGTGAAGAGCCGCAGACAGATGCCATGGATGAGGAGCCGTTGGATGAAAGAATTTCGGAAACCAAACGAATGGTATATGGAAATTCTTCCCGTGGCGGAAGGAGGGGTGTTACCGCTTTTTGCGCGAGCGCTCCGTGTCCAATTTCTCTGCGTCCCGGCCCGCGCATCGGTTTAATTTCGCCGACGGAGAAAGGCGGGAAGTTGTAGTGGTGCAGAAAGCGGCGCTTGGTGCGAACCTCCATGCCCTCAATGATTTGTTCATCCCCCGGGGCGCCGAGCGTGAGTATGGTGAGCGCCTGTGTCTGTCCGCGAACAAAAAGAGCGGAGCCATGTACGCGCGGGAGTAACGCAATTTCCGCGGAAAGGTCGCGAAGCTCATCCGGCTTTCGTCCATCCGGGCGTTCGCCTTTTTCAATGATGCGGCGGTGAATAATCGCATTTATTTCTTCTTCAAAAATGTGTTCTGCCGCAACACGCGAAAATACCTCTGTGTGGTTTTCAGCGCCATCTTTGAGCCATTCTTGTTTAAGGAGAGCAACTTTGTCCTGGCGCAGAACTTTATCGTGTTCATAAATCGCGTCCTCAAGGCGTTTGGCAAAATGCTTTTTCATTACGTCAATCAGCTCTTTTGGCAATTCAGGGAACGCAATCTTCATTTTTTTGGGCGCGTGTTTTTCAATGATGGATTTCTGGAACGCGATGAGTTTTCGAAATTCAGCTTCCGCGTGTGCCATTGCCGCGATTACATCATCTTCCGGCGCCTCAAGCGCCCCGCCCTCAATCATGTTGATTTTGGTTTCTGTTCCTGCAACCACGATATCAAGGTCGGATGCGGCGCGCTCTTCAAATGTTGGGTTTGTAATGAGCGTGCCATTCGCGCGCCCCACGCGTACTCCCGCAATAGGCCCGCTCCACGGAATCGGGGATAACGCAATTGCAAGAGAAGCCCCAAGCATCGCCGCGATGTCGGGGTCGTTTTTTTCATCCATAGAAAGCACGGTAATAACAACTTGCACGTCATTTCGGAGGCGCAAATCAAAGCGCGGGCGGATGGTGCGGTCAATGAGGCGTGCTACAAGCATTGCTTCTTCCGACGGACGCGTTTCGCGTTTGACAAAACGCGACCCCAAAATTTTTCCTGCCGCATAAAATTTCTCTTCGTATTCCACCATCAGCGGAAAATAATCACCCCCCTCTTTGGGTTCTTTTCTCATGACGGCGGTGGCAAGCAGGGTGGTGTCGCCGTTTTTAATTAAAACACGGCCGTGCGCTTGTTCGGCCAGTTTCGTGAGTATGACTTCAAACCGGGAATTGCCCAGTTCGATAGAATATGATGCTTCTTTCTCTTTCATATACTCTTTGCCAAAACGCAAAGAGAGAGTACGTTCGGGGGTAGGAGGCCTCCGAATTTTTCGTCTTTGGGCGCGATGCTTCGTGCGCAAGGATGAAAAATTCGATTATGGTAGTGCCTCTTTGTTCCGAGAGTACGTCTTGGTTTGCGTATTTGGTGTTATTTATACATATTAATTAAGTTGTTGGCGGTTTAGCTTGTCGTGTAAAACTAATAAGTATTTTGGCTACGAAAACAATAAATATTATAAGCCCAACAACACCCCATATTCTCTCGAGAAACACAGTTCGTTGCTGTGCTTCAAGTTGCATTTTAAATATATCAATACTTCCTCGGCACATTTCGCTCCCTTCTCCGTATTGGGCGCATATGTCAACGACAGCATTTATCCGTTCTTGATTTTTTGCTATTTCACTTCCGTTCATTATCGCATTTTTTTATTTGCTTATTTCTTACTTCTAATCAAAAATGTTTCCGGTGTTTCTCCAAGGTCGGTAAAATCATCCGCCGCCTCTTTTAATTTTGCGGATGCGGAGCGTCCGAACGCGATTACTTCAACCTGCTTTCCCTGATTGCGCAGATACTCAATAAGCGGAACATAATCGCCGTCACCCGACACAATCACCACAACATCCACGGACGGAGAAAGGCGCACCGCGTCAATCGCAAGCCCCACGTCCCAATCTGCCTTTTTCAAACCGCCGGGGAAAATCTGTAAATCTTTGGTTTTTGTTTCAATGCCGATTTTGGTGAGCGCTTCAAAAAAAGTTTTTTCTTCGCCCGTTTCCGTACTGATGACGTATCCGACTGCGCGAATCAACTGGCGCCCCGCCGTTGCCTGTTTCAGAACTTCTTTAAAATTCACCCGCGCGTGATACAGGTTCTTTGCCGAGTGGTACATATTCTGCACGTCAAGCAGTACCGCGACGCGCTGATTTTTGTGTTTGATGACGCTCATACGCGAACAGCCGCAAACAGATAGCGAACAGACGCTAACAGCTGCTGTTCGTGGCTGTTCGTCCGCTGTTCGTGTCTGTTTGTGATTATTTCTTTAACCCAAGCTTCTTCACCAATCCCGCGTGTTTCTTCGGATTCGTTTTTGCAAGATAATCAAGGTGTTTTTTCCGGCGCCCGACCATGCCCAAAAGCCCCCGTCGCGAATGGTTGTCTTTGGGGTGTTTTTTTAAGTGCGCAGCAAGCTTGGTTATTTCTTCGCTAAGCAGGGCGGCCTGCACTTCGCTTGAGCCAGTATCGGTTTTGTGCGCCTTGAATTTCTCAATAATTTTTGATTTTTGTTTGGTCTGTAACATACCGATTCATAGTAGCATATACACGATTTTTTTGCAAGAAGTGTGTAATTTGTAGAAAAAAGCCCCGACTCTCGTAAAGACGAGTCGGGGCATGAAAGGATGTTGTATCCGGTCAGGTAATGCTGTGGTGGGGGTGTATTTTCCGGAAAGCTTGTTCTTCTTTTGGCCTCCACGCGAAATCGACGACGCTCCAACCCCACGTGTCCATGATAAGGGGCCAGACGATGTAGGCGCGGTCAGGAATTATTTCGCGGGTGATTGTCACATAGGTCGTTTCGGATTTTCCCTCCCACCCGAAGCGGTCCGACAGGATGTACTTTGCGCCGTTCTGCCGGAAGAACCACTCCTCTTTCCCGCGGAAGATTTGCCGCTGGAATACGCCCTTTTGATAGCGTGAGGGATTTTCTTTGATACGCCGCTCCATTTCGGCAAGACCTTTTTCTTTCGCGAGTTTTTGATTTTTCTCCCGTTCTTCTTCCCGCCTCAGCCGCTTTTCTTCCTCTCGCTGTCGTTCCCGCTCTTTCGCCGCTTCTGCCCACGCTCGGATCTTCTCCTGGATTTCCGGCAGGGCCTTGAGTGTACACGTCTTGGGAAGGCGCGGCGGGCGGGAATAGCTTTCCAGAAGGTATTGTTCTTCATCTGTCAGAAGTTGTGCGAGCGAGAAGCGCCTGTGGGCCTTGTAGTATTCCACAAGCTCCTCTGCCGTCTTTAGGCTCGGAGGGTATTTCAGCTTTTTGATGACCGCAAGGGTTTCCTTGATTGTTTCGGGAATCGTCTTTTGGCCCTTGAACCAGGCAAGAAATGCGACGGTTAAATTTTTCTTCGCGTATTTCTTAATTGCGGCGATGTATTGCCGTCGTTCCACCAGAGTGACTGCTTCGATTTTTTCTGTCGCAAGGTAGTGTAACAGCTTATCATAGCAGTCAGCTCCTATTAAGAGATACATACCGTTTTTCTTGTTGCGGATTGCGACGAATTGCATAATCCGCGCGTGGCAG
This sequence comes from bacterium, assembly GCA_030649305.1. Taxonomy (GTDB): domain Bacteria; phylum Patescibacteriota; class Minisyncoccia; order Sungbacterales; family GWA2-42-14; genus JAUSFV01. Next base: position 9,995 of record JAUSFV010000028.1, read on the forward strand.
ATTTGACAGGAGCCGTATTTCTTTCCCGTCGTGATTTCTACAACTCCGATATGGGAGAATTCCCACTCGGGCGCGGCTTCGGCAAGCGTCTTTTTTGCCGAAGCATTAACCAGCGTCTTCTCAAACCACTCATGCTTGTAATGCACGGCTTACCTCCTTTGCGAAAAGGTTTTTTCGTCCGCATCCTCATCAGAACGTTCGTATATATTCAGAAGTTAAAGAGCCGTCATGGGGGGCAGAATTTGATATACTAATTATAGCATAGATTTTATAAAAAGTCAAATAAAATATTGTGCGACAAACTGATACAATTGAAATACACGAACAGTCACGAACAGAAAGCGAACAGGCGCTAACAGTCGCTGTTCGTGGTTGTTCGTCCGCTGTTCGCGGCTGTTAGCGATATGAGCCTCAACGAATATCACAAACAATTTCTGGAGCATCTGGAAATTGAAAAAAATCGGTCGTTGAAAACGATTGAAAATTACGACCGTTATATTCGGCGGTTTTTTGCGTTCGCGCGCATCTCCTCCCCCACCGCGATTACGGATGAGGTGATTCGTGAATATCGTTTGCATTTGAATCGTGTCAAAGACGCGCATGGCAACACGTTAAAAAAACAAACGCAGATGTATCACCTGATTGCGCTTCGGAGTTTTTTGAAATATCTTGTGAAGCGTGATGTTAAAACGCTTCCTGCCGAGCGAATTGAACTTGGTAAAATGCCGTCGCGCGAAGTTTCGTTTTTGGAGGGGGCGGAACTTGAGCGGCTCCTAAAAGCGCCGAGCGGAAACGCGATTGCAACGCTTCGCGACCGCGCGATTTTGGAGCTTTTATTTTCCACCGGTCTTCGCGTGTCGGAATTGTGCTCCCTGAACCGTGATTCAATCAATTTGGCGCATGATGATTTTTCCGTGCGGGGCAAGGGCGATAAAATTCGCGCGGTGTTTTTGTCGGCAACGGCAAAAGACGCGCTGAAACAGTATCTCGCAAAACGCGAAGACGTTGATGCGGCATTATTTATTCAGCATAAATATAAACCAGCGACCACGGTGGATTTGCGCCTCACTCCCCGCTCCATTCAGCGCATGATAAAAAAATACGCCGCGAAAGCGGGTATTACCAAAGAAGTTACCCCACATAAATTGCGCCACTCATTTGCAACCGACCTTTTATATGCGGGCGCTGATCTGCGTTCGGTGCAGGCACTCCTTGGCCACTCAAATATCACGACTACGCAAATCTACACCCACGTTACCGACAAGGGCCTCCGCGAGGTGCATAAAAAATTTCATGGGAAGATGAGAAAATAAACATGGAGCTCCGACCAGCAAGCTGGTCGGTATCTCCATTTCACCCGCCTAAATTTTGCTATACAAAACTTTGGCGGGTTTATTGTTTGTATACCATTTATCCGCCCGGCAAGCTGGGCGGTATTCTGGACAAACAATAAAAGCTGGGGCATTGGCCTCAGCTTTTTTGAAATGTTTTTTATTTCCCCTTTTGGTATAGGGTATCGAAAAATTCAGTTGTTTCTTTATCAATCTGCGGGCATTCTTGCGCCATTGTCTCGTTGAAGATTTTCAACGCTTTTCCTATTGTTTCCGCGTCTTTCTTATTTTGAAAATCGAATTTCATGATTCCTCCGTACTTGGGCAGCCACATATAAAGGAATATTGTTTCTCCGCCAATACTCCTGTCATGGAAGGTAAGATTGATATCCACGACTTTGAAATTGGTTATGGATTCAACCAGTTTTGTTTCGGGGTCTGTTTTGCCAAACAAAGCGATACCGAACCCATCGCCTTCTTCATCATCGATCTGACAGAAATTTTTGTAGGTATGGGGCCGCTGCTCATATTCTGTGGGAAGATCCACGGTAGCAACGGTGGTCTCCGCACGGCTTACGCCCGCGAGCATTCCTACAAATACGATGGCAAGTAATGCGGTAGTGAATCTTTTCACGCTTTCCTCCTTATGGTTAAAGAACCAGTGGGTGCTCCCGGTATTTTTTGCGAGCGCACCTTTCGGAAGTATAGATTATGAGAAAATATTTTGCAAGATTATTAAAATGCGCCCAGGAGGATTCGGTCACAACTCTCGCGCTTCGCGCTCGGTCGCGACCCCACCTCGCGTTCCGACCGCGGTCGGAACATGCTCCGGTTTTCGAATCCTCACGCAAGCAAAGCAGTTTGCTTGCTCTGGTCGCATTTCGCTTCGCTCAATGCGCCCAGGAGGATTCGAACCTCCGACCATCTCCTTAAGAGGGAGCTGCTCTACCGGCTGAGCTATGGGCGCGATACGCATGATTTATTGTACAAAATTTTTCTAAAAAATCAACCCCTTGGAACATTCGGTTTACCCGCCACAAATTTTTTCGAACAAAAATTTAGACGGGTTATTTTCGTTTGCCGAAATTTATTTATGTGTTCTGTCGCACAAATAAATTGCGGACGAAAATAAAAAAAGCCGGCGAGCAAATGGAGTCGAACCATTCGCTCGCCGGTAGTTCTGTCAGCCTTGCGGCTGGTTATTCTTCCGCACCCTCGTCTTCGCGGATGCGCTTGGCACCACCTCTGTCTCTCGGCTTTGGCTTGCCAGAGCTAGCGTCTCTGGACTCTGATGGTAGCCGTTCCACCCTTCCGCCTGGCTTGCCGCTGCGGTCTCCGAGTGGAGCTCCGGGACCTTCGGACCCGGGCAAACCTGACCCATCGATGCCCTCACTCGTTGGCTTCAGCCCCTGTTCGCGGAGCTTCAATTCCATGTCGGTCGGACCCGCGGATTTCGCGGTGGATCCGGAATAGGCAACACGCTGGCCACCGAATGGCTGATCGTGCTTGCGTTCCTCCACGCCGAGCGCACCCATCAGAATCTTGCGGGCGAGCCCAGCCGACTTGCCGGACTTCTCCTGCATGCTCGCGAAGGCGAACCACGGCGTCTCCTTCTTGCGAAGGGGCTTGAACTGGAAGACGGCCATGTCAGCCAGATCGCGCACGGCGAAGTACATCGGTGATTCGCACTCATCCAGCGATTCGCCGCCCTCGAGGGGTAGGAAAATCATCTGGGGGACACCCTGCTCGTCGGGCTCGATGCCCTGGACAAGGAACTTGCCGAAGATAAATCGTGGACCGATCTTCAGGCGCTTCTCAAAAGGAAGATACGCCGTTGTGACGACCCGCTCGCCCATCGCGATGTGGAGCAACGCGTCTTTGAAGTCGCACTTGTCGAAGTCGGGGACGTTGAGCGTTTTGAGGTGTTTCTCCCACGTCTCCTGGCTCCGCTTCAATGCACGGTGGTGGTCGTTCAGGGCGTCACTCAACCACTTCTCCATTTCCAGGTAGTAGTGGGTGGTGTCGTCTTTCTTATGGTAGGACTGCCGGACGAAAGTCTGCCGGCAGTCGGAGCAGTTCTTCGGGTGCTCCGCCTTACCCGCCATTGTGTTCTTGTGTTCGCGTGCGGCCCTGTTCTGTGCCTGGATTGTGTCGTTCTCCTCCTTTGGGATCTCGACGATCGCGCCGAACGCTACGAGCTCCTGGGCCAAGCCATATGGCAGGCGGTCGGTCAGGAGATCGGCGATCCACTCCTTGAAGTAGATGATCCCCAGCCGCTTCTCCTGTTTCTTGTACAGGCCGAGGTAACGCTTTTCAACCCCTTCTCTCAGACCCGGTACTGCCGCGAAGGCCTCTTCGATGATCGCCTTGGACTGGGGCAGCAAGTCGAGCGCCTTTTCAAGCGACTCCGGCAACTCTCCAGAAAGTGATCCGGTGATTTCCGGGATGATCTTGTCGGCGAGTATCTCGAGCCCAAGTTCTTTGGGTCGGTGTTCTTCTTGGACCCTGGGGGCTTCTATGGACGCCGGAACTTCGGGCTTCGTCGCATTCAGCCGGGCTTCTTTATCTGCCTTTGCTGCTTGCGCCAATCTGTCTGCCAGGGATACAAAAATCGTCGTGGTCATGTCTTCCTCCTTGTTGTGGGACATATAGTGCCCCGGGTTTTACTGCGGTTGGTGGGCTGTGTGTTAGTGGGTTACGTTACGGTTACTGCTCGGCTTTTTGTGTATTGAAAAAATGTCGTTTCTCCCGGATGATTGTTTTATCCCGCTTTGTCCTCCTTTTTCCCAAATCCCAACAGTTTACAGAGTCGTTGCGCGGCGGAGGTATCTTTTTCTACCGCTTCGCGTTTTCGCTCTTTGGCGAGCTCATTTTCCTCAAGGCGTTTTTGTTCTGCCACGAGTTTTTCTGCTTCAGCGTGTTGTTCTGTCAGACGTTCTTCTTTGAGCTGTTCCTCTTCGGCGCGCTGTTTTTCCGCGGCGCGATACTCCATGGCCGCCATAGTGTCCATGACGTATGCCCGATGCTGTGCGCCGAAGTGCTGAGTAATCGTATCAAGATCGCCGAAGCATGAAGAAATCCAGATTGGCTCCCAGAGATCCAGGAACGTTATCTGAAATTTCTCCCCATACTGTTCCGCGATGACTACTACGCCCTCCTGTCCCTCGTGGAGCGTGAGCGTATATCGATCGTCGGATACCTCATCAATGTTTGGTTGATATGTATCTCCCAAAGGATCGGCGGGTACAAACATCGGAAAAAACTTCGGTTCTCCTTCGGTAAAAAACCGTACGGCAAGAGACATTTTTCCGTATCTGCCTCGTCGCACGTCCTGCTGTACGGGTGGAGTCAGGAATATTTCCGAATTTTTGCTCCGTGTAATTTCTATGATCTGCGTAGTGCCGTTTTTTTCGAAACCGCGAAATTTCAACTCGATTCGTAGTGGTTTGAGCATTGCTTCGTGTTCCGCGCCACATTCTTGCGGCGCACGTTCTTCTGGCGTGTCCATTGAAACCTCCGAAGATGTGTTTTTGTGTCTGTAAAAGACCAGTTCCCGAAAATCGGGCAAAATTAAAGAAAACTCGCGCGCGTTTCTTTAATTTTGTCCGAATTCCACGTAAATTCTACGGGCAACTCTCTAAAAACATTATAGCATAAATACTATATATATGTCAATAGTTGGGATGGCTCACGATAAATAATAGTAGTAAGGGCCGGCACATGAAGCGTGCCGGCCCTTGATAGTCGTGTTGTGAGGCTACAACAGACTAAAATAATGCTCCACCTGAAGCGGCTCTGATCCGATGCGCATTCCTTCGGCATCTTTTAGTGGTGTTATAACCGGCGTGCCATCGGGATTGAAGCGGGGCTTTCGCACCTCGAGATTGATGCTGATAGCGCTTTGGCCTTTCAGCAGTTCTCCGTTCAGATATGCCTGGTTGAGGAATGCTCGTAGCCGCCACAGCGTAGACCAGCACATCTCATCAAAGTCGGCGAGGATTGCATCCCGCTTTTGCAAAAATTCCGGGCGGGGATAGGCATGCTCACTCCGCGCATAGCGGAATCGTGTCATGTACCAAATCTTGCTCGTGATTTCCTCGACCGTGTCTCCGGGGCCGCGTTCTTGCTCGGAGTTCTTTTGTTCTTCAAAGTTGCTTCTTTTCTTCCAGCCCGCAGTAACGAGCTGGTAGTCCTCTTTCTGAAGCTCCGCGGGAATCATCGCAAGAGAACAATTGTGGGTCGGCTCTATAAGTATCACGCCCCCCGAGCGGCTTTTCCGCTCAAGGTACTCATCGGGTGTTTCTTCGCCCATCTCCGGCACTGAACGCGGAATTTCATTTCGGTTAGAGAAGCTGAACTGGAACGTTACTAAACGAATTGATGTATCGAGCATTTTCGGTTCCTCCTCCTGGCGGATTATGCCGTGGAAACCGCATTAACTTGTGTATGGTACTTAATATAATTATAATCTATTTTAAATAAAAAGTCAAATGATTGACAGAGTATAGTAAATTATGTTATCATAAATCAAGCGGAAATCAGGCATTTCGCCTGCAGATTCGCCTTCTTTAACAACCTTTTCTTTACAGAAAAGAAGGAGGGTCGGAACATGTTGAGGCCGTCAGTAACGGTACACGCATATGTGCCTAGCCCCATTCGCTCGTGCCGGGTCCTTGTTATTTATAATCGGGCCGACGATAATTCCGCGGCTATGATTTTTCAGGGAAACGACAAGGGAAAGCCGGCGGGCTTCGGATTTCCCGGCGGGGGCGTTGAGGGGCTTGTGAAGATTCCGGGCATCAAACAAACAGAGATGCGTTTTCAAAAGATTGAGGAATTGGGCTATCGAATTCTTCGGGTGGAAGGCAACGATGTTTATGGAAACTATCAGGAGCGCGAAACGCGATTCCAGAAGATAATGCGCCTCTACCCACTTGGGTCCATACTTGCCTTTGAGATTCAGAAGAACGGGGTCACAGAGATAAGAAAGGGAACGCTCGTTCGCGAAGAACGATATGCGGAGGTCGCGACCCGGGAAACATACGCGGAAACGGAGTACGAGATTGCTCCCGTTCTTACATCAGATGGCAGTCCGATCCTGACGCATCGATGGGAAAGTCCGGAGCATTGTAAGTATACCTTTTTGGGGCAAATCGTAAGTCCGTTTGATCATGAGATACAGGAAAGAGATGAATCTGCCGGCATCGGATGGCTGAACCCCCTTGATTCGTTGCCCCGACAGCTTGCGCGTCTCATGGAGATTCGCCCGGAATATACCGCATTGATGTATAAGAGCCACCTCGATAAATTCATGAACTATTTAAGAAACGGAGAGAAGCGAATCGAAATTTCGGCGCGGGTGAAGGAGGAGATGTCGCAAGACCACCCGAAGCGGGATATGCCGTACGGAAAATCGTTTTTACTGGTAGGTAGAACACCCGAAGAGTCCCTGGTGCATCCTTCGTGGTATCATGCTTTTCGTCTCAAGAAAAACAGATACCAGGATGATTATACCCCGGCAATGCGCTACGTGAGAGACAAGGGGTGGTCGGGGCTTACCAGAGAAGAGTTTGATGAGGGCCTGCGCGCATTAGGAAGGATTGTGAAGAAGAATGAGTTAGAGACTATGGAGGCGCAGGCGTCGAAGACGATCGTCGCGGTTCCGGAGACCGTTGTCGGGGAAGTTGTTTCACAAAGCGAAACATCCGCGGGAGCTCCTGTCGAAATCGGTTCGGAAGAGCAGGCTGCCAAGGAGGCTATAACAATGGCAGAAACGAAAATCGAGGAAGCGGAAGAAGTAGCGGTTGAGGCCGCCTTAGATAATCCAGTAGAAGTTGGTTCGGCGCCTGCCTCGAATTCCTCCGAAGAGGATGCAGAGTATTGGGCGAAATTCGCCCGTCCAGAGGTTTTGCAGGAGTGGGAATTAGGCAAGAAATAATATTAAGATACAGCGCGAAACCAAAAGGGCGCCCGACAGCGGACGCCCTTTTTTCATTTTATTTCATCTTTACTATAGAGGCCGAACCTCTATAGTAGGATTGGCCGTAACTTCTTCTTTTTGTTCTGACGGTTCCGCGTTTTTTTCTTCCTTTATAAGCCCGAGTGCCAAGCGATGATCTTTCGGTTCAACCGAGAGAATTTTGAAATCGTATTGTTTGTTGAGTTCAAGCGTTTCGCGCATTTTTGATTCGCTTCCGAATTCCGAGACATGCAAAAGTCCCTGAATTTCGGTATCCAATTTTACGAACGCTCCAAAGGGGTTGAATTTTACGACGGTTCCCCGTGTGGTATCCCCCTTTTTGTATTTCTCCGCCGCGGTGTCCCATGGGTTTGGTTTGAGCGCTTTTAATGATAGAGAAATTTTATCACCCTGCATATCAATAATTTTTGCGCGCACCTTGTCGCCTGGTTTTAGCACATTATGCGGATGATCAATCAGCTGCCAGTCAATTTCGGAAATGTGTACGAGTCCCTCCAAATTTTCTCCAAAGCGGATAAACGCGCCAAAATCCACTACGCCACTAATCGTCCCGTCAATTTCGTCGCCGATGGTGTATCCCGAAAGGGCTTTGATGATATTTTCGGTATCGGCGTAGCGCTCCGAGAAAATTAATTTTTCCTGCGGCTGGTTTACGTCAATCACGCGCACTTTCAATTCCTGCCCCACGAATTTTTTAAGTTCCTCAAAAATTTTTTCTTTATCTCCCCCCTCCACGCGCGGGTAGTGGCTTTGTGAGAGCTGAGAGACCGGCATAAACCCCTTAATGTTGTAGAGTTCCAGGATAAGACCGCCGCGGTTTGCTTCAAGGACTTTTAGGGAAAATTCTTTTTTTTCTTCAATAGCGCTTCTGAGGTCTTGCCATTTTTTTTCATGGCCCGCTTCTTTCAGCGAGAGTTCAATATATCCCTCTTCATTATCTACTTCCACCACTTTTCCGCTTACCGTACCTCCGGGCTTCAGACCCTTAATAATATCCTGTGCTTCATAATACTCGCGGCCGAATACAATTCCCATACCCCGAATCCCTAAGTCCACAAAAAGCTTACTCCCCTTTTTTTCAAGCACAACACCCTCAACAAGCCCGCCAAGGCGCGGGAGTTGCACAAGATTCGGATTGTCTTTTAGTAGGGCATCCATCACGTTTGTTATCTTTGTTACTAATGTATAGTAATTGATTGATTGATTTTTGGCAATGGGGTAGAATGAGTTCGCCGGACAATTGACTTTTTTATAAAAAAATGATATAATGTAATCAAGAATTGAACCCTAAAAGAGGGGCAGAAATGACCTGCGCAGAATATCGTGAGTTCTTTAACTTACCCATGAGGGAGTTTGATCGCCGGCTTAATGAGTATATGCAACACAGGAAAGAATGCGAACCGTGTCAGGGGCGGGATCGTGAAGAGGAGCGCCGCGCCATGGATTCGGTCATTGCGATGGTTACGAGCGTGCCTTTGGACGATTGGCCTTCAGAAGTCCGCGAAGAACCGAAATTCCGTAGCGCATATCGGTATATGGATGTGGAAGAGTTGTTTCAGTTGGGAAAGGAGGAAGCTCATGACTAGCCCGTTGGCAGTACAGAAAGAGTTGGCGCGCTTCAGAGAGGTTTCGTTTGCGGCGCTCGTTGGGGCGCTGGATGGGGCCGAAAGTTTCTACGGCGAGGACAATCTTTTTCCGCCTCAGGCGGAGGAGGAGCGCGATGCAGCTTGAGCTTGAATTTGGGTTTGAGGAATTAGAGGACGAGGACGGGGCGACTAAGATGACATCTCCAGTAGGATCCTGATTGGAGTTGCTATAGCGATCTTGTTGTTTTCGGGAATCACATACGGATCGTACCGATGGGTAATAGCACCTCCGGTCTCTGCAGAAAAACGAATTATGGATAATAGGGCAATGCCACATTTTCCACTTTCGCAGTATCTCCAGGAATTGGACGCGAAACGTAAGACCGAACGGGATGCCGCGATGAAAAAACTTCGGCGTCATGGCGGCATTGACCGCGCCACCTGTGCCGGGTTTGTCGGCAATCGGACTTGCCAGATTTATCTCTAAAAAAGAGAAGGAGAGAAAATGAAGCACATGATTGCGGTTCTCATGTTCGTGGTTGCGGCGCTCTTTGTGCCCATGGTTGCAAGTGCCTCCATATCGGGGGAGGAGGCCTTCCTCTTGTTTCGGCAAGAGGGGAACGCTGAGGATTACACGCCGGAACCCGTCACACCCAAGACGGCCAAGGAGAAGCCTGGGAAAATGAAAGAGGAAGGAGGGCAAGAAATGACAATCGGAACGAAGGGTAGGGGGCCTATAGCTCCCCGGGGGCCAGAATCGCCTCGATGAAATCATCAAGAGTTACGGCCGGCTTTCGCGCTACTGCGAGAGCCGGTTTTCATTTGAATTTCTGGGTTTAAAATGCTATAAAGGAATTGGCCTGTATTTTCAAGTAGATAGCAATATGCGCAGAAAATACAGTTGCCAAACCTTTACCCCCTCACTCGAAATGAGAAAGATAGTTTTTCGTACAAAACTATTTTACTCATCATGGACATCGTTTTATTATTTTGATGGTTGTCATTTCGAGTGAGGGGGTGCTCAATTTTCTAACATCTCGGCGGCGTCCACCAGAGGCGGACTTGCCTCGCTGAGAAAATTGGCATGGTAATCACCTGGTACGGCCAGTCGTGCTTCAAGCTCCAATCGGGAGAACTTGTCGGCGTGATTGACCCTTTTGGAAAAGAAATCGGTTTGACTCCGCCCCGCTTCAGGGCTGATTTTTTGTTGATAACGCATCCGCATTTTGACCATGCGAACAAAGACACTATTCCCGAAAGCCCGTTTTGCATTGAGGGGCCGGGCGAATACGAAGTGAAGGGCGTTACGGTGCGCGGGATTCAGACGTATCACGACGCGTCAGAAGGCAAAGAGCGCGGACTCAATACTATATATATGATAGAAATGGAGGGCATTAAAATTTGCCATTTGGGCGATTTCGGCGAGAAAGAGATTCGGGATGAAACGCTTGAGAAAATCGGGGATGTTGATATCCTGCTTGTTCCCGTCGGGGGGCATTATACGACAGACGGCGAGGAGGCGGCAAAAGTTGTCAATAAAATTGAACCGCGCATTGTAATTCCGATGCATTATAAAATTTCGGGGCTTAAAGTAAATCTTGATTCGGCGGAAAAATTTTTGAAAGAGATGGGGGCGAAGGGCGTGGATGCGGAAGAAAAATTGGTTATCAAAGAAAAAGATTTGCCGCAGGAGGAAACGAGGGTCATAGTACTGCGAACTCCATAAGAAAGTAGTTTTGGGGATACACGAAGTTCAATATAATAATCAGCCGTTTCAAATGACTAATTCCTAATTCCTAATTTCTAATTAATACCCAATATCTAATTTCTAAAATTAGGATTTGGGATTTGATTAGGTCAATTAGAATAATTAGAAATTTTTATTAAACTATGGCTCTTTCCGATTCTTTACAAAAAGTACAGCAGCTTCCCGAAGGAAAACGCAGATTCTTCATGCTTGTATCCATGATTGTTTTTTCATTTTTGGTACTCGCCATCGCGTGGAAATCATTTGAACGGAATTTGGGCATTCGCCTGGGTTCGGCACCCGAGGAAAACGGGGAGGTAACGCCGGGTCCGCTCCAATCATTGATAGAGGATATAAAAAGAATCGCGGGAGGCGAGGAACCCATACGCGAACAGACGCAAACAGCAGAACAAACAGACGCGAACAGCACTACTTTGGAGAAGATTTTTTCGGTGGCCCGGGAAACACGGCGGGTGGTGAAATATAATGTAGGGGAAATAAGCGTGTGGGCACGCGAGACCGCCGCGTGGTTTCAGGGAAAACTTCAATAATTTTTATTTGTGAGTATATTTTGAGATTTAGGATTTAGAATTTTTCTATGTCCGACATAGGTCAACTTAAAAAAAGGGAGATCGTGGACGAAATGCGTGAGTCCTATTTGGACTACGCCATGTCCGTGATTGTTGCGCGCGCCCTTCCCGATGTGCGTGATGGATTAAAACCGGTACACCGCCGTGTTTTGTTTGCCATGAACGAAATGGGTCTGCGCCATACGGCAAAATATGTGAAGTCGGCCCGCATCGTCGGAGAGGTGCTTGGAAAGTACCACCCCCATGGCGATATTGCCGTGTATGATACTATGGTCCGCATGGCGCAGGATTTTTCTTTGCGTTACCCCTTAATTCAGGGTCAAGGAAATTTTGGCTCAATCGACGGTGACAGAGCGGCCGCGCATAGATACACAGAAGCGCGGATGACTTCGTTTGCTGAGGAATTGCTTCGCGATATTGAAAAAGAAACCGTTCCGTTTGCGGATAATTATGACGCCACGCGAAAAGAACCCATGGTGCTTCCTGCGGCAATCCCGAATCTTTTATTGAACGGTACGGTTGGTATTGCGGTTGGCATGGCAACGAATATCCCGCCGCATAATCTTACGGAAGTGTGTGATGCGCTGATACATCTTATTGATAATAGTGGGGCTTCAAACGATGACCTACTTGAATTTGTGAAAGGTCCGGATTTTCCAACTGGGGGGCAGATGTTTAATGAAAAAGAAATCCGCCAGGCATACGCCTCGGGCAAGGGCGCTATTTTGACGCGCGCGACAGCCGAGATCGTGGAAAACAAAAAGGGGCATCAGCAAATTTTAATTACCGAAATCCCGTATCAAGTAAATAAATCCGAGCTGATTGAGAAAATGGCGGAATTGGTACACGAGAAACGGGTTGAGGGCATCAAAGACATTCGCGATGAATCGGATAAAGACGGCCTTACGATTGCGATTGACCTGAAGGATTCAGCATATCCGCAGAAAGTTTTGAATAACCTTTATAAATACACCGATCTTGAAAAGACCTTTCACATGCATATGTTAGCACTCGTGGATGGGATTCAGCCGGAAACGTTGTCGTTGAAGCGCGTATTGGAAGAATATTTGAAGCATCGCGTGGTGGTGGTAACGAAGCGTGCGCAATTTGACCTCGCGCGCGCGAAAGAACGCGCCCATATTTTGGAGGGCCTGAAAAAAGCGCTTGACCATATTGACGCGGTTATCCAGACGATTAAAAAATCGCGCGATCGCGATGAGGCGCATAAAAATTTAATTGCCAAATTTAAATTTTCGGATCTGCAAGCAACGGCAATTCTTGAAATGCGCCTGCAAACACTTGCCGGACTTGAGCGTCAGAAAATTGATGATGAATTGAAAGAGAAGCTGGCGCTCATCAAAGAATTGGAAGCGCTCCTGAAGGACTCAAAAAAAATCCGCGGGGCAATCAAAAAAGAAATTGCCGAGCTGAAAGAAAAATACGGCGATGAGCGGAAAACAAAACTGATGAAATATGCCGCGCGCGAAATCGCGGAAGAAGATCTGATTCCGGAGGAAGAAACTATTATCGTGCTGACGCAAGGCGGGTACATTAAGCGCATCAAGCCCGACCAGTATCGCACCCAGCGCCGTGGGGGCAAGGGCATTATCGGCATGGAAACAAAAGAGGAGGATTTGGTAGCGCATTTCATCACCGCGAGCACCCATTCACAGCTTTTATTTTTCTCGAGTATCGGCAAGGTATATCAGACCCGCGCCTACGACGTGCCGGAGGGTTCCCGTATATCTAAAGGAAAAGCAATTCAGAATTTTTTGCCGCTTGGGCCGAATGAGATGATTACCTCAGTACTTTCTGCTCCGAAACCCGCCAAGAAAAAGGGCGATGCGGATGCGGGAACAAAGTATCTCGTGATGGTGACGGAACATGGTATAATAAAAAAGGTAGACGGGCTTGCGTTTGAGTCGGTCCGCGCGTCAGGGCTTATCGCGATTAAGCTGAAAAAAGGCGATTGTTTACGCTGGGTAAAAATTACTTCGGGTAAAGACGATATTGTGCTTGTGACGCGCGCGGGACAGGCAATTCGTTTTTCTGAAAAAGATGTGCGCCCCATGGGAAGGGGTGCTGCGGGAGTGAAGGCAATGCGTTTGAAAAAAGATGATTTGGCGGTTGGTATGGATATTGTTATCACAGCTTCCGGCTCCCAGCTTCCAGCTTCCAGCCAGTTGTTAGTGGTAATGGAGCAAGGATACGGCAAGCGAACGCCGCTCAAAGAATACAAACGCCAGCGCCGGGGGGGTTCGGGAATTAAGACCGCAAAAGTAACTTCTAAAAACGGTTTCGTGGTGAGCGCGCGCGTTCTGCATGAGGGCGAGGCGGAGTTGATCGCGATTTCACGTAAGGGCCAGGTTATCCGTACGGATTTGGCATCTGTCGCCGTTTCTGGACGGGCAACACAGGGAGTGCGGATTATAAAACTTGATGGAGGAGATAAGTTAGCATCTATAACAACCCTTTAGAAAAATTTCTAATTTCTAATTTCTAATTGACCTAATCAAATCCCAAATTCTAATTTTAGAAATTAGATATTGGGCATTGATTAGAAATTAGGTCAATTAGGTTAATTAGTCATTTTGTGGAGAGTACCTTTTTACATCCCGAGCGCATCGTTGCGCGTTTCGACTTAAAGCCCGGCGAGAAAGCCGCGGATTTCGGTGCGGGAGGGGGATTTTTTACGATACCAATGGCGCGTTGTGTGGGACCCGAAGGGGGGGTATATGCGATTGATATTCAGAAGCACAATCTTGATGTTATTAAAGCGAAAGCGCGGCTTGAGCATTTGCTTAATATTGAATACGTCTGGGGTAATCTTGAGATACTCGGCGGGTCAAAAATTAAGAATGAAAGCGTGGATTTTGTTATAATTTCAAATATTTTATTTCAGGCAGAAAAACGGCAGGAGGTTTTACGCGAGGCGTTGCGTGTTTTAAAAAAAGGCGGGCGGTGCGCCCTGCTTGAGTGGGATGAATCAAAATTTTCTTTCGGTCCGCCGATGGAATCGCGCGTGCCGAAGCGAACCGCACAAGGGTCAGCGCAAAGTGTCGGGTTTGAACTGGAAAAAGAATTTGAAGCGGGGTCCCATCACTACGGCCTTATGTTGAGGAAGCCCGCGTAGATATCCTCGCAACATTGGCCTTCTTTAGAAGAGGGCATCTCAAATTTCTAATTGACCTAATTTCTAAAATTTAGTCATTGGTTATTTGGGATTTTATTAGAAATTAGGAATTAGTAATTTGCAGTGTCTATTCTGTGCGTTAAAAATTTATATCATGTAACATAACATATAAACGCTTTTTCTTTCTGCTATGAAAAACGCTCCCTTAATCATCTTCTCCGTTATCGCGGGCCTCGTGGTTCTCGGTTTTCTTTTGTTTTCCGGGGTTGTGCCCGGTGTCCGCGAGGGGCCGATTCAAAAAACTACGATTGAATTCTGGACGCCGGAGGATGATGCGGACGCGTGGGACGCGGTTTTGGAAGCGTATGAAGGAAGTGGGTCAAACATTTCAGTGAATGTCGTTCAAAAAAATCCCGCGACGTACCATGCGGAATTACTCGATGCGCTTGCCGCAGGAAGGGGCCCCGATGTTTTTTTTCTGTATGATCAAGACACCCTTCGTTTCTCCGATAAAATAACGCCCCTTCCGCAAAGCACCTTCGGGTTTGGACCGCTTGAGCTTCGCAACAATTTTACGGATTTTGCGGCCGAAGTTTTGGTGCAAGGCGTTGATCAGAAAATCGTTGGGCTTCCGTTGTGGCTTGATACGCTTGCTCTTTTTTACAACCGCGATATTTTTAATTCAGCAAATATACCGGCTCCTCCCGCGACGTGGGATGAGTTTTCGGACGTTGCTCCGCGTCTCACGCAAATTTCCACAACGCGATCCATCATCCGCGGGGGTGCTGCCATTGGTGGTTCGTTGAATGTGGAGCGCGCAGTCGACATTCTTTCGGCACTCATGCTTCAGTCGGGTGCAAAAATTGTTGACGCGGAAACCCTCGAGACGGATTTGGGAGAGAGCATTTCTCTTGATGGCGCGCGCATGAATCCTTCGGAACAAGCACTCAATTTTTATACGTCATTCGCAATGCCCGCAAAACGCACGTATTCGTGGGCGCAAACTATGCCGAATGCCTTTGATGCGTTTGCCTCTTCCCGGGTGGCAATGGCGTTCGGGTACAGCAATGATATTCCGAGAATTCGCGTTCGGAATCCAAATATCAACATGAGTGTCGCTCCCCTGCCGCAAACGAGCGTTGAAGCAGTTAGGGCGAATTACGGCACGCTTGGGTTTCTTAGCGTATCGCGTATTTCAAAAGACGCGTCCGCCGCATGGCATTTTATCCTTTTCGCGACATCGCGCGAGGGCGCGTCATTGCATTTGCAATTTTCGGGCAAGCCGCCCGCGCGTCGTGATTTGGTGACGGTACGTGCGCCCACCACAGATTTGCAAGTATTTTATAATCAATCACTTTCGGCCCGCGGATGGCTGAAGCCCGATGCCGCCCGCGTCACTTCTATTTTCAATGAAATGATTGAGAATGTGTTGGTCGGCAAGTTTCAGCCATCAGCTTCAGCCGAACAAGCGGGGGGAAGGTTGCAGCAGCTTTTACCAAAACGATGATTTAAGATTGATGATGTATGATTTATGAATGCTTCCGCCGGCAATCTTAAATCTTAAATCATAAATCAGCCATGACTTTAAAATCAGAACAGTTCACTCTTTTTTTATCTACACTTCTTCTTGTGGGTATATTTTTTATAATTGCTTTGCCTGTGCTCGCGCAAGACGAAGATACTAGCATAGTTCAGTGCGGCGGACCCACCGAAGACCCGTGTACCATCTGTGATATTCCGGTTACGATTGACCGCCTTATTGATTACGTTATTAAAAACTTCGTTACGCCTGCCGCAATTTTGATGGTGATGGTTGGGGGGTTTATGATTTTGACGGCGGGGCCGTCTCCGCAAAGGGTGGAAACGGGAAAAAAAATACTTACAAGTACTCTTATCGGTATTTTGATTATTTTCTTTTCATGGATGATTGTAAATACAATTTTGGTCGTTCTCGGAACCTCGCGGGGCGGGGTCGGCGGATTTTTGGGGATTGATGGAAAGTTTTTGCCGTGGAACGAACTTCAGTCAACGGGTGACGAGTGTATTCTTGGGGGTGGGTCGGTAACGACTTCGTCCGATACAACTGGCGGAGGCGGTACAGCGGGGGGTGGAACGACCGGGGGCGGCACGGTTAAGCCACCGTCCGAGCCAACAAAATTTGTTTTATCAAGTAATGCGCAAGTCGGCGAGGGGGGGAGTTTCACGACGCCCGTTGCGGTTTATTCTTCAAAACAGGAGTGTGAAGCCGCGCGGGCCGCATTGCCATTATTACAAAGAGCGTCGATGACGTGCGATGAAACAAGAATTTCCCAGCTTCCGAAAGATATTCCAGAATATGCTCCATCGGGCGCGCTTACCGCGAAAGTTGCGCGCGATACTTTGGAAAAAAACAAAATTACGGTAAATCATCCAAATGAGTGCCCAGCGGGAACTCGTTATCAAGACGTCGTCGGCAGCTGCACATCTCTTGAGGGTATATTGGGCTCAACCGTAAATGGTGTAATTGATTTTAAAAATGCGTGTAAATGTTCTGTCGAGGTTACGGGAGGAACCGAGCTTGGTCATACCGACGGACCCACCGGACATGCAAGCGGCCAGAAAATTGATCTCGATCGGAATGCGGCAATAGATAAATATATTACTTCAAATTATACAAAAGACCCAAAAAAAAGAAGTGACGGAGCAACGCTCTATCGTAGTCCGACCGGAGTAGTTTTTGCCCAAGAGAGCAACCATTGGGATGTGAAGGGGTGGGATGTGCAGTTTTAACTTTTCTGCTATACTAAAAAAGTGGCAGGTTTTCTGGAAAAAATAGCGAAAATCCACAGCGCCTTGCTCAAGGCCGCGCTTTTTGTTATAATAGGATATAATGGCTTGATTGCGAGGGTTTCCGCGCAAGAAGTGACAAATCCGCTTGGGGATGACGTAACATCTTTCGCGGATGTACTTGAAAATATTGCCGATGAAGTAACCACGATTGCGCCCTATATTGCCGTGGTTTTCGTCATTGTGGCGGGCTTACAGTTTCTCTTTGCCGGAGAAAGCGAGGAAAAAATCAGAAAAGCCAAACAAACGCTCTGGTGGACGCTTATCGGTACGGCAATTTTGGTCGGGGCATCACTCCTCACGGATGCCGTGATTAATACGGTTCGGGATCTATGAGGTTGAAGCATGAAATATATTAAATTTGTCGTTAACAGAGATTTTAAATCATAAAAGGTCGAAGTAGAAAAAATATCTTACATTAGAATGAAACAAAAAAGTTTACAAATCATATATTCTTCTTTGATGGTCGGCGTGCTTCTTTTGCCGATGGTAGCCGTTGCTCAAACAGGAAGCGATCTTCAAACGACGCTTGATAAATTTACGACATATGCTCTTCGTCTTATTAATTTTCTTTTGGTTCTCGCAACGCTCGTATTCTTGTGGGGTATTATAAAATACATTACCGCGGGAGGAGATGCCGCTAAGGTTAAAGAGGCGCGGACATACATTATTTGGGGGCTGGTAGCCCTTCTGGTTATGGGTGCGGTATGGGCGCTTGCAAGCTTTTTGCGGGAAAGCATCGGGCTTGAAGAAGACACTACAATACCGCAGGATATTTATAAACAGGGGTCAGTACAATAAATCGGGATTAAAAATTAAAAAATTAATCAATATGAATGTCAGAAAAATAAATACAATATCCCAGAAAATCTTTTTCTCCTCTTTTCTTTTATTGCTTCCTCTGCTTGTTGTCGCGCAATCGGGAGATTCGTTTGATACTACTATCACTAAATTTATCAATTATGCCCTGAGCGCTATTAATTTTCTCCTGGTGCTTGCTACGCTTGTTTTTCTTTGGGGCATCATCCGGTATGTAAGCGCGGGGGGGGATGCGGCAAAGGTTAAGGAGGCGCGGAGTTATATTTTGTGGGGTATCATCGGACTTGCTATCATGGGGAGCGTGTGGGCGTTGATCCATTTTTTGGAAGATAATCTTGGAATTGGAACTGATGAGGAACAAACTATTCCTAAGTACGGTATTTAATAACTAAAATAGATATCCGGGCCTTTTTTTGCTGATATAGTCAATCGGCAAGAAAATGTGTTTCGGTAAGAAGAAAAAATGTTTTCTACACTCAAAACTGACTTGCTCTCTTTCCGAATGAGCAAAAAGGCGATTACGACGCTTGGTGCGCTTTCGCAGCTTGCGTTTCCGCTAGTAGTGCTCGCGGATTTAAACGACACCATCGCGCAATTTCAAGGGTATGCCCTGCAGGCGATTAATTTTTTGCTTGTGTTGGCGACACTCGTATTTTTGTGGGGAATTTTAAAATACATCACCGCCGGAGGAGACGCTGCCAAGGTTGCGGAAGCCCGTTCCTATATTATCTGGGGGATTGTCGGGTTGGCGGTTATGGCATCCGTTTGGGCGATTATTAATTATCTGAAAGAAACGCTTAATATTCAGGGGGGGGATAATACGATTCCGACCTACTAAATACTGAAAATGATAAAACAAAACGCTCCGATTTCGTCGGGGCGTTTTGTTTTCCCCGAAAGTGGGCGTTAAGGTCTCGTCTCTCGCGGGCTAGCCCGTGCGTTTCGCACGAACGCCCTAGGGAGGCGAGACCTTGCGTGTGAATTGCAAGAAAATAAGAAAAGTTTTATGATAGAAGTATGAAAAAATTCCTTATCCATTCATATTTTTACATCCTCCCCGCGATTGTGTTGGCGCAGGAAAGCGACGAAACCGTTCAGACGCTTCTTGAGAAGATCTCCGTAGCAATAATCAATCCCATCATAAATCTTCTGCTTGTGGTGGCAACACTCGTATTTTTATGGGGCGTTATTCAGTATTCGCTTGCGGCAGACAGCCCCGATAAAGCAAAAAAGGCGCGGAGCCAAATCGTCTGGGGCATTGTAGGTCTTGCCGTTATGGCATCTGCCTGGTCGATTGTGAATCTGATTGAGGATAGCCTTTTTGGCCTTTGATGCGGCGCACATCTTGTTTTTGCCCCGATGAAAGTCGGGGCGTTTGATTTTTCTTGTTATTCTGTTATGCTTATGGTAATGTATTCTACATTCTACTTACTATTTTTTTAATTTTTTTTATCATATGAAATCACTCTCAAAAAATCTTCTCTACGTTCTTGTTATTTTTATGCTGATATCAGCCGCGTATTCGCTCGTCGCGAATCCTTTTAAAGAGGAGCAATCTATTTCGCTCTCGGAATTGGTTTTAAAAATCAACGCGGGCGAGGTGGAAAAAATTGATATCTCGGGCAATCGTCTGGAAATAACGCTGAAAAATAAAGACGTGCTGAAGGCGCAAAAAGAATTTGAAGCGGGGCTTTCCGAAACGCTTGCGAATTACGGAGTGAATCAGGAGGCGCTTCGCGCTGTCGCGGTTGAGGTCAAAGAAGACGGCGGATTTGCATTCTGGCTCGGGGCGCTCTTCCCTATTTTGGCGCCCATCCTTCTTATTGGGTTTTTCATTTGGTGGACGGCGCGCCAAGTCCAACGCGGCTCCATGCAGGCATTTACCTTCGGCCAATCGCGGGCGCGGCTCGTTACTCCCGAAAATACCAAAGACCGCGTGATGTTTAAGGACGTTGCGGGAGCAAAAGAAGCAAAAGAAGAACTTTTGGAAATCGTTGATTTCTTAAAGAGTCCGAAAAAATTCTTTGATATCGGCGCTCGCATCCCGCGCGGGGTGCTTTTGATGGGAGCGCCGGGTACGGGAAAAACCATGCTTGCGAAAGCGGTTGCCGGTGAGGCAAGCGTTCCCTTTTATCAGATTTCTGGCTCCGAATTTGTTGAAATGTTTGTGGGGGTCGGGGCGTCGCGCGTGCGGGATTTATTCAAGCTTGCCAAAAAATCAGCTCCCGCGATCATTTTTATTGATGAAATTGACGCGGTTGGCAGGCATCGTGGCGCGGGACTTGGCGGGGGGCATGATGAGCGTGAACAAACGCTCAATCAAATTTTGGTTGAGATGGACGGGTTTGAGACTGACGCTTCTCTTATTATTATGGCGGCAACCAATCGTCCCGACGTGCTGGATCCCGCATTGCTTCGTCCGGGCCGATTTGACCGCCGCGTTATCCTTGATTTGCCCGACATCAATGACCGCGAGGCGATTCTGAAAATTCATGCAAAAAATAAGCAGATGGAGCGTGATGTCGCTTTGCGTACGATTGCCGAGCGCACACCGGGATTTTCGGGTGCTGATTTGGCGAACATGGTCAATGAGGCCGCAATTCTTGCGGCGCGCGAGAATAAAAAAATTATTAGCCAATTGCATTTGATAAATTCTATAGAAAAAGTGATGCTTGGTCCCGAGCGCAAAAGTCATCTGCTTTCGCCAAAAGAGAAAGAAATTTCTTCGTATCACGAAGCGGGGCATGCCTTGGTTGCGGCAAGCATTCCCGGCATGGATCCGGTGCATAAAATTTCAATTGTCTCGCGCGGGAAGGCGGCGGGGTATACCCTCAAGATTCCTTCGGAGGACCGGCATCTGCATTCGCGAACATACTTTTTGGGCGAGATCGCCGTGGCACTCGGCGGGTATGTCGCGGAAAAATTGGTGTTTGGCGACCTGACCACCGGAGCGTCGGATGATTTGCACAAGGCATCAGACATTGCGCGGAGCTTGGTGACACGCTACGGGATGTCGGAAAAATTAGGTCCCGCGGTGTTTGGCGGGGATGATCAGCTTGTGTTTCTTGGAAAAGAAATTTCCGCGGCAAAAAACTATTCCGAAGAAATTGCGCGCACGATTGACGAGGAGGTGCGTTCCATCATTGATGGGGCGCACAAAAAAGCGCGCGAGATTCTCACAAAAAAGCGTCGCAAACTCGATGAGATTGCGAAGCGCCTGATTGAGCGTGAAACGATTGAACAGCACGATTTTCAGGTCATAATGGGGAAGGCTTGAACATTATTTTTGAAAGCATCAAAAATCCCCTGCCGGATTTTTGATTCGCGAAATTGTCTTGGCTTGTCAACCCGCTCGCGATACTCGGGGTTGACAAGACCATACCCAAGACAATTTCAAGCGTTTCAAAAATGATGTTCTGCGCTTTGGGGTTTTCTGTTGGAATGGGTGCGTAGCTCAGCGGTTAGAGCCCCGAGCTTATACCTCGGTGGTTTTCTGGCCCGCCCCCACACTCAAATTTTCGGTCCGTAGCTCAATGGCAGAGCGCCAAGCTTATACCTTGGTGGTTCCTGGTTCGAGTCCAGGCGGACCGACGTTTGAGTGTGGGGGTGAAAATCCAGGCGCACCCAATTTTTTATGGAAGGACTTCCGAAAATAAAATTGACCGAAGTGGAACAAAAAGCCCATGATGCGGCGGAAAAACGCCTCCGTATTTTGAATGAAGGCGCGGGAGAAAAAGCGGTTGCGGGCCTTAATCAATTTTTAGCAAATGAGGGTATAACCGAAGAAGAATGGAAGAAACAATCAGAGATGCGCGGACGGAAGAAAGAAAGAGGATAAGCGGAGTTGGTAGCTTCGACGCCCCGATGTTCTTGGGGGGTCGGAGTCCCGACCCCGAAGGGCGTCGGGATTGCGTAGCCGGGCCCATAGTGAAGCGGCATCACGCGTCCATGGCATGGATGAAGTCGGGGTTCGACTCCCCGTGGGTCCAAAAATAAAAGGACTTCCTTGTGAGAAGTCCGTGCCGAAATCTTGTTAGGATTTTTGTCTATTTCCAGCTGATATGGAGATAGGTGCTATATCTTGTTTCATAGAACATTGGGTCGCTTCCATGTGGTTCCATTGTTTCGTTTTCTATTTTGACAGCGAGCCCTTCTTTTTCTAGAAGTTCCCGCGTGTAATGCGCGAGATATTGGCACCAGCTTGGATATGATTTTTTCTCATGTACCATTATTGCAATTCGTATTTCCGATTTTCCATCAGCCGTTGCTTTGTGAGCTTCTTGCACACATTCGGTAAATAATGTTTTTGCGCGTTGTCTCATCTGTCGCCGCAGTTTTTTGTCTTCCATCTCCTTTTTTGTTTGAGCAACAACCTGTTTTTTTATAGTGCACTTCCGGCCATTCTCCGTTTTTTCTCGAAGGATATCAATCAACACTCGCTGCTTTTGGGGCATCTTTTTCCTCCCTTTTAGACCCATAATGAACTATCTGTTATATAGCATATTAGCAAAAACAAATCAATTTTCTTTTATGCGCGAAATTCACATCAAAACTATTTCTCATAACGAACAGCGCTACCCGACGACGGGTGATTATTGGCGCGATACGAACGGGGTTGAGCAGGTTCGCGTTTCGGATGTCGGAAATCCCGACTACGAATTTTTAGTTGCTTTACACGAGCTTGTTGAGTGGTATTTGACCGAGAAGCGCGGCATCAAAGAGGAAGATGTGAGTGCCTTTGATATTCAATTTGAAAAAGAAATTGAAGAAGGAAAACATCCGGAACATGCCGAGCCCGGCTTTGACCCGCGCGCGCCCTATATCAAAGAACATACCTTCGCGATAAAAATAGAAAAAGAAATTGCAGAAGAGCTCGGTATTGATTGGGAGAAATATTCAGAACGTCTGCAAGAATTGTATGGTGAAAAAGGATAAGGAAAAACGCTCCAACCGAGGTCGGAGCGTTTTTATGATTGATATATTGAAGATGACGGATTTATAGAGGATTTTGAAATGAAGATGGATGTGGTGTTTCCGGCTGAGGTTCTTGGGGTTCGGCGGAGAAGAGTTTCTTTACGAGTGGCGTTGCGATTGTCCCCGAAACCATGAGGACGGTTGTGGTAATGAGGAATCGAAAATATCCTTCGCTATAGTCAAATCGAGCGTTCAGGACAAGGTTGGCGAGAAGGGCTGCTGTGATGGTGATGAAAAAGATCGTTCCTATCACGACACCTTGTACCGCCGGATGATTCGCGAGTGTTTTTAGTAACAATGAACTGTGTGCGAGAGCAAATGAGAAAATCAGGAGGACGAGGGTCGTTTTTGCTTGTCCGTGGTTCCATTCCCAGTTTTGAGACCAGATGAGATTGAGGGTCATAAGGGTACCGAGTGCGGCGATGATAAATCCCGAGTTTGTGACCACCTCAAAATGGCTCCATCCCTTTTCTTTGAAGCCGGTGGTTGCAAAAGAGAAAAAGCTGTAGGTGCCGATGGTGAGGGTGGTGAGCAGTACTCGCAGTGTGAATTCATCGAACATTCCGAAAAGAAAAAGGCCTACTACATAGAGCGTGGAAATTGAAAGTGCTCCGATACCGGCCCAGAGAAGACCCTTGCGGAAATCCATTGTTTTTCCTCCGATCCTTACGATTGAGTAATTGTAAAAGTTCGCTTTTCTATGTTAGGAGATGGCCCTCGGGTTGTCAAATTGCGCTGTGCACATCTTCTTTGTTTTTTGCGGGGTGTTATACTTTAAGTAACACAAACAATCGCGAACAGCGACGAACAGTCGCGAACAGCGCGGGCTGTTGGCGTCTGTTCGTGTGAAGTGCTGTTCGCGTCTGTTAGTGAACAATGGCTACTCAACTCATCAAAGAAAACGGCATTGTGTGGTTGCACGCGACGAAACCATCGCCAAGAGATTTTGAGGCAATTCAGCGCGTATTTCGCTTTCACCCGCTTATTATGGAAGAGATTGCGTCCCCCACGCGCCAGCCTACTATTGAGGATTATCGAGACCACTTTTTACTGATACTGCACTTTCCTATCATTTATCCTTCTAGCGAGATGAATACGATTGCTGAGGTTGATTTTCTCGTTTCAAAAAAATCGCTTGTGACGGTTGTGTATCAGGATATGCCGCGGCTTGAGGATTTTTTCAAGCAATACCGGACTTCGTTTCCGGAAGATGCGCGCGACCCCGGGCTTCTTCTTTATCGCGTTATTGAGTATCTCCTGCGCGGGGTTATTCCTGATCTTGAGCAGGTGGCGGATGAAATTGACCGTATTGAGGGGGCGATTTTTGACCGGCAGGACTGGGAGTTGGTTGAGGAGATTTCAAATCTGCGCCGCGACATCGTGGATTTGCGCCGCACCATGCTGCCTCAGCAGACAGCACTCGACCTGCTTCCGCATGTTGCTTCCCGTCTTTTCGGGAAAGACGTAGAGCCCTATTTCGTGGATATTCTGAAGATCACGAGAAAAATTTTTGGGGTATTGGACAGCTACAAAGAAACAACAGATGTATTGCACGAAACAATTCAGTCGCTTCTCTCCAACAGGATTTCGAGCATTGTGTCGGTCCTTACGATTTTTTCTGCGATTATTTTGCCGATAAATTTTCTCGCGTCCATCTGGGGCATGAACCATCAGTTTTTGCCGCTTCGCGACGGGCCGTATGATTTTTGGGTTGTGATGGGCATCATGGCCGCGATTGTCGGGGGGCTTTTGTGGATTTTCCGTCGCAAGCGATGGCTGTAGAATTTTAAAAGAAGGGTTGTCAAAATTGAAAGAACGTGTTAATTTTATTTGGTTATTAGCAGAAGTAACAGGATAGTTTTGGGGGGTGTCTTTTTGTATAGAAGCACTAAAAAACCGGCATCTGTTACCTAAATACCTAGTTCATGGCTTATTTAGACGAACAACTTGATATGAAGGAGGGCTCGGAGGATACTGCTCCGGGACATATTGACGGAAGAACGGACGAGGAGCTGCTTAAAGCATCCATTGATGATCCGTCGCTCTTTGGTCTTTTGATTGATCGCTACCAGCACACCTTTTTTCGGGTTGCCTATCGCGTTGTCCGGCAGAAACAGGAGGCGGAAGACGTAGCGCAGGAAGCATTTACGAAGATGTATTTGTACGCGAACCGTTTCTTTCTTCGGCCTGATGGAGTTTTCAAGGCGTGGGGATATACCATTGTGACGCGAACAGCCCTGAACCATCTTCGTAGTCGCGCACGGCATAATAATCTTGAGTATCTGGATGACGTACAGCATGAGGCGATTCCCGCGTTTGACTCGGCAATCAATAATTTCGGCACGCGCACGATTGTAACGGCAGCTCTCAAGGAAATCCCCGACCAGTTTCGCGAAGTTATTGAAAAATATTATTTGGAAGATAAGTCATATAAGATGATTTCTGCGGAGATGAAAATTTCTGAGCCGACGCTGAAAATCAGATTGTATCGCGCGCGGAAGGCGCTCAAAGATGTAATAGGAAAATATCTTTAGCAGCTAACAACCAATAACTAATCACTATGGAAACACAAAACGAACAATTAAATATTAAAAGTCGCGTGATGAAGAATGTGTACACGATCTGGTTTGTGCGCAAAATCGCGCCCATACTCATTCTTGAAGTTTTGCTTTTTGGGATGTTGGCACTTGGCATTGCAAGCGCGGTTTCGGTGAGTAAGATTGCATCCAACGCGTTTTACGGCATTGGAGATATGAAATCGCTTGTCGGATTTTTCTCATCCGCATTTACGAATACGACGCTTATGGTGCAGGTGCTTGCGTTCTCCATTCTTGCGGCATCATTCTTACTTCTGCGCGATATGATCCGTACGTCGTTCTATTTTATCGGCCGTCGCAAAGACGCTGTTCGAGCGTCACATCTTTCATGAGCCACTAATCTAATAGTGGGAGAGAGGTTTTATAAAAATTATTTTGTCGCAAAAAGCGCTTCTCGAGGCGCTTTTTGTGTATAAAAAAACCACCCTCATGGGGTGGCTGGGAACGGATAGGGCTGGTCAAATGAACAGGGTTTTGGATTCTTGCATTTGAAGCGCTTCGTGTCTTTACCGACGCGCTTTTTAAATCCGCATTCGGGGCACGGAACGAGTTTTGTGTCAGTTCCTGTGTGGAGTTGTTGCGGAGCGGCAAAGGGGGCGCGATTCGCCTTGCGTTCAATGTTGAGTATTTGTTTGCGCCATGCGCGATACTCACTGAGCGCTTCTTGTGTAAACATCGCTTTTTCTTTTCCGCCGAGGCGGAGATCATTATCCAGGTGTTCCAAGGCAATTGTACAAATCTTCTCAGCATCCGGTCTGGGGAAGATTTCGTAAAGGCGCGTAAGAAAGAGCGCCTGCCATTTTTTGGCGTCTTCCGTTATGCGGCGGAACATTGTGAGCCGGAGCGCTGTTGCGATTCTTTTTTCACGCGCGATCGTCTCAGGATCTTGTTGTGGCAGACTGCGGAGGATTTTTGCGATTTCATCGTGCAGGAGTTTTTCGGGTGCGGGATGATATTGCTCCGTCGCCATTTTCTTAAAGATATCCGTTCCGTACTCAAGGAAAAGAGATAAATAACAAATCGCTTCTTCGGCTTCGTAGTTCCTGGTTTGGAAAAGATCTTTGAGCCCCCAAAATATTCCGGCATCTATGGCGTTTTGCGGACCGTCTTTTGAGAACATTGGCGTATCCTCCTTTGTAAATTCGTTTATTTTATTATACTCTATAAATAACATTATGTCAATAGTTGGAGGCCGATTACTTGAAAAAAACAAGCGAATACGGTAGAGTTAAAAAATCGGTTTGGAGGCGTGGCTGAGTGGTTTAAGGCGCCGGTCTCGAAAACCGGTTGGGGAGCAATCCCCTCAGAGGTTCGACTCCTCTCGCCTCCGTTTATGCAACAATTTTTTGCGATACAAATAAATCAACTTTGGGCCGCGGTGGCGGTTCTTGGTTTGTTGTGCGTGGTATTTGGTTTTTTTCTGTTTGATCTGCGCGCAAAATGGCAAAAACTTTTTGGTAGCGAGTCGAAAGACCAGGGGAAACTTTTGAAGGAAATACTTGAGCGCATCGTGCGGCTGGAAACCGGGCACGAAACGCTTGAGCCGCGCGTGGGGATACTGGAAAAAATTTCGCAGATTTCCGTTCAAAAAACTGCGTTCCGGCGTTTTAATCCGTTTGGGAATACGGGCGGCGACCAGAGCTTTACACTTGTTTTGCTTGACCGAGAAAATAACGGGGTTATCGTTTCCAGTTTATACACGCGTGAGGGTGTGCGGATGTATGGGAAAGAAGTGGGCGGAGGAAAAGCGAAACAGCCGTTGTCGGAAGAGGAGAAAGAGGTACTTGAAGAAGCGCTTCATAAAAATTTCTAATTATTCTAATTTCTAATTGACCTAATGAAACCCCAAATTCCAAACGTCTGTTTTGGGCATTAGGCATTGGACATTGATTAGAAATTAGGTTAATTAGGAATTAGAAATTGTTTAAAGTACTATGGCAAAGCCAAAATCAAAAATAAAAGAACCAGAGAAAAATATAAGGCCTCCCATTGTCGTGGTTATGGGTCATGTTGATCATGGCAAAACAAAGATTCTTGATTATATCCGAAAAGCAAAAGTTGCCGAAGGCGAATCGGGCGGCATCACCCAGCACATTGGCGCGTATGAGGCAGCACACAAAGGTAGCCGTATTACGTTTATTGATACGCCGGGGCACGAAGCGTTTTCCGCCATGCGCTCGCGCGGAGCTCACATTGCCGATATTGCGATATTGGTAGTTGCGGCGGAAGAGGGTGTGAAGCCGCAAACTAAGGAGGCCATCAAAATTATTAAAGACGCAAAAATTCCGTATGTGGTAGCGCTCAATAAAATTGATAAAGAGGGGGCAAATCCCGATAAAGTAAAACAGGAGCTTGCCGAGAATGATTTGCAGGTTGAATCATGGGGAGGAAAAATTCCTTCAGTGAATGTGTCCGCGAAAACGGGCGATGGTATGGATGAATTGTTGGATACGATTTTGTTGCTCGCGGAGCTTGAGGGATTAGTATGGGATCCGTCTTCTTTGGCGACAGGCGTTGTTATTGAATCTCATCGCGATAATCAAGTGGGCAATACGGCAACGCTTTTGCTTCGCGACGGCACGCTTACAAAAAAACATTTTTTAGTTTTTAGCCGCGGGACAGAACACATTAAAATGATGAAGGATTTTGCGGGGCGGCAAATTGATGAGGCGCGTGCTTCCATGCCGGTTGTGTTATCCGGTTTTCATGAGCTTCCCGCGGTTGGCGAGTCATTCCGCGCGTTTGAAACGGGTGATGCGGCAGAGCACTATCGCGCGGAAGAAATAGCAAAAAAAATAACCGCGGAAGAAGCAACTGTTTCCTCCGCCGAGGTGACAGAGGAGAAAAAAGATGCGGCGGAGGAAGGGGCCGCGAAGGAGACGAAACAGGCCATGTCGTTTTCCCTTATTTTGAAATCAGATGTAGCGGGTTCCAAAGAAGCGCTTGATGCGATGCTTGGCGC